>CAVGRN010000022.1:0-31777 GCA_963631545.1 Paludibacteraceae bacterium | reverse complement strand
AAAAGGGGTTGGCACCCACCAACCCCTTTCATTATACTTCATATAAATCTTACAACCCCAACGACTTCTTTATCGCCTCTACCTTCTTGTTTGCAGCTTCACTTGCTGCTGGATAGTCGGCTGCAGTCTTCATCTCACCTTTCACCTCGACATAGAACTTGATCTTTGGCTCGGTGCCTGATGGACGTACACTCACCTTCGTGCCATCCTCAGTGAAGAACTGAAGCACGTTGGCTGTCTCTGGCATGTTGATGTCTTTCACCGTGCCACACTTGATGCAAGTCTCCTTCAAGGTCTTGAAGTCCTTCATCACCTTCACTGGTGAACCTGCCAACTCCTTTGGAGGGTTCTGACGGAAATTCTCCATCATCGCCTTGATCTCGTCTGCTCCACTCTTTCCTGGCTTCACAACACTGATCGCACTCTCCTTCTGGAAACCGTACTCCTTGTAGATGTTCATCAACAACTCGTAGAGCGACATTCCATTGTCTTTTGCCCACGCTGCAATCTCACAGATCAAACAGATAGATGCCGGTGAATCTTTGTCTCGTACCTTGTCGTATGGCAAGAAACCAAATGATTCCTCTCCACCACCGATGTACTTCTCCTTTCCTTCGTTGACACGTATTCTGTAAGCGATCCACTTGAATCCAGTGTACTCGTCATACAACTTAACATTGTTCTTGTCTGCAATCTCGCGAATCAACTCTGAGGTTACAATCGTCTTCACCAAGAACTCATTGCCCTTCAACTTGCCGAGCTTCTTCATATTGGTGATGATGTAGTAGCAGAACATCATACAAGTTTGGTTACCATTGATGATCACCCACTCACCCTTGTCGTCGCGGCAAACGATTGCCAAACGGTCGGCATCAGGATCGGAAGCGATTACCAAGTCTGCACCCAGCTTTGTACCGAGGTTCATACCCATTGTCATTGCCTCAGCATTCTCTGGGTTTGGCGACTTCACCGTAGGGAAGTTTCCGTCGATAACCATCTGCTCAGGTACGACATTGATGTTTTGGAATCCCCATGAACGGAGACACAACGGAATAATCACACGTCCTGTTCCGTGAAGTGGAGAATATACGATGTTAAGATCTTTCTGACGAAGGATAACATCTTGGTCGACCATTGCCTCCTTAACGGCAGTCATATAGTCAAAGTCCATCTCACCACCGATGATCTTGATGAGGTCCTTGTTAGGCTCGAACTTAACGTCGTCTACCTTCACCTTGTTTACCTCAGCGATGATACCTTTATCGTGTGGAGCGAGTACTTGCGCACCATCCTCCCAATATGCTTTGTAACCATTGTACTCCTTAGGGTTGTGAGACGCAGTGATGTTCACACCACTTTGGCAACCCAACTGACGAATGGCGAATGAAATCTCTGGCGTTGGACGGAGACTTTCAAACAAATATGCCTTAATACCATTGGCAGAGAAGATGTTGGCTACGATCTCAGCGAAAAGACGTGAGTTGTTACGGCAGTCATGACCTACAACGACACTCAAATCATTCTTTCCAGGGAAAGCCTTCTTCAAGTAGTTTGCCAATCCTTGAGTTGCCATTCCGACCACATACTTGTTCATGCGGTTTGTTCCGACACCCATAATTCCGCGGAGTCCGCCAGTACCGAACTCCAGATCCGTATAGAATGCGTCGATGAGGTCGTTCTTGTCGGAACTCTCCAACATACGCTTCACCTCTGCCTTTGTCTCTGCATCGAAATTACCATTCAACCAAGAGTTCGCCTTTGCGGTACACTCTTGTAATAAAGCATTATCCATTGAAAATATGAATTAGTTTGTAAAATGATGTTTAAAGTAAATTCTCCTTCTCAATATCCTTGAAGTAGCGGTAGGTCGACACCTTCAACTCGAAAGCGGAGAGTTCGTCGCACACGATGATTCCGTTAGGGTGCAGTTGCAATGCGCTCAGCGTACACATCTGACTTACACCGCCTTCCACCGCCTGTTGGATGGCGCGCGCCTTGTTGTAGCCGTTGGCGATGATCATCACCTCCTGGGCATCCATAATCGTGCCTACACCGACAGTCAGAGCCGAGGTTGGCACTTTCGACATATCATTGTCGAAGAAACGCGAATTGGCGATGATAGTGTCGGTAGTGAGGTGCTTCAGCCTTGTGCGCGAGGTGAGGGAAGAACCCGGCTCGTTGAAGGCGATGTGTCCGTCGGGACCGATGCCGCCCACAAAAAGGTTGATTCCACCAGCCGCCTTGATACGCTCCTCATAGTCGGCGCACTCCTTGCGGAGGTCGGCTGCGTTGCCGTTCAGGATATTCACCTGGTTGGCGGGAATATCAATGTGGCTGAAGAAATTATTCCACATGAATGAGTAATAACTCTCAGGATGCTCCTTCGGGAGGTTGACATACTCGTCCATATTGAATGTGATGACATTCTTGAACGAAACCTCGCCGCGCTTGTTCATCTCGATGAGTTCGCGATACATTCCCAATGGGGAAGATCCCGTGGGAAGACCCAAGACGAACTTGCGGTCTGCCGTTGGCTGGAACTCATTAATCCGCTGTGCCACGTGTCTCGCCGCCCACAGGGAGACCACCTTATAGTCTGATTGAATCAGTACTCTCATACGATTATATTTTTATTCAGTTGTAAACTTCAAAGTCTTATCTCCGCGCAACATCTGCGAAACGCTTTTCCAAAGCAGATATGCGCCCCAGATGATCAGCGGCAGACTCAGGATCTGCCCCATGTTGAGCAACATACCATCCTCGAACGCCTCCTGGTTGTTTTTAATGAACTCAAGCAAGAACCTCGTCAGGAACACCATGATAAGGAACACGCCGAAGATGAATCCCTCGAACTCCCGTGCGTTGGTCTTCCAATAGAGGAACATCACCACGGCGAATGTTACCAAGCAATAGAGCGACTCGTATATCTGCGTCGGGTGGCTCGGAGCGGAGAAAATCGGCTCCGCACCCATCTGCCACCTATGTATATTGGTGATGAACTCGAATGCCCACGGCAAATCCGTCGGGTGACCGTAAATCTCGTGGTTCATCAGGTTTCCGAAGCGGATGCACGCACCGCAAATCGCCACAGGCAACACGATGCGATCCATCACCCAAATGAAACTCTTCTTCACCACTTTCCTACTAAAAATCCACAGCGAAAGGAGGATTCCGCATGCGCCTCCGTGGCTCGACAATCCGCCCTGCCACACGCACAACACCTCCAAAGGGTGCTTGGCGTAATACGAGAAATCGTAGAAGAAACAGTGTCCAAGCCGCGCGCCGATCACCGTGCCCACCAACATATAGATGAAGACCTTCTCCGTCTGCTCTTCGGGGATGCCTTCCCGCTGGTAGACTTTGGATATAATCCAAAAACCGACAAGGAAGCCCAACGCCCACATCAGTCCGTACCAACGAACCGAAATGGGACCGAGCGAGAAGAGAATCGGGTCTACTGTCCAAACAATGTAATCCAACATAGAATGCTCAATTTCTCATAGCCGGCCTTTACAGACCGGCTTAGGGTTTACAGACCTTTACCGTGGCAATGTTTGTACTTCTTGCCCGAGCCGCACGGACAAGGGTCATTACGTCCCACCTTAGGCTCAGCCCTCATGGGTTGCTGCTTAGGACGGGATGGTTGCTGAGGCTCGCCCTCGTCGCCGCCGCGGTTGGATTGGTATTGCGAGAGGTCTTCGCTCTTCTCCGGCTCAGCCTCGCGCACCTCCTCGGCTTGCTGTTGCTGCACCGGGATTTGTCCGCGCATCAAGATAGACACCGCCTCGCGGTTGATTGAGTCGACCATCTTCTTGAAGAGGTTGTACGATTCCAATTTATAGATCAAGAGTGGATCCTTCTGCTCGTAACTTGCATTCTGGACGGAGTTGCGCAACTCGTCCATCTCGCGGAGGTGTTCCTTCCAATTCTCGTCTATCACATGCAAGAGGATCATCTTCTCAAACACCTTCACCACCTCTTTACTGTTGGTCTCGGCAGCCGTCTTCAGACTAACCGGGATGTTGAAGAGCCGTTTGCCATCGGTGATAGGAATCAGAATGCGCTCATACTGCTGCCCCTGCTCCTCGTACACTTTTTGGATGACTGGGTCTGCCACCTCGGAGATGTGTTCCATCTTCCGCTTGAACGAATCCATTGCCGCCTTGAAAAGTATCTCGACAATCGCATCCGCCTTCTTCTCCTTGAAATCCTCTTCGGAGATAGGCGTGTCGATGGCGAAAATCACCATCACCTGCTCCTCGAAAACGTCGTAGGATAGGGTCGGCTTCGACTCGTCCACAATCATCTGGGCAGAGTCATATATCATATTCATAATGTTCACTCCAAGACGCTCGCCCAACAACGTCTGGCGGCGTTTCTTGTAGATCACCTCACGCTGTGCGTTCATCACGTCATCATACTCAAGCAAACGCTTGCGGACACCGAAGTGGTTCTCCTCCACCTTCTTCTGCGCGCGCTCGATAGACTTCGAGATCATACTATGCTCGATCACCTCACCCTCGGTGAAGCCCAACTTGTCCATCACCTTAGATATACGTTCCGAACCGAAGAGGCGCATCAAGTTATCTTCCAAAGAAACATAGAAGATAGAAGAACCCGGATCTCCCTGACGACCGGCACGACCGCGCAACTGTCTGTCCACACGGCGCGACTCGTGGCGCTCCGTACCGATGATCGCCAAACCTCCGGCAGCCTTCACCTCGTCAGAAAGTTTGATATCCGTACCACGACCTGCCATATTGGTGGCAATGGTAACCGTCTTGCCGAGACCCGCCTGAGCCACAATGTCTGCCTCCTTCTGGTGCAGCTTGGCGTTCAACACGTTATGCTCGATGTTCCTCAACTTCAACATGCGGCTGAGCAACTCCGAAATCTCGACGGAAGTAGTACCCACCAACACTGGGCGGCCGCCCTCCACCAATCGGCAAATCTCGTCGATGACGGCGTTGTACTTCTCGCGCTTGGTGCGGTACACACGGTCGTCCATATCGATACGGGCAATCGGTTTGTTCGTTGGGATAACCACGACATCAAGTTTGTAGATGTTCCAGAACTCGCCAGCCTCCGTCTCGGCAGTACCGGTCATACCCGCTAACTTATGGTACATGCGGAAGTAATTCTGCAAGGTGATGGTGGCGAATGTCTGCGTGGCAGCCTCAACTTTGACACCCTCCTTAGCCTCGATGGCCTGGTGCAAACCGTCGGAGTAGCGGCGGCCCTCCATAATACGGCCCGTCTGTTCGTCCACAATCTTCACCTGGTTGTCTATCACCACATATTCCTGATCCTTCTCAAAGAGCGTGTAAGCCTTGAGCAACTGGTTGATGGTGTGCACACGCTCCAACTTGATGGAGTAGTTCTGCATCAACTCGTCCTTTTTGTTTTGGAGTTCCTCCTTGGTCATCGAGTCCCTGTCCAACTCGGCCAACTGCGAAGTGATGTCTGGCAAGACGAAGAACTCGGGATCCTCCGATGCGCCCGTCAGCGCGTCGATTCCCTTGTCGGTCAACTCGATAGAGCGGTTCTTCTCGTCAATCACAAAATAAAGAGGGTCTGTTGCGATATGCATATTGCGGTTCTGCTCTGCCATATAATACTCTTCGGTGGAGAGCAAAATAGACTTGTTGCCCTGCTCGCTCAGGAACTTGATGAGCGGCGTGTTCTTAGGCAACGCCTTATACGAGCGGAAGAGTGCCAAAGCACCTGCCTCCTGGTCTTTTTTATCTTCGGATTTCAAAAGATTCTTCGCCTCCGAGAGATACTGCGTCGCCATAGTGCGCTGCAAAGCCACCAACTTCTCAACGCGAGGACGCAACACGTCAAACTGCTGATCCTCGCCTTTTGGCACGGGACCAGAAATAATCAACGGCGTGCGGGCGTCGTCAATCAACACCGAGTCGACCTCATCCACAATGGCGAAGTTGTGTTTGCGCTGCACAAGGTCTTGCGGCAGCGTGGCCATATTATCGCGCAGATAGTCGAAACCGAATTCGTTGTTCGTACCGAAGGTGATGTCTGCCATATAAGCCTTTCGGCGTTCAGGCGAGTTAGGGCGGTGTTTGTCGATACAATCCACAGTCAGTCCGTGGAACATATACAATGGCCCCATCCACTCGGAGTCACGTTTAGACAGGTAGTCGTTGACGGTGATGACGTGTACGCCATTACCCGTCAGGGCGTTCAAGAAGACAGGCAGCGTGGCCACGAGGGTTTTACCCTCACCCGTTGCCATCTCGGCGATTTTTCCTTTGTGAAGAACCACGCCACCGAATATCTGCACATCATAATGCACCATATTCCACACGGTGTCGTTGCCGCCCGCCTTCCAGTGGTTGTGGTAGATGGCCTTGTCGCCGTCGATGTCCACAAAGTCGTGGGTGGCAGCCAGCTCACGGTCCATGTCGTTGGCGGTTACCTCGACCGTCTCGTTAGAGGCGAAACGACGGGCAGTGTCGCGTACGATGGCGAACACCTCTGGAAGGACTTCTTCCAGCACCTCCTCATATTTCTCGACGATGACCTTGTCTAACTTGTCGATTTCCTCGTAAGTGCGCTCACGCTCCTCAATCTCCTGGCCATCGATCATAGCCTTGAGTTCAGCCATGCGAGCCACCTCGGCAGCCACATACGCCCTTACCTTATTCTTGATGGATTCACTCCTGGCACGGAGCCCGTCATTTGACAACGATTCCATCTCCGGAGCGAAACTCCTCACTTTTTCCACATACGGTTGAATCTCCCGCATATCTCTCTGCGCCTTGTTTCCAAATATCTTGGACAAAAAGCTGTTGATACCCATATTAAAATATTATATTTTACCGAACGCAAATTTAGCAGAAAAAGAAGAAAAATGCGGTTTATCGGTAACAAACTTTGTTATACCTTTGTAAAACGCATATTTGACAAAAGTATGCGTGAAGAAACCTTACGCCATACGCTTTTATCATTATCGTAACGAATTTAGACTGTAGATATTGCAAAATTGGCGTTGTGGTGCGGATTTGACAAGTGAAAGCCTTACCAAGCATCGGAACCATCGGAAGGAAGATTCCGATAACTGACTCAGGCTGAAAAATTTTACGAGAGATGAGGACTACAAGACAAAGACAGCATATATTCAGCATCCGCTTTGCAGTGGCTGTGGGCGACCTGATATTGGTGAATGCGCTGTTCATTTTGGCAATGTACCTGTTCTACCGCCACCGGGGCGGAATTGAGTTGATGCAGATGAAATACGACTTCGTGCTGGTGAATATGGCATACGCGCTGAGTCTTTTCAACTGCGGTGTGATCTTGGATAGGCGTGTGGTCTACTCCGAGAAAATTATGGAATTGGTGGCGCGTACCGTCACTATGTTCGCCGTCGTGCTACTGGCGGCTCTGCTGATTTTGGAGAGTTCCATCCTCTCCGTGGGCTACTGGTTCGCCTATTTCACCCTGCTCTTCGTTTCCGTCTCCATCTGGCGCATTAGCATCCGGCACGCACTGACACGCTACCGCAGCCGCGGCGGGAACTCGCGCAACATCATCATCTTGGGGGCGGGGCGCATCGCCAACGAGGTGTACAACAGCAACATCACCAACGAAATATACGGTTACAAGTTCTTGGGATTTTTTGACGACCGCAACCCAGAAGACTACCGCGTAGACCCTACCCTCGTGAAGGGGAAACTCGACGAGGTGGAAGAGTTCATCAAGCAGAATGGCGTGGACGAGGTTATCTGCGCCCTGCCCGCCGGCGACGATCGCAAGGCTTTGCCCATTATGCGCTATGCAGAGAACAATATGATACGGTTCCTCATCATTCCAGACTTTATGCGGTTTGTGTCGCGTTCCGTTTCGTTGGGCTTCTTGGACAAGTCCATCCCCGTGGTGTTCCTTCGCAGCGAGCCCCTGCTGAAATCCTACAACCGATTGCTGAAACGCACTTTCGACATCGTTTTCTCCCTCTGCTTCCTGCTCACCATTTTCCCATTCCTATTCATCATCATCGGGACGATCATCAAACTCACCTCCAAGGGTCCCATCTTCTTCAAACAAAAAAGAACGGGAGAAAACGGAAACACCTTCAATTGCTTGAAATTCAGAACAATGGAGGTAAACAAGGATGCAGACACCGTACAAGCCACTAAGGACGACTGCCGCGTGACGCGTATCGGCTCATTCCTACGGAAAACAAACTTAGACGAAACGCCGCAATTCCTGAATGTGCTGGTGGGCGATATGTCCGTCGTGGGTCCGCGCCCGCACATGCTCAAACACACGGAGACCTATTCTAAACTGATTGACAAATATATGGTGCGCCACTATGCGAAACCAGGCATCACCGGCTGGGCGCAGGTTACAGGCTTCAGGGGCGAAACGAAAGAACTCTCTGAAATGGAGGGCCGCGTGAAACAAGACGTGTGGTACATTGAGAATTGGACGTTCTGGTTAGACATCCGCATCATCTTCAAGACAATAAAAAATATGATCCGTGGGGAAGAGAACGCTTATTGAGGTTTCCACCGCCGCAAGCCCGCCTTACCCAGAAATTTGCAGACTCTGCGCGGGATATTCAATTCCACATTTGGTACATTTATATAAAGTACGCTAATTTTGCGCGCTAAAAAACAGCAACGAGGTATTATGGCAAGCGAGATCATCTTGATAAACATACACGGCGAGGACCGTCCGTGGGTGACGGCGTCCATCACTGAGATTTTGGGACGGCACAACGCGAAAATTCTTGATGTGGGCCAGGCGGACATCCACCACACGCTCTCACTCGGTTTTTTGGTGAAGATAGAAGATGGCTCGCAGTCGGGTAACATCCTCAAAGACATACTTTTCAAGTGCTACGAACTGAATGTGCAAGTGCGCTTCACACCAGTCTCGTTAGACGAATATGACAACTGGGTAGACCGCCAGGGCAAGGGACGCTACGTGGTAACGATGCTGGGCCACGTGATTACGGCGCGCCAGATGGCACTTGTCTCCAAAGCAGTGGCAGAGCAGGAGATGAACATCGACTCTATCAAGCGGCTCACAGGTCGCCCTTCGATAACGGACGATTATGAACACGAACGCTCGTGCATTGAGTTTTCCGTGCGCGGCGAGTTGGCAGACAAGGAGCGGCTCTCCTCCAAATTTATGGAGATTTCGGCGCAGGAGAATGTAGACATCTCATTTCAGAAAGACGACCTATACAGGCGAAACCGCCGTTTGGTGTGCTTCGATATGGACTCTACACTGATTAAAACAGAGGTGATAGACGAATTGGCAGACCGTGCCGGCGTGGGCGACGAAGTGCGCAAAATCACCGAGTCTGCCATGCGAGGCGAGATTGACTTCAAAGAGAGTTTCACCCGCAGGGTGGCTCTGCTCAAGGGCTTGGACGAGAGCGTGATGCGCGACATCGCCGAGAACCTCCCCATTATGGACGGGGCGGACCGACTGATGGGTGTCCTGAAAAAATGCGGTTTCAAAATCGCCATCCTCTCGGGAGGGTTCACCTACTTTGGGAAGTATCTGCAAGACCGATTCGGCGTAGATTATGTCTATGCCAATAAATTAGAGATAAAGGACGGGAAGCTGACCGGCCGCTATGTGGGCGACATCGTAGATGGCGCACGCAAAGCCGAACTGCTCAACCTCATCGCCCAAGTGGAGAAAATAGACTTGGAGCAAGTCATCGCCGTGGGCGACGGCGCAAACGACCTCCCAATGCTCAACCTCGCCGGCTTGGGCATCGCCTTCCATGCGAAACCGAAGGTAAAGGCCAACGCGCAGCAATCCATCTCCACCATCGGGTTGGACGGCATACTCTACTTCTTAGGATTCAGAGACATACACGTTGACGCATTATAATCTAAGGTGACATTTTGGAATAAATCTTGAAAATATTCCATTCATATCAGTAAAAAGTGTATTTTTACCGCGAAAAGATAATTAGATAAAAGGTATAACTTTAAATGATTTAATCTATGTCTGTGAATAAAGTGATTTTATTGGGAAACGTGGGCAGAGACCCCGAAGTGAGGTATGTGGAAAAAGACGTGCCTGTTGCAAACTTCTCCCTCGCCACCACTGAGCGTGGCTTCAAACGTCAAGATGGCTCCGAGGTGCCAGAAAAAACCGAGTGGCACAACCTCGTTGTGTGGCGCGGGCTCGCCAAGGTGGTAGAGTCGTACGTGCGTAAAGGCACGCAAATCTACGTGGAGGGCAAACTCCGCACACGCTCTTGGACAGACCAAAACAACGTGACACGCTACACCACCGAAGTGATGGTAGACCATCTCGAATTGGTAGGCAAAAAACCAGAAGGCGGCACACAGCCATTGCAGGCAGCAGCCCCTCAGCAAGACGCACCTCAACCCCCTCTTCCACCAGTGGAGGATTCGGTGGACGATTTGCCATTCTAACGTTAATTGCGACAAAGGTTATAACACATTGTTATTATTTTCTATATTTGCAGGGACGGAAAAAATCCGTCCTTGCTTGTTTAACAAAATCCTACTAATTTGGATATTCCCTTATTCGACCAGATAGGTCTTTCTTTCTTTGGGGCGGACGATTACAGTCCGCTGGTGTACGGTTTCGCAGCGTTGCTGACGGTTCTTTCGTTTGCGTTCCTCTCATTTATCTCTTATTTCGAGTCCGAGTTTTTTTCACTCTCCGCCAGTGAAGTGGCAGAAGTGAAACTCTCCACCGACCGCAAGTTCGACCGGCTTAAAGTATTGTCGGAGAACCCATTGGACACGTTGGGGGCTGTGATCGTATCGCGCTATTTCACCATCGCTTTCTCACTTGTCGTCGGAGATTTCTTGCTGGGTCACCTTTTCTACCTGCTTGAGATTCCCGAGTGGGGCATCTGCATCATTTGTCTACTTATCCTCTTCATCCTGCTTTTTATCTTCACGGAGTTCATTCCCGAGCGAATGGCGAAGAAAGAGAACCCATTCACGCTGTGCCGGGGAGCCCGCATCGTTTCTTTCTTTGGCTTCCTATTCCACCCATTCGTCAAATTTCTTGTCAATTCGACGGGAGTCGTTGAGCGGCGACTTGAATCGCGCACACAGCGCAGCGCAGCGATAGACGATATTTCCGACACACTGAATATGACTGCCGCCGAGAGTCCAGACGAAAAAGAGATGCTCCGCGGAATGGTCAACTTCGGCAAGACGAACGTCGACGAGATTATGCAGCCGAGAGTCGACATCGTGGATATCGACTATGAAAGCGATTTCGAGACGGTGCTGAAAATCATCCGCGAGTCAGAATATTCGCGACTGCCCGTCTACTGCGGCTCCATCGACTATGTGAAAGGAATCCTCTACATCAAGGATTTCCTCCAATATACAGACCAGAATAAGGATTTCAACTGGCAAAACTTCATCCGCGAACCCTACTTCGTCCCCGAAAACAAGAAGATCGACGACCTATTCAAGGAGTTCCAGCAGAAGCACATCCACATGGCCATCGTGGTGGACGAGTTCGGCGGCACCGCCGGCATCGTAACAATGGAGGACATCATCGAGGTGATTGTAGGCGACATCTGCGACGAGCACGACGAGGAGGAGACGCAAGTAACACAACTGAGCGGCCAGTCGTACCTGTTAGACGGAAAACTGCTCCTTTCCGACTTCTACCGCCTTGACGGCGTCGAAAAAGATGTCTTCGAACCTTTCGAGGGCGAGGCGGACACCCTTGCCGGACTTATCCTCGAAATCAAAGGCTACATTCCTGCCAAAGGCGAGAAAATCACGGTGGAAAATTATGTGTTTGAAATCGTGTCGGAAGACAAACGAAGAATCAGAGAAATAATACTGACGATAGAAGATGCGTAAGTGTGGAATTATATTGCGGCTGCTGATGGCTGCCTGCATGGCGGCATCGGCACTCTCGTGCAGCAACACGATGCCGAAACCAAGAGGGTACTTCAGAATCGATCTGCCAGAAAAGGAGTATGCGACATTCTCGCACGACGGGTTCCCCTGCACGTTCGACTATGCCGAGAACGTGGCAAAGGTCGATTTGAAAGGGGCGGAGCAAGACTCAGCGTGGCTGGATGTGGTTTATCCGCAGTTCAACGCCAAAATCTACTGCACCTACCGCACGTTGCACGGAAATTTCCAGATGCTCAGCGAGGATGCTCGCCGGTTGGTCTACAAACCGCACACAGTGAAGGCCGACGCCATCACCGAGCAAATGTACCTCAACGACGAACGTCGGGTGTACGGCGTGTTGTACGAGTTGAAGGGTAACACCGCCTCTAACGTGCAGTTCGTAATGTCGGACAGCACCCGCCACTTCCTTCGCGGCGCACTCTACTTCAACGCCAACCCGAATAAGGACTCCATCGCACCGGTGGTGGATTTCATCCGCGAAGACATCGTCCGGTTAGTTGAATCATTAGAATGGAAATGATACCGAAGAAAATCCTACATATCGCGCTGTTCATCGCAGGTGTCATATTGATCTGCGTGCTGGCGGAACATTTCTTTTTCCGTTTAGACCTGACGTCGGAGAAGCGTTACACGCTGGCGGACAATACGAAACACCTCTTAGAAGGGTTCACCGAGGAAGTAGACGTTACCATCTATCTGGATGGCGACCTCAACGCCGGGTTCCTACGCTTGCGACGCGCCACCAAGGAGTTGCTCGACGAGTTTGACGCCTACGCCGGAAAACGTGTAAAGTACCATTTTGAAAATCCTTCCGCCGGCGTTACGAACGATGAGCGAGAGAAGGAGTACGCACGCTTGGAGAAAAAAGGGATGCGCGGCATTATGGTCTACGACAAAGATGCCGAGGGCGAGTCGCGACAAAAGGTGGTCTACCCATGGGTGGAAATATCCTACAATGGCAAAAGCCGCTGCGTGAACCTGCTGAAGAACATCCCGAGCAAATCGGGCGAGGAAAACCTTAACATCTCCATTGAAACACTGGAGTATGAACTGACCGACGCGCTGCGCATCATCACAACAAAGAAAATCCAAAAAGTCGCTTTCATCGAGGGACACGGCGAATATCCCGAACCTTTTGTCTACGATTTCACAAAGACGCTGAGCCGCTACTACCAGGTAGACCGCGGCGTGCTGTCGGGGGCTGTGGGCGAATTGGACGGCTACGAGGCGGTTATCGTGGCAGGTCCCACGGGGAAATTCTCTGAAGCGGACAAATTCGTGTTAGACCAATACCTTATGTCGGGCGGCAGGATACTGTGGTTGGTGGATGGCGCACGCATCTCGCTCGACAGTCTCGCCACGGCTTCGCAAACCATCGGGGTGGAAAATGATGTGAACCTGTCAGACCAGCTTTTTAAGTATGGCATACGCATCAACGCCGATTTGGTGCAGGATGTGCAGTGTGCCTTGGTGCCTGTCAACACTGCCCGGCAAGGCGACGCACCAAAGTATGAACCTATGCCGTGGTATTATTCGCCATTGCTGCTCACCGTCCCAGTACACCCTATTTCGAAGAATGTCGCCCCCGTAAAAACCGAGTTCGTCAGTTCCATCGACTTCGTGAATTTAGAAGATAAGCAAGTGCGGAAAACACCGCTGTTGGTCTCCTCCACGGGGACACACTTGCAGACGGTGCCTTCGTTTGTGAGTATGGACATCGTCAATGTGGAGCAGACGGGCTACTACTTCAACACACGCAACGCCATTTCGGCAGCCCTTTTGGAGGGCGTCTTCCCATCGGTGTTTTCCAACAGGATGGTGCCGCAAGGCGTGTCGGGCGCAAATGCCATACAACCCGAAAGCAAGCCAACGAAAATGATTGTGGTGTCGGACGGCGACGTTGTGCGCAACGATGTGCAGGGTAGCGGCGCAAGCGCCAATTACCTCCCCTTGGGGTACGACCGCTATATGAATCAGAAATTCGGAAACAGCGAGTTCCTACTCAACGCCGTGAACTATCTGACAGACGACGATGGCTGGATGCAGCTCCGCTCGCGCGAGGTGCAGTTGAGGCTGCTCAACAAGCCGGCGGCAATCGGACAACGCAGATTCTGGCAGGTCTGCAACATTGTTCTGCCGATAGTCTGCTTGCTCGCCTTTGGCGGTGTCTCATATCTTGTGCGTAGAAAAAGATATGCAAAATAAAGGAGGGAAGAAGGGACGGATTAATCTGAAAATTCCATATATTTGTACTTCCCTGTCGGGGTGAAATTTCGAAAAAAATAATAAATACACAATATGAATTTCTCAGTTTCGAGCGCCAGTTTGTTGGCTCATTTACAGACGATTAGTCGTGTGATAAACTCAAAAAATACGTTGCCGATTTTGGATAATTTCCTTTTCGACCTCCACGATGGCGTGCTGACCATCACTGCGGCAGATATGGAGACGACGATGGTAACCACCATCGAACTCACCTCGTCAGAGGGCAGCGGCTTGGTTGCGTTATCCGCAAAAATCCTTTTGGACACGTTGAAGGAGTTTTCCGACGAGCCACTCACTTTCTCCATCAACGATGAGAGTTACGCTATGACCATCAAATCCAACTACGGAGAGTACAATTTCATCGGGCAGAATGCAGACGAGTTTCCGCAAATGCGCACGCTAAGCGAGGATTGCCACACATTCTCCATCCCCGCTAATGTGATGAACACGGGCATCGCGTCGACCTCGTTCGCCACCAGCGACGATGAGTTGCGTCCAGTGATGGGAGGTATCTTTATAGATGTAACCACTGAGAACATTAAGTTCGTCGCTACCGACGGCCATAAACTGGTGCGTGTTACCACCACCGCCGCAAAGGGCGAGGAGGATTGCTCTTTCATCCTTCCGAAGAAGCCAGTTGCACTGCTGAAAGCCATTCTTCCGAAAGAGGCAGGCGATGTGAAGGTGCAGTTCGACACTAAGAATGTCTATTTCACCTTGTCGGATTATCAGATGACTTGCCGCCAAATCGAGGGAGTTTACTTCAACTACAACTCCGTCATCAGCATCGACAACCCGAACAAAGCGACTGTTGAGCATAACGGATTCCTAACCGCCCTGCGCCGTACGTCGGTCTACGCAAGCCAGTCTACCAACCTCGTGAAGATAGATTTGGAGCCAGGCAAACTCACCTGCTCCGCACAGGATTTCGATTTCTCAATCTCTGCCACCGAGACGCTGGCGTGCAGCTACGAGGGCGAACCAATGTCCATCGGCTTCAAATGCTCCATCTTGATTGATATGTTGAACAATATCGATGCAGACAACGTGGTGATGGAACTTCTTGACCCTACCCACGCCGGAATCCTCCTCCCATTGGAGCAGAAAGAAAACGAGGACGTGCTGATGCTGCTGATGCCTATGCAGTTGCCAGACTAATCCTCAATATCCGTTTTGAAAAAATGTTAGTAGAATGGAACTGAATTTGAAGCGGCCCATCGTCTTCTTTGATTTGGAAACGACGGGATTGAACATTGCGAGCGATAGGATCATTGAGATTTCCGCTGTTAAGATCTCCGTCAATGGCGACCAAGAGGTGAAAACACGAAGAGTGAAACCTGTGGATTGCTTAGGTGAGCAAATCCCATTGCCGAAGGAGGTGAGCGACCTGACCCACATCCACGATGAGGATCTTGCAGACAAACCGACATTCAAGGAGATTGCCAAGTCGCTCGCCGAGTGGATCAAGGGGTGCGACTTGGGCGGCTACAACCTCAACCGTTTCGACATCCCAATGTTGGCGGAGGAGTTTCTACGCGCCGGGGTGGATATCGACCTCCGCAAGTGCCGCTCAGTGGATGCGCAAGTCATCTTCAACAAAAAAGAGCAGCGCACCCTCACCGCCGCCTATAAGTTCTACTGCCACAAAGATTTAGAGGGAGCCCACGGCGCCGAGGCAGACACCCTCGCCACCTACGAGGTACTGAAGGCTCAGTTAGACCATTACCAAGACCTGAAAAACGATGTGGAGTTCCTTGCGGACTTCTCATCGCACAACAACAATGTGGATTTCGCCGGACGCTTCATCTACAATGAAAAAAAAGAGGAGATCGTCAACTTCGGCAAATACAAAGGAAAAAAATTGGCAGAAGTATTGCTCTCGGATCCAGGCTATTACAACTGGATTATGCAGAACGACTTCACGCTCGACACGAAGCGGATGCTTACAACCGTGAAAATCAAATACGGAATCCGTTAGGATTCTACGATATACAAGGGTGAGATAGTATGCCAAACCCTTATTTCCAATTCAAGCAATTCACTGTGTATCAGGAGAATTGTGCAATGAAAGTAGGAACAGATGGCGTTCTCCTCGGAGCATGGGCTTGCGTGGAGAACGCCATCCGCATTTTGGATATCGGGGCGGGGACGGGACTCCTCTCTCTGATGACGGCACAACGCTCTAAGGCCCAAATCGTTGGAATTGAGATAGATACAGCGGCGGCAAGGCAAGCCCAGGGAAACGCTTCCCGAAGTCCGTGGGCAGATAGAATCCAAATTGAGAATGTTTCTCTTCAAAATTTCTCGGTAGATGGGACGGAGCGTTTCAACCATATCATCAGCAATCCCCCCTACTTCAACCATTCGTTACAGTCGCCCGACGGCGGACGGACAGCGGCACGGCACACAGCATCACTCACCTACGGGGACTTGCTTTCGGGAGTTGCCCGCCTCCTCTCGCCGGATGGGTTATTTTCGGTTGTCCTCCCCTATCCTGAGCAAGCGTCATTCATTGAAATGGCAGAGGCGCATAAACTGCTTCCACGGCGTATACTGAGAGTCTACCCCACCCCGACAGCTTCACCAAAACGGTTTTTGGCAGAGTTCTCGTTCCAACCTTTTGAATGTGTTGAGGCTGATTTGGTGATAGAAGCAGGCGGTCGCCACCAATACTCCGAAGAGTACAAGAACCTTACAAAAGAGTACTACCTAAAATTTTGACCCGCCCCACTCCTTGAAGGGCTTGCGTGCTAAGTTGGCGTTAGTGTAGCGCTTGTCGCCAGACACCTCCTCGCCTATCCACGAGGGTTTGGCAAATGGTTCATCCTCCGATTTCAGCTCTATCTCAGCCACTACCAACCCGGCGTTGTCCCCCAGAAACTCATCCACCTCCCAGCACTTCCCTTCGAACATAATTTTGTGGCGCAGTTTCTCGACCGTTGCGGTCTTCGCTATTTTGAACATATTTTCCGCATCCTCCATCGGTATGTCGTACTCAAACTCCATCCTCGAGATGTTTGTGGCTTTGCTTTTGATGGTCAGTTTTCCTTTATCGCCTTCAATGCGCACGCGCACGGTGTTGTCGCCTTTCTCGTTCAAATAGGCTTGCTTGTACAACACGCCCACGGAACCTGCGTCGCGCCAAGTTTCATTCCGCATCAGGAATTTTCTTTCAATCTCTATATTCATTTGGTAGTCTGCTTTTGGGCAAAATTAATTATTATCAGGAACAAACATCTATAATTTGAAATAAATCTCTACCTTTGCAAAATTTTTTTGACGGCATACGGTAATGCGTGCCTTATGTGGTTAGACGATTGATTAGATGAGAAAATTCAATAATAAAAACCAAAAATTTATGAGAGTAAAACTTTCGGAAAGAGGCGTTCGGCAGTGTCTGTCCCTCTTGTTCCTATTGTTTTGGACGAGCGTTGCAAGTACTGTGGCAGCCGACCCGACGCAAGGCTCTGACGGGTACTATGAACTCGCCACGGCCGATGATTTGGCGTGGTTCGCCGACAAGGTGAACTCGGGCGACAACGAGATCGACGGACGGCTCACCGCCGACATCGACCTCAGCAGCTTGGCTCTCAACCACATCGGTTCGGAGTCCAACCCTTTCAAGGGAAGTTTCGCCGGTGGTGGACACGCCCTCAGTAATCTCAAATTAGTTCCAGGAGCCGGTTGCGGCTTGTTCGGCTATGTGGATGGTGCAACCATCGACAGCGTTGAAGTGCAGGGCGTTACGGCTGTGACGGGCGAGAGCGTGCAAGGTGGCACCGGCATGGGTGTCGTCTGCGGTTATGCGAAAGACGCCGTCATCAGCAACTGCTCGGTGAGCGGTGTCGCCTTCGAGTTGGTGGACAGTATCTACGGAAAACTCAATTCCGTGGGAGGCATCGTGGGTTACATTGAGCATGGAACCGTCGCCGATTGTCAGGCGGAGGGCTACATCATGGTGGAGTGCCAGAATGTGGGCGGTATCGTCGGAACGGCGGAAAACTCGACCATTGAGCGTTGCCTGCTGAAAGCCGAGAAGAAGTCGTGGATCCACGTTTGGGGTGCCAACAATGTGGGTGGAGTCGCTGGACTCTGCTCCGAGAAGAGTAAAGCGAACACCCTCGTAGACTGCCTCGTGGAGTCTGCCGTGAAGGTGACGAGTGAAGGGACGAGCGGCAGAATTTGCGCCGCGGAGTCGTTCTCGGACGAGCCAAAGAGCTATGACGGCTGGTACGAGATCCACACTGCCACCCAGTTGCAGAAATTCGAAGAAATGGTGAACCAGAATAACGCGACGGATGCGAAGTGCAAGTTGATGGCAGACATCGACATGAGTAAAATCAAGTCCTTCACCCCAATAGGTTCAAAGACGAACCCTTTCAAGGGACAATTCGACGGACAAGACCACAGCATCTCCAATCTCGTCATCGCCGACCAGGAGTATGCGGGTCTTTTCGGATATATATCTGAAGGAGCGGTGAAAAACATCGTCCTTAAAAATCCAACCATTAATAATAGTTACGGCTATGTGGGCTTCATCGCCGGCTATGCGACAAACTCGGGCGACTCTTGTCTGATAGGCGACTGCCACGTCGTGGAGGCTGTCCTCGTCGGCACTGAGTTGACAGAGAATGAAAGGAACTACGTCGGCGGTATCGTCGGTAAGGCGGAGTCTGGCGCAAGGATCGAGGCATGCTCGTTCCAAGGCACCATCAACAATCAGAAGAGCTATGTGGGCGGTATCGCCGGGCGCATAGAATCGGGTGTCGCCATCGCACGGTGTTACGTCGTCGGAACATCCTTGGTGGACGGAACGTCGAAGGTGGGCGGCGTTGTCGGCTCAGTCGACGGCTCTGCCACAACCATGACAGACTGCTATGTGGACAAGCCGAACGGTACGGTGGTAATCACTATTGACGGCTCCGCGACGGAATCCGCAGACATCTGGGGCGAGAACCTCGTCAAGATCACGAACAACAACGACACCTACGTTGAGGACGGACTGGTATACGCCCTGACGGGAGCGACCGATGTCGCTGAGAATGGTGGAAAAACCTACATCACGAAGGTTACGGACGTGGACGACAAGTCGAAGAAGAACTTCCACGTCATCAACGACATAGGCTCGTGGAACAGCTACCGGACCAAGTCCATCGAGAACCTAAAAGGCATTGAGAGCCTCGACTTCATCGACAACAACAGCAACTTGTCAGGCACGAAAGCCAGCAACTGGCTCGACATTACCATTGCCGACTATGCGTTCGATGCGACGTTCAAGAGCCTCTATATGCGCTACACCATGTATGCGGACGACGACCACATCGTGATGCTCCGTCCGGACGACGTCAAACCAGCAGGCAAGCAGATGTTCGCCCAATGTCCGAACGCTAAGATCTACGTCGATGCCGAGTATTACGAGGCGTTCTGCAACGACTCACTTTGGAGCAGCTACAAATCCTTCCTCGTGCCTACGACGAGCATGCGCAGCACCGTCAACTGGAGTACGGACGGTGTGAAGTATGTTTACGACCGCAACCGCGACGCGAAAGGAAGCATGGTTGTCAAGAAAGGAAAAAACGATGCGAACGTCTGGATGGTGCATGTGGAAGGCGCGGCAAGCAACAAGACCACGCTCAGAATATACCAAGACATAGGAGAAACCTACAACTATAACACGACCAAAATCTGGGCTGGAGCGTTCAAGGGCAATTCGGACATCCAACAGGTGCAGTTCGAGCAGATCATGGCGGATGCGTCAGACATCTACTACGACTTCAACATCGCCATCGGCGACTCGGCGTTCGCCAACTGCGAGAACCTTGAATACTTCGATGTCGTTCTCTCTTCGGATATGGGCGACGACCACTACGAGGCCATCCACCCGAGCCAGATGCCAATCGGAAAGGGCGTGTTCGACGGCTGCAAGAACGTGCAGATCCGCGTTCCGAGGGCACTGTTGGCGGAGTTCCAGGAGGATTCCCTCTGGAAAAACTACAAAGACCTGCTGAAAGCCGAAGACTTTAATTGGACGAACTTCACAGAGAACGGCGTGAAATACTCCTATTACACGTCGGAAGACGGGCAGACACGCTACACCAACCGCGACACCACGATCATGGAGAACATCGTCAAACCGTGGGTGGGTGAATACCGCAACTTCAAGAGCAACAGCGTGTTGTGTCCAGATGCGTCCGAAACCGTCTACTATCTGAAGGCAAGCGGTATCGACAACACAACCATCGACAGCAAGGATGGCGAGGTGCGCCTCTTCAACGATATCGGCACGACGACCGACTACAAGACCATTGAACTTGTTGCGTCTGGATTTCAAGGAAACACGCATGTCAAGAGCATAATCTTCGAGGACTGCGCAAGCTACTCCGGCGACGCCAACACCTCGCTGTCATTGGTAATTCCGGACGAGACCTTCAAAGGCTGCTCCAACCTCAAAGAGTTGAACATGTTCTATTACGTTACCGATGGGACGAACCACTACGAGGCCATCGCACCTACGCAGATTTTCATTGGCGAGAACGTGTTCGACGGAGTCGACTCAACATTCCACATCAGAGTGTTGCCAGACTACTACGAAGACTACATCAACGATGCCAATTGGAGCCAGTACAAAAAGTACATCGTGCCAGCCTACTATTCGCCAACGAAACAAAAACCGATCGAAGTAGACGGAATCACATACGACTATGTCTCCTACTCTCCAAACACCATCGCAAGCACAGAGTTTAGCAATTTGAATGCGTCTTTATGGAACGCACCGATCATTGTGGCTGAGGCGCTATATTATTCATATTCTTTACTTAATATTAAAGAGCCCCTTAACTCAGTTATTAACATACTAAAAGGGACACCATCTAAGTTAACACCCAAAGATTATCTCAAAGTACCTAGTTTCGCATTCATGGCCACTAAATGGCAAGCTAAGCGTGAAATAAACAATTCCTTGGGAACATTAGGTAGTTTGAATAACGCAGAAAAGCAAGTTTTGGCTGCCGCAGAAAAAGTGAACATGGCTTGCGCTGCATACAGGGGGTATATGATGTTCGGATTAACTTCCGCAGTGGCGAAGCCTGCCGACCTCGCTGCTCAAAACGTGCGAAGGGCCTCGGATTATATTGTACAAAGTTCAATCAAGCGATTCCAACGCGAACCTACCTGGCATATCAATACTTTTGATTGGGTTACGGTGAGGAAACGCCGTAATGTTGAGCAGATGTACGTCAAGTCGGTGGGCGGCAACGTAGCCGACGCAGTCCTCTACGTGCATCCTGAAGGCTCTACTGACATGACGGGTGTGAACCATCGAAAGAGTTGCGCGTTCATCGCTGATGATGCGTTCCGTAACAAGAAGAACCTCAAGACCATAAGCTTCAAGGACAACCCTAATGGTTACATACCGTATGTGCCAATGACGGTGGTGCTTCCAGACTCCTGTTTCGCCGGCTGCGACAACCTCACAACCATCAACCTCGTGTTGAATTGCCGCTACCAAAGCCGAGAAAAATCGCTCACGCCAAGCAACTTCGTGCTTACGGGCGACTTCCTTGCCGGATGCGACACCTCGAAGGTGAAAATCAAAGTGGGCGCGGATGTACTCGACCAATTCCTCGACGATGAATACTGGGGGAAATACAAAAACCTGTATGAAACGAAGGCCGTCGCCAACGTGGAAGACCAATCGGAGTGGGGCTGCCGCTATACCTACCACTACGACACGAACACGATGCCGCTGATTACAGAATCGGGCGACCAGAACATCTGGCACGTCGACATTTTCGGTGCGGACGACAAAGACTTGAAGGGCAACAACGGTCTCGCCGCCCTCATCAACGACTACGGCAACTACTTCAACTATAAACTTGACGTCGTCTGCAAGAAAGCGTTCTACGGAAACGAGAACCTCAAACAGTTGGATGTTACCGACTCCCACTCGTTCAGCGGCGATGTCTACACTGGCTTCAACATCACGCTGCGCGACTCCGCCTTCGCGAACTGCAAGAATTTCCGCGACTTCAACCTGGTTTACCAAGTGACGGACGGAAGCAACCACATAGAAAGCATCACGCCAAACCAAGTGGCTTTGTGCAACGGCGTGTTCGACGGTTGCGACAACCTCCGCATCAAAGTGGACCTCGACCAGGAGATCCCATTTCTGACAAGTCCTAACTGGGAGCCTTACGCAGATAAGATAACTCCTTGCCTCTTTGAGCCAATGGACGAGAACGTGTTCAGCCTGCTCAAAAACTACTGCATGTTCAAAACCGATCTCAACGATAACAGTTGGACGTACTTGGACGCGACGAGAGCCACCCCAGAGGGCTTGAAGAACCGTTTCAGGAACAACACCGACATCGAGTCGTTCGACGAGTTCCGCACGTTCAAGGCCTGCGGTTTGGACACCATCTACAGCGGCATGTTCTCGGGCTGTAAGAAGTTGCAGAGCATTATGTTGCCCGACAGCGCGCACGCCATCCTCGGCGAGGCGTTTAAGGACAACTCGCTGTTGGCGAGTCTGACCATCCCGTCAAAGGTGGACACCATCGGCCATAACGCCTTCAAAGGTAGCGGCCTCACAAGCATCATCTGCCAGAATCCTGTTCCAGCCAAGGCGGATGTGGACATCGTCTTCTCCGGCTTACCTTCGAACTACATCATTTATGTGGCAGACAGCGTCGAGGCGCTCTACAAAGAGAAGTGGGCAGGCGTGGCAGACCACATCAACTCGCTGAGCAACCGCAAAGGCTTGAAGGTCGTGCACCTCACGACGGCAGGGACCCTTGCCGACTCCCTAGGTTTGAAGTATGACGCTGATGATTACGTCCTTACCGGCAATTACGCACAATATGATTCTTTGCGTGTGATTGGAAACATCAACGGAAAGGATATCGCCGTGATCCGTTTCATGGGCGGCCGTGATGTGGACCAGAACGCCAAGACCCCCGGCCATCTGACTTACCTTGACCTCTACGAAGCGGATCTACACGCCAGCAGCCACGTCTACAACGCCAGCCAGTTGGACGAGCTTGACTCCCCGACGTTATACCATATAAACAATAAATTGACGGAGGATAACTGTGTTGACAAATGCATGTTCTACGGACTTTCACGACTCAAAACCCTCATCCTACCGAAATCCGCAACCAGCATCAAGAAGAATGCGTTCTGCTACTGCCAGAATCTTGAAACGCTCGTTGTGGGCGACGGCATAAAATCTGTCAGCGGAACAATCTTAGAGGCATGTCCTAATATACAGAACCTTGTGTTGTTGCCAGACAAGTTAAACGTTGACGAAGACACATGGGAGGCTGCTGCCGTTAGCTTCTACATTATGGAGAATATCCCTTCGGGTCGGTTCAGTCTGATTTTCACATCTTGCAAGTCTTTGCCGTCATACGCTGGCGACATTGCCTACTACTCGCAGGCTGACACGATCCTCACTTGCTTCGAGGACGATGCCGTGCTTGAGGCGATGAAGAAGCAGCACATCTTCTATGCAAGCGGACTTGTCGGTGTGGGCGACATCAAGGGCTTTGTGAGCGGAAACGCCGACATCAGGAAGTTCAACGAACTGTTCTACACGTCGGTTGACTCACTCGGCGAGGGATCCCTCACCAACATGCCTAACCTGCAGGAGGTTACATTGCCTGCGGACGTGAAGAGCATCACCGCCGATGCATTCAAGGGCTGCACCGCACTGACGAAGATCTGGGCGTTGAGCAGCGAGTGCGCCGCATTGGCCGAGGACGCCTTCGAGGATCTGCCGGAGAACTTCGTCATCATAGTCCCCGAGGGCCTCGAAGACCAGTACCGCAAGGCTTGGCCTCAATACAAGGAGCATATCCAGGGCTACCGCGCACCGCGTGTGGGCGTCACCGAGGTCACCCTCACCGAGAAGAACACCTTGGGTGAGAAACTGGGATTCACAGTGAAGTCCAAAGACAACTGGTCGGGCGCCTCTACGTTTATTACCTCCATAACCGGCGATATGCCGACCATCACAGGCTTGAAGGTGAGCGGCCCAATCGGCAGCAAGGACATCGCAGTGATCCGTATGCTGGCAGGCCGCGACTGGGAGGGCAACCCGGTCTACACCAACAACCTCCGCTACCTCGACCTGTACGATGCGGATATCCGTGAGGATGACATCATCTTCGTCAGTGTTGAAAGCACGCTCCTTTCCGTTAAAAAAGACGATGTGGTCCCTGAAAACATGCTCTACCAGTGCGACAACCTTGAGACCGTCATTTTGCCCCGCACTGCCAAGGAGATCGACGATTACGCGCTCTTCGATATGTTCTCACTCGAAACGGTTGTCGTTGGCGACAACACGACCTACATCGGCAACGACGCTTTGGGCGAGTGCAACAACCTCTCGAAGATGATCTTCCTCTGCGGCAAGAAGCCTGATCTGAACCACGACGCGTTCACCGACCCTGCCGACCCCGAGGACGACAACCACAAGGTTTCGAACATGTATGTCCGCAAGTCCCTCGTCAACGACTATGCCGCCGACGAACAGTTCACGGGCCACGCCGGCGCCATCAACAGCAAGTTCGCCGACGACGAGCTCTTCCGCGCATACGGCTCCAAAGCCATCGCGAACGAGGACGACTTGGCGAGCGTCGACAGCATCTATGGATGGTTCGACAACTTCCCTGGCGTCACGGATCTGACCTCGCTCAGCAGGTCGGCAATCACCGACCTCCGTTCGAACGAGCTGGACTCCCTCGCCAACCTGAAGCACATCGCCTTGCCAAGGACGCTGACCGAAATCGGCGCGGGCGTCTTCTCTAGAAATAGCAACCTGGCCTGGGCCGACCTCAGCGAATGCGATTCGCTGAAAACTGACATCGACATCCTCGACATCACCCCTACCGCCCTGCTCTACACCCCAGGGGTGCTGGGTGCCAGCGACAAGGACAACGTGGTCTACAAGAGTGGCGACGACCTTAACTGCGAGCGTTTCGTCTTGACCCACGAGCGCGACTACGACGTTCCGAAGGCGTTCACCGCACAAGGTGTGACGTTCACCCGCAAGTTCGCCGCAGACAGCATGTACACCTTGACGCTGCCATTCGAGATGATGGCGCCTAAGGGTGCGAAAGTCTTCCAATTGGAGAAAAACGTCGGAGACACGCTCCACTTCTCCTATGCGGACAGCATCCATACGGATATGCCATACGTTTTGCGCACCACAGACACCCTGCTGATTGCCGTTGATGACGAGACGTTCATCGAGGCAACTCCGGTGCGTATGAACCAGATCAAGACGGCCGATTTCGTGATGACGGGTGCTTTGAAGTCCATCTCCAACGCAGACGCTGCCGATATGAAGGTGATGTTGCTGGGCGACAGCAGCCGGTGGAACCTTGTTACCACAGCCAACGCGCTCAGCGTGGATCCGTTCTCCGCGTACATGCAGGGTACAAGCGCAGCAGCAGGCACAAGTCCGCGCTCCGTCCTCGAATACGTCGCACCTGAGACGCTTGTCCTCGACGAGGCGAAGAACCTCTCCGCCCTCATCGAGCAGCACAACGGCGAATCGGTCAACGTAAAGGTGAAAAGACAGTTCAAAGCCAACGAGTGGAACACACTCTGCGTCCCATTCTCCGTGCCGGTTAAGGACACCGCCTTTGCAGGCATGCAGATTGTGGCGTTAGCACAGATTGAGGACAGCGTCCTCACATTTACCGATGTCGACGACTCAATCAAGGCGGGCGTAGCCTACCTCGTCAAGCCAGAGGAGGACGTTACAGAACTTTTCTTCGGGGAAGTTACAATCAATAACAAACTGCGAGAAGCCACCAACGACTATGACCTTGCCGGCACCTACGAGCCTGTCAACGGCGACGACGAGACCATCTACACCTTGAAGGGCGGCGCTTTGGAACTCGTTTCGAAGAACGACTCGGTTAACTCGCTCGGAGGTTACTTCAAAGTGCCATCCAAGGATGCCGACGACATCACGCTTGTCATCGGCGATGAGGTCATCAAGAAGGTCATAGAGACTGATCTGATTGAGGTGCTTTCGGAGGTTGACCTCGGCAAAACCGTCGAGATTTACAGCGTTGACGGCCTTTACAGGGGCTGCGACCTTCGCCAGGTTCCTAAGGGCGTCTACATCGTCAACGGTGTGAAAATGCTCAAGAAAGAGGATTGGTGATAAAAAGAAAGCAATGAGATAGGAACGGGGAAGCGTCGGTAGTGGCGGCTTCCCCGTTGTATTCTGAGAAGTTCTATAGAAATAAATTTCAATTTTTCCACTTGTGTATGCAATACGATTAGAATTGAGAGAATATATTACTATATTTGCGAACAAAAGGAAAGTTTATGGAAAACACTCAGCATAAAAAGAGCGTCTGTGAGGTATTGGGTGGCTGTTGCTGCTCGGTGCTTTCGTTTTTCGGGCGGTTAGTCCGTCTGGTATACAAGTATAAATACCTGTTTCTCGTTTTCGCCGTGTTGGCGGCAGTCTCTTGCCTTTTCTTCGCAAGAGATAGAAAGCAAGTGGCAGATACGCACCTCTTGCTCAACGACGGAGATTATTTCCTTTACGAGAATTTGGTGAAGCAACTCAACGCTTACGCTGAGCGGGGCGACGTCGAGGGACTCGCCGCAGCGATGAACACCACCGACGAGGTCGCTGCCAAGATTTGCGGCTTCGAGACTTTCCGTGTGATTGACATTCACAGAGATGGCGCGGCGGATTTTGTGGATTACGGCAGGGAAGTATCTTTGGGCGACACGGTCAATGCGGTGGTTCCCAACCAAATGGTGCTTCGCGTGAAATTGCGTAAGTTGGACGCTTGCGCCGAGGTGCAAAAAGGCTTGATGTCCTATTTCTCGGGCAATGGCTACCTCTCGTCCCTTAACATTTCCCGTTTGTCATCGTTGGAAGAGCGCGAATGGATGTTCCACAACGCATTGTTGAACGTCGATAGTTTGCAGAAGGTGGATTTCTTCCAAAATAAAGCGGGCTACGTGTCGGAGTTCGCATCGCAGAACGAGCCATACAAGCCTTTTGTTTCTACCAAGAAACAAATGTATTACGAAGATATGCAACGGTTGTTCGATTTGAACGAGTCCATTGCTGTGGATCTCTCCACCAACTTAGAGGTTGTTACGGTGATGTCAGACCTCCAACCGCAATGCGGTTTCGACAAGCCGATGTGTGGCATCGTTTGGCGGAGCATCATCATTGCGCTACTTGCGTTCTGGGTTGTCGCCTTCTTCTGGGATGAAAGGAAAAAAGTGTCTGAGTATATGAATCGTTAGGATTCCGATTCGTCGGAATAAAGGTGTGCGGAGTCGTCCGTACACCTTTTTGTTTTTCGGTGGGGCTGCTACTCCCCACCCTTCTCCAACGGGTTTCTCCAATTGATGAGATACAGTTGCTTCGTTGCGCGCGTGAAAGCGGTGTAGAGCCAGCGGAGGTATTCTTTGCCAAGACTCTCCTCGGTGATGAACCCTTGGTCGAGGAACACGGTACTCCACTGTCCGCCTTGCGCCTTGTGGCACGTTACGGCGTATGCGAATTTCACTTGTATGGAATTAAGCCAAGGGTCTTCGCGCATCTTTTTGTAGCGTTCGCGCTTGTTCCCAATGTCCATATAGTCATCCTGCACGGCGTTGAAGAGAGCGTCGCTCTCAGGGCGAGTGAGCGAGGGCGACTCACTTTGCAGCGTGTCTGTAAGTATCCTTGCGTCCAATTCAATGTCGTAGTCGGGAAAGTAAAGAATAACATCGGCGAAGTGGAATCCGTACATCTCGTAGGTGCGACGTATGCGTTGCAGTTTCGCGATGTCGCCGTTGGCAATGAAGTCTAATTTCCCCTCGGTCTGCTTCGCCCAGAAATAGTTGTTCTTCACCACCATAAGCATATCGCCAGAAGATAACTCCTCTTCGCGGTATAGAATTCTGTTTCGGATTCCGTTATTGAAGATATTAGCGCGTTTGTTGGAACGCGAAACGACGATTGTGTCGTCCAGTCCGTTGTGGCTGTATGCATTAGAAATCTCTTCAATCAGTTCGTCGCCCCCCACCCTTTTCACATCGGGAAAATTGAAATTGATGTCGGGGAAGCACATCTCATCGTCGCCATTGACTAAGTTGCGTATGAGTGTCGCATTATACAGAATGCCCGATTCGCCGGCTTGGCGCACCACCTCTGTCAGTTCAAAGCAAATAGTTTGAATGTAAGTGCCGCGGAAAAAGGCGGGGTTGAGAGCCGGACTGATGTCCTGCCCCACAGGCGGCAACTGGGCGGAGTCTCCCACTAAAATCATTCGGCATCCCTCCGTGCCATACACGAAACTGATAAGGTCGTCCAACAGGTTTCCCGAGCCGAACACGCCCTCATTTCCGTTGGCGATCATCGATGCCTCGTCGACGATGAAAAGCGTATGCTTGTGCAGGTTCACATCGAGCGAGAAAGCCGCAGACGGGTCGGCAGCCGTCCGCTGTCTGTATATTTTTTTGTGGATGGTGAATGCAGTGTGACCAGAGTAGTTGCTCAGCACCTTGGCGGCGCGACCGGTTGGGGCGAGCAGCACGACGGGCTGCTTCACCTCGTCTAAGGCCTGGATGATGGCGCTCACAACAGAGGTTTTCCCCGTCCCTGCATATCCGCGAAGGATGAAAGCCGTATCTTTTGAATAGACGATGAAGTCCGACAAAAGATCGAAAAGTTGCTCTTGTTGGGCGGTTGGCGTGTGCGGAAAATGGCTTTTCGCCAAATCCGATAAATTTTTATTCATCATTGCGCAAAAATAAAACAAAGAGTTGGAGTATTCTCTTAAACCTTTTTTCTATTTTTGTGGAGCGATAGAAAGTACGCTTGCGTGCGATGTATCGTTGTGGCATAGTCTAAACAAGGTCGGTGCCCAATCGGTTTAACGGAAACATTGAGTATTCAGTAAAGAAAATAAGTAAAAAATAAAAAGATATGAGAATCGTATGTAAAGTCCTATTGGTGTTGGCTTCCGTATTGTTGACCTACATGTGCTATCGCAGCATCATGGATCCTATTGAGTTCGAAAAGGACAAGTCAGTAAGAGACAAAGCGGTAATCGCAAAACTGATAGACATTCGTAAGGCGCAAATCGCCTACAGAGACGCAAAGGGAGTGTACACCGACAACTTCGACACCTTGTTGCACTTCATCAAGTATGACAGTTTGATGATGATCTCCAAGAAGGGTGAGTTGACCGACCAACAACTGGAAAAGGGTATGACCGAGGAAATCGCCCTCAACCTCACCGAGGAGGACGCCGCAAAATATGGCATTGAAGACTATTACAGCTTCAAGGAGAACTTCCGCCGTGATACTTCGTACGTCAGCGTGATGTCCTCAGTGTTTGGCGCAAACTACAATGCCGACTCTTTGGCATACGTTCCATACATCCCTAACACGAAGTTTGAGATGCAAATCGGCGAGAACACCACCAAGTCTGGTATCGTCATTCCATTGTTCGAGGCACGCACCTCTTACAAAACCTATTTGAACGGATTGAACAGACAAGAGATCATCAACCTCACGAAGCAGGCTACCGCACTCGGCAAATACGACGGCTTGAAGGTGGGTGATGTCTACAATCCTAATAATAACGCAGGAAACTGGGAGTAAAAATTATCTATGGTGGAGGTTTCCGTACCATCGTTTGATTTTTCAAAATCATCCTATACATTATCCATTCGGTTAGTTCCGGATGGATTTTGTTTTGCCGTTTTCGATGCCGAAAAACGCTTGGCCTACTATGCCTCGTCAGTCTCCGCCAAAACCACAGCGAAGATTTTAGGGGGAAACTACCTTCAAGCCTGCTTCTTATGCGACGCCGAGCAGTACACCCTACTCCCCCGCCCGGCCTTCCGCCCCGAGCTACAGGACGCATATTGGAAACTCAACTTCTCTAACGCCCCAGCAGAACCGCTTGCCCATGACGACGTGCGGCTGACCGACATTGTCAACCTCTACGCCCTGCCCAAGCAATATGCCGAGATAGCGGACAACTACCCGCAACTCTCCCTCCGCCCAATCCATAGGCAAAGCATACAAACCACTATGGCAGTGATGCGCAACAAGCAGGACAATAACCGGCAACTCTTCATCCACCTAATGGAGAACTCGTTCGATGTGCTGCTGCTCGACCGCGGGAGCGTCGTTCTGTGCAACACCTACGCAAACCGCAACGACGACGAACTGCTCTACTTCGCCTTAAACGTCTTCAACCAGATGAAACTCGACCCCTACGCCACCGAGGTGCGCATAGCAGGCAGCGACGACGGACACGAGCAGGCACTCTTCTCCAAGTATGTCGAGAACGTGGTGCTGGCGGAGCAGTTGCAAAGAGAGTTGCCGCAAGCGTTCCGAAATGTGGACTTTGGGCGCGGCAAAGTGGCAATGCTCAATCTTCCTTTCGCATTATAAGACATTATGAGAATAGTCAGTGGAAAGTTTAAAGGGCGGCGTTTTATGCCACCGAAGAATCTAAAGGCGCGGCCGACAACCGATGTCGCCAAAGAGGGTTTGTTCGACATTCTAAGCCACCGTGTGGACTTCCAGGATTTAAAAGTCCTTGATATGTTCGGCGGGACGGGCAGCATCAGCCTCGAGTTCGTCTCGCGCGGCTGCCGCGACGTAACGCTGACGGAGAAAGACAGCGTCAACTACGCATTCATCCGCAAGGTGATTGGCGAGTTGAAGGCAGAGGGCATCCGCACCTACAAGACGGATGTCTTCAAGTTTGTGCAGGGATGCAACGAGAAGTTCGACCTCATCTTCGCCGATCCCCCGTATGCGCTCGCCGAGTTGCCCACCATCCCCGACCTTGTAATGCAGAGGCAACTCCTCGCCCCCGATGGCTTATTAATCTTGGAGCATCCCAAAGAATTCGATTTCTCTGAAAATCCCTTTTTTGAGGAGCATCGGAACTACGGCCACGTGAATTTCTCATTCTTCCTAAATAAAGCGAATCTGTGATGCGGTCATCTGTTTTGTTTTTAGACAATATGCGTTTCCACGCCTTCCACGGCGTTATGGAGAACGAGCGGATTGTGGGCGGCGAGTATGCCGTGTCGCTCCGCATAGAGTATGATTTCTCCGCCGCGCAGCTCACCGACGATTTGCAGGATGCCATCGACTACGGCAATGTCTACGCACTTGTGGCTCGCGAAATGCGCACCCCCAGCAAGCTGATAGAGCATCTTGCCCGCCGCATACAAGACGCCGTACTGCGAGCCTACCCCACCATCCAAAGTATGGAGACGAGCGTGAGCAAGTTCCACCCCCCGTTCGAGGGCGAAATGGACAGGGCGGTTGTTACCATAGTATACGAGCGGTAACTGTTGCACAAATAGTTAGTTTCATTTTTCTATATTTGCCTTGATTGCGTTCTGCTGATTGGATGCGAAGAATTTTAATCTGAAATACTATCAAGGATGAAGAAGAATTTTTTAACACGGATTTCGCTTTGGGCGATGTTAGGCTTGGCAATGGCAATGTGGGCATGTGTGGAAGAAGATGCTGACAACGAAGAAGCAACCAACGGAGATGGCACAGAGCAAGAAGTGGAAGTGCCAGAAACCTATAA
>CAVGRN010000021.1:0-32859 GCA_963631545.1 Paludibacteraceae bacterium | reverse complement strand
CCACCTTATCTTTGAACTGTGATTCATAGTACTGCAGTTCACGTTCTATATCTGGCAACATAGTATAAAACTCGTCGCTCTTCGCCTTCTTGGCCTTTTGAAGTAATGTATTAGATGCTTTTCTTGACATCATCTTGCTCCTTTCTTCTTGGTTATCTGTAAAAACAAATCCGCACCTAATACTTGCAACGAAGTTTCCGCAATCTCAACAAATGCTTTCAACACCTTTAGATAACTTATGTTGTTTCGTCAGTCTACCTGATTGATTCTTCTTCGTCATTGTATTCCGATTTCATTACTCACAAATATACTAAAAATAAAAGAGTCGCACCTTCTCAAATGCGACTCCTCTATTTTTTTACTACTTAATCTTTTATCTATTCTTCTCAATCCACTTCTTAGCGTTCAAGAAGGCTTCAATCCAAGGTGTAACCTCGTCTTCGTTAACGCGGTCTGCTGGATAATATGCCCACTGCCATGGGAAGATGGCACGCTCCAAGTGTGGCATCATTGCCAAGTGGCGACCGTCCTTTGAGCAGACTCCTGCCACGTTGTACATTGAACCGTTTGGATTGGCTGGATAGCCTTCGTAAGTGTATTTTGCAACTACACTGTACTCGCTCTCGGCGTATGGGAAGTGGAACTTACCCTCACCGTGTGCTACCCACAAGCCCAACTTGCTGCCTGCCAACGAACCGAACATCACTGAGTTGTTCTCTGGAATCGTCAAGCCAACGAAGTTAGACTCGAACTTGTGCGAGTCGTTGTGCAACATCTTTGGTCCTTCGGCATGCTCAGGGTAGAGAAGTCCGAGTTCGACCATCAACTGACAACCGTTGCAGACTCCCAAACTCAAAGTGTCTTTTCTTTCGTAGAACTTAGCCAATGTCTCTTTTGCCTTCTCGCTGTAACGGAAACCTCCCGCCCATCCTTTGGCAGAACCCAAAACGTCTGAGTTGGAGAATCCTCCACAGAAGACAATCATATTGACATCTTCCAAAGTTTCACGACCCGAAGTCAAATCGGTCATGTGAACATCTTTCACATCGAAACCTGCCAAATAGAGTGAGTATGCCATCTCACGCTCGCCATTCGTACCTTTTTCACGAATGATAGCGGCTTTGACACCTGATCTTCCCTTGCGGTCGGCTGTGAGTCCGAGAGCTGACAACTTGCCCTTGAACGAGTTCTTGAACTTAATCTGCAATGGTTGCTTCTTGTAGTTCTCATAACGCTCTTTCGCGCACTGCTCGCCACTTTGGCGACGATCCAAGAGGTAAGAAGATTTGTACCAAACATCACGCAAAGCGTCAATGTCGAATACTTCCTTCTGATCATAATGCTTAACAACGATTTCTCTCTCCTCGATAGTCTTTCCAATCTTAGCGAAACCAATACCTGCGTTCTTCAAGATCTTCTCAACCTCGCCCTTGTTTTCAACCTGAATCAAGACTCCAGGATTTTCAGCGAAGAGAATCTTAACCAAGTCTGGCTCTGGAATATCTTTCAAATCAATTCTCAAACCGCCCTTCGTGTTAGCGAAACACATCTCCAACAAAGCGGTAATCATACCACCTTCAGAGATATCGTGACCAGCCAAAATCAACTTTTTGTCAATCAACTCCTGAACTGCCTCGAAAGCATCTGCGAAGTAGCCTGGTCGAACAACGGTTGGCACCTCGTCACCCACCTTGTTCAAAGTGGCAGCCAATGCTGAACCACCCAACTTTAATGAGTCGAATGAGAAGTCGATATGATAGATGTACGACTCTTTGTCTGCCAATACAGGAGAAACGATTCTGCGAACGTCAGAAACCTCTGCACCTGCCGAGATGATGACTGTTCCAGGTGAAAGCACCTTATCGCCGTCATACTTCTGGGTCATTGAGAGGGAGTCTTTTCCAGTTGGAATGTTAACACCCAACTCGCAAGCGAAGTCGCTACATGCTTCTACGGCTTTATACAAACGTGCGTCCTCTCCTGGGTTTTTGCAAGGCCACATCCAGTTGGCACTCAACGAAACGCTGCGCAGTCCGTCTGCCAACGGAGCCCATACGATGTTGGTCAATGCCTCGGCAACTGCCATCACTGAACCTGCGCATGGGTCTGCCAATGCAACAGCAGGCGCATGTCCGATAGAAGTGGCAATACCGCTCTTTCCTCTGTAATCCAATGATACAGCACCCAAGTCGTTCAAAGGCAACTGCAACTCACCAGCACATTGCTGACGAGCGATCTTACCTGTTACGGAACGGTCTACCTTGTTGGTCAACCAGTCCTTACAAGCGACAGACTCCAATTGGAGAACATCGTTGATGTATTCTTGAATCTTCTTAGAATCAGTCTGTACTGGTTGGAATTTCTCCTCTACCGTATTGTCTTTGATGACAGTACGAGGTGGTTTTCCAATCATATAATCCAAACGAAGGTCGATAGGTTTTTCACCGTTTGCACGCTCAAAGACGAAGCGCATATCGTCAGTCGTCTCTCCGACTACATACATAGGGGCGCGCTCTCTGTCGGCGATCTTCTTGATAAGGTCAACATCCTTGTCCTCGATCAAGAATCCCATACGCTCCTGACTCTCATTTCCGATGATTTCCTTGTCGGAAAGTGTAGGGTCACCGATTGGCAACTTATCCATATCGATCTTACCACCAGTTGCTTCAACCAACTCAGACAAACAGTTCAGGTGGCCTCCTGCACCGTGGTCGTGGATTGAAACGATTGGGTTGCTGTCCGACTCAGCCAACGTACGGATTACGTTAGAGACACGTTTCTGCATCTCAGGGTTGGCACGCTGAACGGCGTTCAACTCGATAGCGTTAGCGTAAAGTCCGGTATCAACAGATGAAACGGCACCACCACCCATACCGATGCGGTAGTTATCTCCACCCATCACTACGACTTTCTCTCCTGGCTTAGGGTCGCCCTTCAAACTGTCTTTCTTCTTAGCGAAGCCGACACCACCAGCCAACATAATCACCTTATCGTAAGCGTATTTCTTATCATTCTCAGCGTGTTCGTAGGTCAACAAAGAACCGCAGATGAGCGGTTGACCGAACTTGTTACCGAAATCGCTCGCACCATTAGAGGCCTTGATCAAGATCTGCTCTGGGGTCTGATACAACCACTTACGAGGGTCGAGAACATCCTCCCAATGTCTGCCAGGAGTTGTGCGTGGGTAAGCCGTCATGTAAACAGCCGTACCAGCGATAGGCAAACTTGCCTTACCACCACCTAAACGGTCGCGGATCTCACCACCCGTACCTGTTGCAGCACCGTTGAAAGGCTCAACAGTTGTTGGGAAGTTGTGTGTCTCTGCCTTCAAAGATATGACAGAGTTGATTTTCTTAACCTCGAAAAAGTCTGGCTTATCACCGCTTGCAGGCGCAAACTGCTCAATCTCAGGACCTTCGTTGAAAGCGACATTATCCTTATAAGCCGAAACAATCTTGTTAGGATTCTTCTCTGAAGTCTTCTTTATGAGTTTGAAGAGGGAACTCTCCTTCTCCTCGCCATCGATGATGAAGAGACCGTTGAAGATTTTATGACGACAGTGCTCAGAGTTCACTTGAGAGAATCCGAACACCTCGCTATCCGTAAGTTTTCTGCCGATTTTCTCACTCACGCCATTGAGGTATTCCATCTCTTGTTGGCTGAGCGCAAGACCTTCTTTTTGGTTGTAGGCAGCCAAATCATCGATGTAGACGATTGGATCTGGCTTTTTGTCAATCGTGAAGATGGTTTGATCAAGACCATTGTAAACACGTTGAAGCATAGGGTCATGCTCAGAGTCTTTGCCCTTAGCAGCAAAATACTCCTCAATACGGCGGATACCTTTGAGTGCCATGTTTTGCGTGATCTCCACAGCATTGGTACTCCAAGGGGTGATCATTTCGCGACGTGGACCGATGAACCAGCCCTCCACGCTTGTCTTGTCGGTGAACTCTGCGCCACTGAAAAGCCAAGTCAACTTCTCAATGTCCTGCTCGCCAAACTTTTGGTCTGCGTCCACAGCGATAAACCCTGCGTCCGCCTTTTTGAAAAATAAAACCATTCGTTATTATTTTTTTATTTCTGAATCTCGTTTATCAGTGTTCTCTCCTACCTTTTTACAAAAACTGCTCTAAAGCATGCGCCAACTGGTCTGGACAAGATGTGCCTCGTCCTCCGCAATCGATGCCTTTCAACCGCTCGATTGCATCCTTCACACGCATACCTTTCGCCAGTGCAGCCACCCCTTGGGTATTTCCCGGACAGCCACCGTAGAATCGTACACTCTTAATAACATCATCATCAACAGAGACTTCTATCACCTTCGAGCATGTCCCAGTGCATTGATATAGTTTCTTCTGTTCCATTTTAGACAAAGTGATAAATTAAGAATCGGTCTTCGGAAAGACCAGATTACAATGTTTGATTATTATTTTATATTGCCTCGCCCCAATCGGCACGAAGCCGATTGATAGCGTGGCTATTTTTATTTGATGCTCAGGAGTGCCTGCAAGAACTCTTCGCCTTTCAGCAATCCGTATGCACCTTTCTGTGCAGCAAACTCATCATATACCTGAACAGAATCTGGCTCGATTCCTGGGTAATAGATGAGGAATGGAATTGGCTCTGCCACATGGGTCTTCAAACGACAAGGGGTCGGATGATCTGGAAGAATAGCGATTGCCACTGGCTCATCCCACTTTGAAACCTCTTCGTAGATTGGTTTCACAACGCGGTTCTCCAAGTATTCAACCGTCTTCTTCTTCAACTCAACATTACCTTCGTGTCCGGCTTCGTCGCTCGCTTCAATGTGAAGATAAACGAAATCGTGCTTGCGAAGCGCGTCGATTGCAGCTTGTGCCTTTCCTTCGTAGTTGGTGTCATACAATCCTGTAGCACCTTCCACTTCAATCACCTCCAAACCTGCGTAGACTCCGATACCGCGAATCAAATCGACTGCCGAGATGACAGCTCCACTCTTCAATCCGTAGAGTTCCATCAAAGTCTTCATGTTGGGCTTGTAGCCGGCAGACCAAGGCCAAATGCTGTTTGCAGGGTCTTTTCCTTCTGCCACACGCTTCTTGTTGACTGGATGCTCTGGAAGAATCTCCATTGATTTGAGAATCAACTCATTGAGCAATTTGGCAGTCTCCTCAGCAGCAGGGGTATCTGCTTTCACCAACACATCCTTGTATGGAGTACCTGGCACATCATGAGGGGGTGTGCATGAAACATGCTTGTCTCCGCCTTTGATCTTCAACAAGTGGCGATATGAAATGCCTGGGAAGAAGCGAACCTTGTCGTCGCCCAATTTCTCGTTGAGATAATCAATCAACTGATAAGCCTCCTCATTCGAGATATGACCTGCGGAGTGATTCTTAATCTTTCCGTCTTGCACGCAAATCACATTGCAACGCATCGCCATCTCACCGGGTTCAATGTCCACACCCATACTGGCAGCCTCCAAAGAACCACGTCCTTCAAACACCTTGTGAACATCGTAACCCAAAACCTCGAGGTTGGCAATCTCACTGCCTGGATGAAAACCAGCAGGGACAGTCGCCAACATTCCGCTACGTCCCTTGCGTGCCAACATATCCATGGTCGGCGTCTCTGCCGCTTGCAGAATCGTTTTGTTGCCTAAAGATGGAATTGGCTCGTCTGCCATTCCGTCTCCTAATATAATCAAATATTTCATCACTCTGTTGTTTTGGTTTCTTAATTCAGTGGCGAGAAGCCAAAAACGAAGTTCTAAAGAACTTTCAAGTCTATGCTTTCTCGCTTAGTTTCTGCTGCCATTTCCATGCGGAGAGCAGCGTCTCGCCCAACGTCTCCTCGGCTTTCCATCCCAACTCTTTGTTAGCGTACGATGGGTCTGCCCAGATCTGCTCAATGTCTCCTTCACGTCTTGGCGCAATCTTGTAAGGGACGTTCACACCCGTCACCTCCATGAAAGTTTTCACCAACTCCAAGACAGAGACACCTCGACCTGTGCCTAAGTTGAACACCTCGACATTCGACTTTCCTTTCTCTTCAACCAAACGATTGACTGCCACGACATGCGCCTTTGCCAAATCAACCACTCCAAGGTAGTCGCGGATGCAACTGCCATCAGGTGTGTTATAGTCGTCGCCAAAAACACTCAACTCTTTGCGAATGCCTGCCGCCGTCTGCGTAACGTATGGCAAAAGATTGTTAGGAATACCGTTCGGCAACTCGCCAATCTCGGCACTTGGGTGTGCGCCAATAGGGTTAAAATAACGCAAAAGGACAACGCGCAAATCAGGGTATGCAATGGAGGTGTCACGAAGGATATCCTCGCAAATCTGCTTCGTGCGACCGTAAGGTGAAGTAGCAGGCTTGATAGGAGCCTGCTCGGTTACAGGCAACTGATCGGGCTGCCCATAGACTGTGCATGATGAGGAAAAGACGATATTTTTGATACCGAACTTATGCATCAACTGCAACAGATTAATCATGGAAACGATATTGTTTCTGTAATATAATAGAGGCTCTTTCACAGACTCTCCCACCGATTTGGAAGCGGCGAAATGCGCAACTGCCACAATCTCAGGATGTTTCTCCATAAAACGCTCCAAAGAATTATAGTCTTTACAATCTATATTTTCATAAACAAGAGGAACGCCAATGATCTTCTTGATCCCCTCTAAAACGCCAACATTGGAATTTGACAAATTATCAATGATAATTGGCTCATATCCAGCGTTATAGAGTTCCACTACAGCGTGAGACCCAATATAGCCAGTACCTCCTGTTACTAATACTTTTCCTCTTGACATGCTGATTCTTTTAAAAAAGTTTTTCAGGGTAGACACCCGATTTAATCAGACTTTCAATTTTTGCAACTACCGAAGGACGATCTTCTTTATAGGTAACGCCAAACCATTTGCATGGTGTGTCGAGTACTTCAATGGTCGCTGTCTTGCTCTGAATCAACTTGTTAATCATCGTTGGGATTCCATATTCAGCCTTGATATTGCCGATGTTCTCTTTCAAGAAAACTTTGAAATCAGCCTCTGAATGAACGAAATAATCGGGAGTGAGTCCCCACATATTCATAGAGACTGGCAAATTTTCGTCTATCTCGTCGTATGCGCCTGTCTCTTGGTTTTTGAACACCACCACTGCGCCCTTACGTTGCACCTCATAATGTTCAACTACGGTTGTCAAGTGGTTGGCAGCATCCGTATGGCAGACACCACGCGAAACATGGCCACTCTCAGAAAGCGTATTGCCTAAACGATAGCCCACCATGCAATATTCGTTCTGTTTGCCTTCCAACTTTTTCAATGCATCCGCCAAGATTTGGAAACTCTCTTTTCCGTAGAAATCATCGGCATTGATAACGGCGAAAGGTTCGTTGATAGCCTTTGCACCCATCATGATGGCGTGGTTCGTACCCCAAGGTTTTTCACGACCTTCTGGCACTGAGAAACCCTCTGGAAGAGCATCCATCTCTTGGTAAACCAACTCTGTGGCTACTATCTTGCTATATTTCTTTGCAATTTTCTCCTGAAATTCGCTGTTGAAAGAGCGACGGATGACGAAAACGACCTTTCCAAAGCCTGCTCGCACCGCATCGTAAATGGAGTAGTCCATAATCGTCTCTCCATTCGGACCAAGCCCATCTAACTGCTTCAGTCCTCCATATCGGCTACCCATACCGGCAGCCAAAACCAATAAAGTAGGTTTCATATTTCTATTTTTTTATTTCCTTCCAAATAAGAAATTTAACGCCAGCAAAAGCCCATTGGGTATTTGCCACCATAATCGTGCAAAGGTAGTAAATTGAATTGAAAGGTATTGTAGGGTTAGAGTACTTTCCGCGGTTTCGTTCACGAAAACCGCTATGTACGAAAGCACGTCGCCGTTCTTATACATTGACAACGGGTAGAACTTCTTCCGCTTCGCGTACCGATAGTACGGCTTGATGTGTTCCAAGTTGGGGATGAGGTACATATAGACGCACACCACGCGCTTGAACCGCGGATAAAGCAGGTCGAGCAACGCTATGCTGTCCTTTCCGCTCAGCGAGTGCATCAGCAGGATGCTGTCCGTCATTTCCGCTATCCTATCGATTACCTGTATTGCCTTTTTCATTTTATAAACTTTTTATTTACTTTTCAAAAAGTACAATAAAATAAGGGAACGGGAAAGCCCGCACCCTCATCTTTAACACCACGCTTATTTCCTACGTCTACGACCTCTGGTTTTTCCAGTGATTCCGTTGTAATTCGGATTGGCTTTGTAATACCCACCCGGGTTATCAACGTGCGTAATTTGCCGACCGACTTTGGACATCTTCTTGTTGCCAAGTTGCTTTCTCCTACTTTCAAACGTAGTAGAAGTCTGCTTCCTTGACGTTTCGTCCATCGCGCCTAAGGCTTTAAGCATTCTTTGATGCTCTTCGTTGTCCCTACCGTGGGTGACCCTGTAGTTTCCGTTTTGGTCAACCTTGTAGTTTCCAATCCACCTACCGTCCTGCGAATATATCTCTGGCATGCTTTCGGTTTTTTTAGTTCAACATCGTAACACAACGATGCAAATATAATATTTTTATAAACAAAAAAAAGACCGCATTTTTACTAATGCAGTCTTTTTACAGGTTTGAATAAAAAATCACTCCAAATTAGTAGATATCACTCTTTTAATGGCAAAACCATAAAATGCTGGACGATAATCATCTTTGCTTTTAGATTCTATATCAGAAACGAAATCGTCCAGCTCGTGAAAATCATACACATCTTGTAAAAAAGAATAACTGAATGTATAATCATCTTTATCTGGGTTTGAATATCGTGCTGCGAAAGGGATTACCCACCCCAAAACCTCAACATCCATATACCAGCTATTTGAATAGTTATGGAAATGGATGGTTTTTACTGGTCTTGTATCTTGCAGAAGTCCATTAGGGACAAATTCTACAGCTATTTCTGCATCATTTTTATGTTGATGATAAAAATCAACCACATCTTTGTCGCTCAACCTGTCGTGATAGTGCGGACTCATAGAACGGATTTCTACATTTTTCTCGCCGTGCAAAATGCGCAGCGCATGTTCTTTTCGCATTATAAGGTTCAACACCTCAATCGGTTTCGGCATCGGAGCACCATGCTTGTCGCACCATTCTTTTCGCTCTTTAAGCTCGCCTGCCCAAATATCCTCTACCTCTTCGATAGTTTCTTTGTCAATCATAAAAAATGGGATTAGTTTCTCACAAAATTGCGATTGCGGTGGCAGTGGAGTTGAACCACTCAAAAGGCGAGCCGCGCGCCACCCGCCCCGTGCGGGGCTTTGTTTCTGCTAAGATAGAGAAAAACTCAATCAAAAGTGAGAAAAGTGAAATTTTCTTTTAGAAATGAAGCGGAACCGTCAAAACGGATGAGGAAACCCATTTTCCCCCGAAGCCAATATTTGCGCAGCGCAGACCTTATCGTTAGACAGAGCCGCCCCAAGCTGTGCAGCAGACGAGAACCGCTCCTGATGACGGATAAACCCGACAAACTCCACACGGACGGTCTTCCCGTAAAGGTCGCCGCAGAAGTCGAAGAGATGCACCTCAATCGCAGGCTGTCCGTCCGCCTCGAACGTGGGGCGCGTGCTGACGCAACCCATACCATCGTGCCACACTCCGTCCACCTCCACTCTAACGGCATAACTGCCGATGGCGGGCATCACCTTGTTGGCAGACTCCGGCCGGACATTGGCCGTGGGGAAACCCATCGTCCGCCCTATGCGCCGCCCTCGCACCACCTCTCCCGATATGGAATAGGCATAGCCCAAACAATGGTTGGCAAGAGACAACTGCTCGCCGCCATCAATCATGCGGCGGATGCTCGACGAACTAACGTGCTGCCCATCAGGTCCGTAAACGGGGGCCTGGTCGACGGTCATACCCATCTGCCCCCCATACTCCTTGTAATCCTCAAAACCCTCCTCGCGGTTATGCCCGAAACGATGGTCGTACCCGATGATGAGGTGCCGCACGTGCAGTTGCTCCTTCAGCACCCTCCGCATAAAATCCGACGCGGAGTATTGCGACAGTTCTATCGTGAAGGGGATCATCACACAAAAATCAATCGGCAAAGACCCAAACAACGTGCATTTCTCGTCGATGGTGTTGAGCAGTTTAGGCTGATACGTCTCGTGCAGCACCATTCTGGGGTGAGGCCAGAAAGTCAGTATGGCGGGGCGCAACGCCTCCCTCCGCGCCACTTGGCAGAGGTAGTCTACCAAATAGCGGTGGCCAGCGTGCACACCATCGAAAAAACCAATCGTCAGTGCCAGTTCATCCGCCGGCAAATCACATATATTCCGTATAAATTCCACTTTTTCACCTGAAAGCGTTAGAAAAATTTTGTAGGTCGTCAGATTTTTCTACCTTTGCAACCGCTTTCGCGAAGGTAGACAATTTTTTGATACCAAAAGCAGAAAGGGGGCCCATAGCTCAGTTGGTTAGTAGCACCTGACTCATAATCAGGGGGTCACAGGTTCAAGCCCTGTTGGGCCCACATTTTTTTTTAGATGTACGAGGAGGCTTCGGTTTCCTCATCGGAGAATGCAATGTGATTAAATAGATGTAAAATAGGGAGTCTGTTTAATTTAAAAAAATATTTATCTGAATAAGAAACGCATTGTTTCGGTAGAAATGAGAGATGTTAATGGAGATGGTTGTACATAACATCTCCATTTTTACTATAGGTATGTCCGATAAACAATATTCAGATAGGAACAAGAATGATAAAAGTGTTGCATAAATATCCAGTTGAATATGAATATGCGTTGCCCGACGCACGTTTCTTTGAAAAAAAATACATCTCAGTTCCGAATATCGCTACAAAGTGTTACATTTGCGACTGAGATATTTTAAAACTAAAGAGCTGTTATTAGTTATGGCAAAAGTTGAAGATTTAGACCATGTGGTGGTAAGGTTTTCCGGCGATTCCGGCGACGGAATGCAGTTGGCGGGAAACATATTCTCCACCATCTCCGCCACGGTTGGCAACGACATCTGTACTTTCCCTGATTATCCTGCGGACATCCGCGCCCCACAGGGTTCGCTGACGGGCGTGTCCGGTTTCCAAGTGCATATCGGTGCCGGGAAGGTGTTCACCCCAGGTGATAAATGCGATGTGCTGGTGGCTATGAACCCCGCCGCACTAAAGACTCAATACAGATTCTGCAAGCCCACCTCGTGTATCATCATTGATACCGACTCTTTCAAAGAGGCAGACCTCAAGAAAGCCAACTTCGAGACGCTCGACGCAATCGCCGAAATGGGCATCAAGAACGACGTCATCGCCGCTCCTATCACCCAAATGGTGAAAGATTGCTTGGCAGACTCGGGTATGGAGGCTAAGGCTATCCTCAAATGCCGTAATATGTTCGCCCTCGGCTTGGTTTGCTGGTTGTTCAACCGCGACATCGAAATCGCTTTCAATATGCTGAAAGAGAAATTCGCCAAAAAGCCAGGCGTGGCAGAATCAAACATCAAGGTCATCCAAGCCGGCTACGACTACGGACACAACACCCACTCTTCCGTTTCGCACACCTACCGCGTGGAAACAAAAGACGAAACGAAGAAGGGCAAATATATGGATATCAACGGCAACAAAGCCACTGCATACGGTATGATCGCAGCAGCGGAGAAAGCCGGTCTGAAACTCTATTTGGGTTCCTACCCTATCACCCCAGCAACCGACGTGTTGCACGAACTCTCCAAACACAAGAGCCTCGGCGTCATCACCGTGCAGTGTGAAGATGAGATTGCCGGATGCGCCTCTGCTGTCGGCGCATCGTTCGCCGGTGCGTTGGCTTGCACCTCCACTTCGGGTCCGGGCATCTGCTTGAAGTCTGAGGCGATGAACCTCGCCGTCATTATGGAGTTGCCGCTCGTGGTGTTGGATGTTCAGCGTGGCGGCCCTGCGACGGGACTCCCAACCAAGTCGGAGCAAACAGACCTTCTGCAATGCTTGTTCGGCAGAAATGGAGAGTCGCCAATGCCAGTCATTGCCGCTCAGTCGCCAACAGACTGCTTCGACGCCGCTTATATGGCTTGCAAAATCGCCTTAGAGCACATGACTCCAGTCGTCCTGATGACGGATGCCTTCGTTGCCAACGGCTCAGCCGCTTGGAAACTTCCTAAATTGGCTGAATACCCTGCCATCAACCCTCCATACGTTAAACCAGAGATGAAGGGTACCTGGACACCATATCAGCGCAACGAGCAAGGCTCACGCTACTGGGCTGTTCCGGGTACAGAGGGCTTCTGCCACATTCTCGGAGGGTTGGAGAAAGACAACAAGACCGGTGCGATTTCGACCGACCCAGAGAACCACAACCTGATGACGCACCTCCGCCAGGAGAAGATCGACAAGATCGAAGTGCCAGATGTCAAGGTGGATGGCGATGTGAACGATGCCGAGTTACTCATCGTGGGCTTCGGCGGAACTTACGGACACCTCCACGCCGCAATGGACGAGATGCGCGCCGCAGGCAAGAAAGTCGCCCTCGCACACTTCAAGTTCATCAACCCATTGCCAAAGAACACCGCCGAAGTATTAAAGAAATACAAGAAAGTGGTTGTGGCAGAGCAGAATATGGGTCAGTTCGCCGGATGGTTGCGTATGAAGGTGGACGGATTCGTTCCTTACCAGTTCAACGAGGTGAAGGGCCAGCCTTTCGCTGTGTCAGACCTCGTGGAGGCGTTCAACACCATCTATAACAAGTAAAAAGGAGACAAGAAAATGAACGAATATACAGCAAAAGATTTCAAGAAAGGACAGCCACGGTGGTGTCCTGGTTGTGGCGACCACTTCTTCTTGGCGTCGCTCCACAAGGCAATGGCTGAAATCGGCATTGCCCCACACAATGTCGCAGTAATCTCCGGTATCGGCTGCTCCAGCCGTTTGCCTCACTATATGGCAACGTATGGTATGAACACCATCCACGGACGCGCCGCTGCCATCGCAACAGGTGCAAAAGTGGCAAACCCAGACCTCACCGTTTGGCAGATCTCGGGCGACGGCGACGGACTTGCCATCGGTGGCAACCACTTCATCCACGCCAACCGACGCAACATCAACCTCAATATGATTCTTTTGAACAACCGCATCTACGGTTTGACAAAGGGTCAATACTCCCCTACTTCCCCCCGCGGATTTGTCAGCAAGTCATCTCCTTACGGAACAGTGGAAGACCCATTCCGCCCCGCAGAACTCTGCTTCGGCGCAAGGGGACACTTCTTCGCCCGTGCAGTGGCAACCGACCAAGCACACACCGTCGAGATCCTGAAAGCAGCGCAGCAGCATAAGGGAGCAGCGGTTTGCGAAATTCTCCAAAACTGCGTCATCTTCAACGACGGAACGCACGAAAGCGTATACTCGGCTGAGGGTCGCAAGAAGAACGCCATCTATTTGGAACACGGAAAGCCAATGATCTTCGGCGAAAACAACGAGTTCGGCTTGATGCAAGACGGTTTTGGAATTAAAGTAGTGAAGATCGGCGAGAACGGAATCACCGAAAAAGACCTGTTAGTACACGACGCACACTGCGAGGACAATACCCTCCAACTGAAATTGGCGTTGATGGAAGGTCCGGATTTTCCTATCGCCTTGGGCGTTATCCGCGATGTAGATGCGCCAACCTACGACGATGCCGTAGTCGCACAAATTGAAGATGTCAAAAGCAAAAAGAAGTACCACAACTTCGAGGAACTGCTTATGACCAACGATACTTGGGAGGTGAAGTAATCACTTTCCCCTGCGTGTTTTTTTTGAGGCGGTCGCTCCCCAGCGACTGCCTTTTTTGTGTTATTTAATGTCTTGGCATTTGCCAAGATAAGTCATTCGTTATACTTTTGCGGCGGTTTATTCGTAAACATTGACTGACGATGAAAACACTGTTCATTAGGAATGTGCTGCTCAACGGCACACGCACCAACATCAGAATCACTGGCAACAAGTTCAGCGAAATTGGCGAAAAGATATTCCCCACCGCTAAGGATGAGGTAATCGAGGCGAATGGCTATGCCATCGTGCCGCCGTTCTACAACGCACACACACACGCCGCAATGACGTTGCTGCGCGGTTATGCCGACGATATGGCGCTCTTCCCCTGGCTCAACGACTACATCTGGCCGTTCGAGGCGAAAATGACCAAAGAGGACATTTACATTGGCAGCAAACTCGCCATCTTAGAAATGATCAAGAGCGGAACGGTTTTCTATAACGATATGTACGGCGATGCCGATATGACCTTCCGCGCGACGGAGGAGATGGGCATCCGCGCGGCGTTGGGCATCCCCTTCATGGATATGTTCGGAGAAGAATCCATCGAGCAGCGTTTCGACCTCTTGGAACGCCTCAACGGCACCTCGGAGTTGGTGCAAGTAACCGTCGCACCGCACGCACCCTACACCGTGGGCGAGAAACTATGGCTCCGCTGCGCTGAAATGGCAGAAAAACACAACACAATGCTGCACTTCCACCTCTCGGAAACCGAGAAAGAGGTACAAGACTGCGTGGCAGAACACGGACTGACCCCAGTGCGCTGGTTGGACAAAATGGGAATCTTAGGTCCGAACTGCATCGCCGCACACGTGGTACACGTGGACGACGAAGAAATCAATATATTAAAGGAACGTGGCGTAGTGATTGCCCACAACCCCGTATCGAACATGAAACTCTCGTCCGGCTACTTCCGCACAAAACCAATGATAGACGCTGGTTGCAAGGTGCTGATCGGCACAGACGGCTGCTCGTCTAACAACAACCTCGATATGCAAGAAGAGGCGAAGTTTGCAGCGATGATGGCAAAATGCAACTACGGACCCGAAGTGCTGCCAGTGGATATGCTTGTGCGGTGGTGCACCACCGACGGCGCAAAATTCTTCGGCATCAACGCCGGCGAGATAGCCGTCGGCAAACTCGCGGACGCGCTGCTCATCAACCTGCACCACGAACGGTTCGTGCCTTGCTTCAACTTCAACTCCAACTGGATCTACGCCGCCAACGCAGAAACCATCGACACGATGATCTGCAACGGGAAAATCATTATGCGCCACCGAAAAGTGGAACACGAGGCAGACATCATCGCCGAGGCGCAAGAGTGTTGCAAGAAATGGATAAAATAGGAAAAGAATGAAGGGACTGATAACGACAATCAAAGGCTGGCTGATGGGACTCGGCATTCTGCGCGGCGACAGCGGGTTTCTCGACACGCTGATCTCCATCCTCATCATCGCCCTCGCCGCATACCTGTGCGACTACATCTGCCGTAAGGCCGCAGTGCTATTCCTCCACATCCACTCCAAAATCAAAGCGCGGGCAGACGAAGACACGGAGCGGCACCGCAAACTCCTCTCCTCATTCGCCGCCATCCTGCCCCCGATGCTCATCAACATTCTTCTGCCTATCGCCTTCGATGCAGAGTCTGTTTTGAAAATATGGACAGAGCGACTCTGCTCCATCTACACCTTGGTGATGATCGTCATGTTCCTTTTCGCCCTCCTCGACTTCGTGCAAGGAATCGCCAAGAAACGGATGGATCAAAACTACCCCATCAACATATTTTTCCAAATATGCCACTATCTGATCATCATTTTAGCACTGATCATCGGGTTCGGAATCCTGCTGAATAAATCACCATACGCACTGCTCACCGGTGTCGGTGCGTCGGCGGCCATCCTCTCCATCGTCTTCAAAGACTCGTTGGTGGGACTCGTCTCGAGTATGCAACTGATGGGTAACAAAATGTTGAAAATCAACGATTGGATCTCCGTCCCCAAATACAACGCCGACGGAAGAGTAACCGAAATAACGCTCAACACGGTCAAAATACGCAACTGGGACGGCACCATCTCCACGCTTCCGCCTTCCGCACTTCTGAACGACTCATTTCAGAACTGGTCGTCCATGGTAGAGTCGGAGGGACGACGCATCAAACGCTCCATCAACATCGACATACACAGCATACGCTTCTGCACCGCCGCCGACTTGGAACGTTACAAATCAATACCATGCTTAAAGAAACTCATATCCGAGAACAAAGTCAGCCAAGAGGAAGAAACCGAGGCAAAAAAGAAAGCCGATGAAGACTTCCCCGGACTGCTATCCGCAAGCAGCATCACCAACCTGACGCTCTTCTCCGCCTACTTGGAAGACTTTATCGCCACGCAGAGCCAAATCCGCGAGAGCGACGACAAATACAAACATTTCTTCCACTTCGTCCGCCAACTCCAACCCACAGAAAACGGTTTGCCGTTAGAAATCTATTTCTTCACCAAAGAAACAGAATGGGTGGCGTACGAAAAAGCCACTTGCAAGGTCATGGAACACGTGCTGGCGTCGGTCAACTACTTCGGACTCTCCATCCTTCAGCGCGCTTCCGGAAACGTGGAAGAACGATGAGAGCAAACGAACACAAAACGAATGGCTTTCTTCTGAAAGAAAATTATATATTTGAACCCAAAATTCAATAACGATAAATTATGAAAGTAAAACTTTTATCAGAGTTCAAAGATTTCGCCATGCGCGGGAATGTCGTTGATATGGCAGTCGGTGTTATCATCGGAGGTGCATTCGGAAAGATTGTAACCTCACTCGTTTCAGACATTTTCATGCCGCTGATTTCGTTGGCAGTAGGCGGAATAGACTTCACCAACTGGTTCATCCAATTGGGCGGCCGCGAGCAGATTTACGACACGTTGGCAAAAGCCCAGGAAGCCGGCGTCGCAGTGCTGAGTTTCGGTAACTTCCTACAAGTGGTGTTCGACTTCACCATCACGGCGTTCTGCATTTTCCTCTTCATCAAACTAATCAACGCATTGAAGAAGAAGAAAGAAGAAGCCCCTGCCGAGCCAGCCCCTGCGCCAGAGCCAAGCAACGAGGAGAAACTATTGGCTGAAATCCGCGACCTGCTGAAAAACAAACAGTAGAGAAATTAAAGTCCGTGTATATAATAAGGAATTAACAATTGTGAGCCGTTGCCGAAAGGGGGCGGCTTACTTTTTTTAGAATAAAATGGAAAAACTAACATTAGTAAAGGTAGGAGGAAAAATCGTAGAGGAGCCAGACACATTAGCAGACCTGCTGAGCCGTTTCTCTAAAATAGAAGGCAAGAAAGTGCTGGTGCATGGCGGCGGACGCTCTGCCACAGCAATGGCGACGCGGCTGGGCATTGAAAGCAAGATGGTGGACGGGCGACGGATTACCGACGCCGATATGCTGCAAGTGGTTACGATGGTCTACGGCGGATTGGTCAACAAAACAATCGTGTCGAAACTGCAAGCGATGGGCATCAACGCCTTAGGCCTGACGGGAGCAGACCTAAACTACATGCGCTCGGAGAAACGCCCTGTGAAAGAAGTGGACTACGGCTTTGTGGGCGACGTGAAAGAAGTGGACACCTCCCTGCTATCGGAATTGATACGCCGGGGCGTGGTGCCAGTGCTTGCGCCGCTAACGCACGACAAGAAAGGAAATCTGCTCAACACCAACGCCGACACCATCGCCGGCGAGGCAGCCAAGGCTTTGGCAAAGGATTTCGACGTTACACTCGTCTTCTGCTTCGAGAAAAAAGGCGTACTCGCAGATGCTGAGAATGACGATAGCGTGATCCCGCAAATCGACCATTCGCACTTCAAAAAATATGTTGAAGAGGGAATCATCAACGGAGGTATGATTCCGAAGTTGGAGAACGCCTTCGCCGCCCTGGAAGCCGGTGTGGGGAAAGTGGTGATTACGAAGGCAGAACAGATTGATACACAAGGAGGTACAACAATCGTAAAATAAATAAACAAACGGTTACCCCCCAATGGCAATTTGTGCGAATGGATATTGGTAAAACAGTATGCACCATCCATTCGCACATCTTTTGAATAGTGAAAAAGCCCGATGAAAAAATCTCTATTTTCTTGTAAGAAAAACACTTAGCATTTTTCATATTACTTGATTATTTCCTAACTTTGTACGAAGAAAATAATATCATTTTACATAAATGGCTGATTATAAGAAAATTAAGACCGCATTAGTATCTGTCTACCACAAAGACAATCTGGATGGGATTATCCGGAAGTTGCATGCGGAGGGCGTGTCGTTCATCTCGACGGGAGGAACGCAGTCTTTTATCGAATCGTTAGGAATACCTTGCCAGGCGGTTGAGTCGCTCACCACTTACCCCTCCATCCTGGGCGGTCGCGTCAAGACCCTGCACCCAAAAATATTCGGAGGAATATTAGGCAGACGGGGTGAGCCGCAGGACATTGCGCAAATGACGCAGTACGAAATCCCCGAAATCGACCTCGTGATTGTTGACCTTTACCCGTTTGAGGCTACCGTTGCCTCGGGTGCGGAAGAGCAGGCCATCATTGAAAAAATCGACATAGGCGGAATCTCCTTGATCCGCGCAGCAGCGAAAAACTACAAAGACGTGGTTATCGTGGCATCCAAAGCGCAATACGAGCCATTCATGAACTTGCTCAACGAGCAGGGTGCGCAAACCACCCTCGAGGCTCGTAAGTGGTTCGCAAAGGAGGCTTTCGCAGTGTCATCCCACTATGATTCAGCCATTTTCAACTACTTTGACGGTGATTCCGCTTCGGCGTTCCGATACACTTCGGACACCTCCAAAACACTTCGTTACGGCGAGAATCCTCACCAAAAAGGACTCTTCTTCGGCGATTTCGAAGATATGTTCGAGAAACTCCAAGGAAAGGAAATATCCTACAACAACCTGCTCGACATCGATGCGGCTGTTTCCCTAATGTCTGATTTCGAGGATGTTACCTTCGCCGTTTTGAAACACAACAACGCTTGCGGCGTGGCTTCCCGCCCATCCGTCTTAGACGCTTGGAAGGATGCCTTGGCAGGCGACCCAGTATCGGCGTTCGGCGGCGTGCTTATCACTAACGCAGTGATAGACAAGGCTGTGGCAGAAGAAATCAACAAGATATTCTTCGAGGTGATCATCGCCCCAGATTATGACACCGACGCACTGGAAATCCTCTCGCAGAAAAAGAACCGCATCATCTTGGTTCAGAAGAAATTCACATTGCCAGCAAAGCAAATCCGCTCCGTGCTGAACGGCGTCTTGGTACAAGACCGCGACACAAAAGTGGAAACAGCCGAGGATATGCGCAGCGTTACCACAAAGAAACCTACCGAAAAGGAACTCGCAGACATGGTGTTCGCCAACAAAGTGGTAAAGCACTCCAAATCAAACTCCATCGTGCTGGCTAAGAACGGGCAACTTTGCGCAAGCGGCGTAGGACAAACCTCGCGCGTGGACGCACTGAAGCAAGCCATTGAGAAAGCACGCTCGTTCGGGTTCGACCTGCAAGGTGCCGTAATGGCATCCGACGCCTTCTTTCCATTCCCAGATTGCGTGGAGATCGCCAAGAACGCAGGCATCACCGCCGTGGTACAACCTGGCGGCTCAGTGAGAGACCAAGAGTCTGTGGATTATTGCGAGAAAAACGGCGTCGCAATGGTGATGACCGGCATCAGACACTTCAAACATTAATTTAAAAGGAAATAAGAATGGGTTTGTTTTCATTCACTCAAGAAATAGCGATGGACCTTGGCACCGCCAACACGATTATCATCCACAATGATAAAATCGTGGTGGACGAGCCATCTGTCGTTGCATTGGACCGCAAGACAGACAAACTGATTGCCATCGGCGAAAAGGCTCAGCAAATGCACGGAAAAGCGCACGAGGGAATCCGCACTGTGCGCCCGCTGCGCGACGGCGTGATCGCCGACTTCTACGCTGCCGAGCAGATGATGAGGGGTATGATTAAGACGGCTACTTCGCACAACCGTTGGTTCTCCTCCCCATCACTGAAAATCGTGGTTTGCATCCCATCGGGAAGTACCGAGGTGGAGATTCGTGCCGTACGCGACTCGTCAGAGCATGCCGGCGGACGTGAAGTGTATATGATCTACGAGCCAATGGCGGCTGCCATCGGTATCGGCATCGATGTGGAAGCACCAGAGGGCAATATGATTGTCGACATAGGTGGAGGTACCACAGAAATCGCCGTGATTTCATTGGGCGGTATCGTTTCCAACAAGTCTATCCGCATCGCGGGCGACGACTTGAACGACGATGTGATGGAGTATATGCGCCGCCAGCACAACATCAAGGTGGGCGAACGCACCGCCGAGCAGATCAAGATCAACGTGGGTTCGGCACTCACAAGCCTCGACCCCGAGGACGCACCAGAGCCTTACATCGTTCGCGGACCGAACCAAATGACGGCTCTCCCTATGGAAGTGCCTGTTTCCTATCAGGAGATTGCGCACTGCATTGAGAAGTCTATTTCGAAGATGGAGGCTGCCATCCTCAGCGCATTGGAGCAGACCCCACCAGAACTCTACGCCGACATTGTTACGAAGGGAATCTGGTTGGCAGGCGGCGGCGCGTTGCTGAGAGGCTTGGACAAACGTCTGTCAAGCAAAATCGGAATACCGTTCAACGTGGCAAACGACCCTCTGCACGCAGTGGCGAGAGGTACGGGCGTCGCTTTGAAGAACACGGACAAGTTCTCATTCTTGATGAGATAACAGCCCATACGAAAAGAATAAAACCACAGAGTCGCTAACAAGTTGCTTTGTGGTTTTCTTTTCTTTTTTTAGAATTTATGAATGTATGTCGGTTTTCTGAGCCGGATTAGGATATAGCGATATGAGGCTCCTCCTACGATTCTTACTGAAATTTAAGACCCTGTTTTTCTTCATTGTTCTGGAGATACTTGCGTTGGCGTTGGTGGTGAACCACAACAGATTCCAGCGTGTGCGTTTCCTGAATGCGGCAAACGTGGTATCTGGCACTTGCTACGAATACACGAGTGCGTGCTATCGCTATTTCTCCCTCAGCTCCGTCAACCAATCATTGGCAGACGAGAATGCAGAGTTGAAACGGCAAAACGCGATGCTCCGCTCGCAGGTGAATGCCTACCGATACGACACAACCTTTACCAACCGAAGCGAGATGGCGGCGCAACGCCACTTCGTCTTCCGCACTGCCAAAGTGGTGCAAGCCTCAACGAACCTCACGCACAACTACCTGACGATAGACAAAGGCACGCACGACGGCGTACGCAAAGGTATGGGCGTGATCAACGACAAAGGCGTGGTGGGGATCGTGAGCGATGCGTCCCACCATTTCTCGGTGGTGCTGCCCATCATCAATGCAGCCTCGCGCATCAACGCCAAGGTGGCTGGCAAAAGCGAAGTCGGGACGCTATTCTGGAACGGCGGCGACGTGCGCCAAGCCCAATTGGAAGAGGTACCGCATTATATCCCGGTGCAGGTGGGCGACACGATACGTTCGAGTGCCTACTCGTCCGTCTTCCCCGAAGGAGTGATGGTCGGGAAGGTGGTCGCAAAAGAAGCCCGGAAAGACAATTTCTACTCGCTGACGGTCGACTTGTCCGTCGACTTTGAGAAACTGACGTTTGTAGATGTCGTGGAGTTCCTCCATGCGGAAGAAAAAGCGGAATTGGAGAGAGAGGAGGTGAAGGAATGAAAAACGGTGTATTAGGCTATCTGATCCGCTTTGTCGGGTTAGTGTTGCTGCAAGTGTTGGTGTTGAATAACATCAATTTCCTTGGCGTGTTGAACCCCTACCTTTACATCTACCTCATACTGATGATGCCATCGTCGGTGAAGAAGGATGCGCTCCTTGTGTGGGGATTCCTATTGGGCTTGTCTGTGGATGTGTTCTGCGGCACGCTGGGCTGCCACACATTTGCCACCACGCTGTTGGCGTATCTGAAACCACACTTCCAGAAATTGTTCGGTCCGAGAGAAGACTACGAGGTGGCGCAGCCGTCGCTCCGCTCGTTCGGGGTGGAGGCGTTCCTCAAATACGTGGTAACACTCGCATTGTTGCACCATTTGGCGTTCTTCTACATCGAGGCTCTTTCGTTGGCGCACTTCTGGCGATTGCTATGGATCTCCGCCGGCTGCACAATCTTCACCGTATTGCTCATATTCTTGATTCAAAAGATATTCCGAAAATAAACCCACCCCAAAAACGATATAATCTATGCTGAACGATGTCTACGGAAATAGGCGGATTGTGATAGGCGCAATGATTACGCTTGTCGTGCTTATTTACCTTATTCGTCTGTTCGATCTCCAGATTTTAGATGACACCTACCAGGACAAGGCAGACAGCAACGCCTACCTGAAGAAAATCGAATTCCCCGCCCGCGGGCTGATCAAAGACCGCAACGGCGAGGTGCTGGTGTTCAACAAGCCATCGTACGACGTGATGATGGTGGTGCGCGAAATGAAAGACTTTGACACACTCACCTTTTGCCAATTGTTGGACATCACAAAATTAGACTTTGTGAAACGGATGAAGGATATGCGGAAGAAATTGGGCTACTCGCCCTACACACCGCAACCTTTTATGACGTCCCTCTCGGCGGAAGACTACGGTGTGCTGCAAGAGCAACTCTTCCGTTTCACAGGCGTCTCGCTTCAGAAAAGAACGCTACGCGACTACAAATACCCCTACGCCGCCCTGCTGTTGGGCTCCATCGGCGAGGTGAACAAAAAAATGATCGATGCCGACAAAGATGGGTTCTATGTGCCGGGCGACTACGCCGGGCAGAACGGCATTGAGCAGACCTACGAGAAATATCTGCGTGGAGAAAAGGGAATGGAAATCTTCCTGCGCGACGCCCACGGGCGCGTGAAGGGACGATTGGACAACGGCGCGGCAGACCAGGAGCCGATTCCGGGCAAAGACCTCACACTCTCCATCGACATCCAACTGCAAGCATACGGCGAACAACTGATGGCCAACAAAGTGGGCAGCGTGGTGGCAATAGCCCCCGCAACGGGCGAGATTCTCGCCTTAGTGTCAAGTCCGACGTACAACCCCTCCCTGCTTGTGGGGCGCAAACGCTCGCACAACTACAGCGAGTTGCTGAAAGACCCCTACAAACCCCTGTTCGACCGCCCCGTTATGGCGTGCTACCCTCCCGGCTCCACCTTCAAAACGGCTAATGCCTTGGTGCTTCAGCAAGAGAAGATCATCACACCAGCCACTGCATACGGCTGCCGCAAGGGCTACCACGTCGGCAGTTTCACCGTGGGCTGCCACGCACACTTCTCGCCGCTCAACCTTGTGCAGTCTGTGCAACACTCTTGCAACGCCTACTACTGCGCCGGCTTCCGCGCAATGATGGACCACCCGAAATACAAAAACATCGCAGAAGCATTTGAGGTGTGGAAGAACGACATCGTATCGCTGGGCTTCGGCTACAAATTAGGTGCGGATGTGCCAAACGAAAAGCGAGGCTACATACCGAACGCGGCGACATACAATAAAGTATACGGTGAGAACCGTTGGAAATCGCTGATGATCGTCTCCAATTCCATCGGACAAGGCGAAATACTTGCCACACCGCTGCAGATCGCCAACTTGTCCGCCATCATCGCCAACCGTGGCTACTATTACGTGCCGCATTTGGTGAAACACATTGACGGGTTCCAGCTTGACACACTCTACACAAAGAAGAAGATCACCAACATTGAACCACAATACTTCACACCGATTGTGGACGGTATGGAGCTGGTGATGAAAGCCGGAACCGGCTGGATGTCGCGCATAGACAGCGTGGCAGTATGCGGAAAGACAGGAACCGCCCAGAACCCACACGGCGAAGACCACTCCATCTTTATGGCGTTCGCCCCGAAAGACAACCCTAAAATCGCCATCTGCGTGGTGGTGGAAAACAGCGGATTCGGTGCGACGTGGGCTGCGCCGATTGCCTCGCTGATGATGGAAAAATACATTAAAGGCTACATTCCGCAACGGAAAAAGTGGATGGAAGAACGAATGTTGAACGCAAACTTATTACCAAAATTAGATGCCGGCACGTCAAATTAGCATAGTACGAAACATTGATTGGATTTCGGTGGTACTCTACTTCCTTTTGGTGGTGGCAGGGTGGTTCTGCATCTACGGAGCGTCCTACAACTTCGAGGATGCCGCCTTTTGGGACACGTCCTTCCGCTATGGGAAACAACTGATGTGGATGGGGTTCTCCATAGGCATCATCGTCGTTCTGCTTCTGTTAGACAGTCAGCTATACAACGCTTTCGCCTACATTATCTACGCCGCGCTGATATTGCTGCTAATAATAACGATTTTCGTCGCCCCAGATGTGAAAGGCTCGCACTCGTGGATCGTGTTAGGACCCGTCAGTCTGCAGCCGGCGGAGTTTGCCAAGACTGCCACCTGCCTCGCCTTGGCGAAGTTTATGAGTTCGTACGGATTTAAGATGTCGCACCTGTCCGACGCACTTCAAGCGGCAGTGATTATGATTGTGCCAATGGCGCTCATCATTTTACAGAACGAGACGGGGTCCGCCTTGGTCTACACCTCATTCCTATTGGTGTTCTACCGCGAGGGCATGCCAGGCATCATCCTGTTTCTCTGCTTCTTTTTGGCGGTCGTCTTCATCATCTCCATACGGTTTGGCGAAGTTCCGGTGTTAGCGCAGATTCCCGACGAGTCGTTCGGCTTGCTGATTGTGATGCTGATTGTTGTAGCGGTGCAGGTCGGGATGCTGTGGGTGTCCGTCAAAGAGCGTCGCACGATGTGGACGGTGTTGATTGGCAACACGTTAGTCTTCGGGGTGGCTTGGCTCGTGCATAGATTTTTGGGGGTTACGTTCCGCTTCACCTACGTCGGGTATTTCGCGATGGCAGCCACCGCACTCTACTTAGTCTACGTCGCCATTTCCGAACGCGCGCTCAAATACATCTGGATAGCCCTTTTCGCAGTGGGATTCGTGGCGTTCTCCAACCTTTCGGACACAGCATTCGACAAGCTGAAGCCGCACCAACAAACCCGCATCCGCGTGACACTCGGTATGGAGAAAGACCCACAGAAAGCCGGCTACAACGTCAACCAGTCTGTCATAGCCATCGGCTCAGGCGGACTATCAGGCAAGGGATTCCTCAACGGGACGCAGACCAAACTGAAATACGTGCCAGAGCAGGACACCGACTTCATCTTCTGCACCGTGGGCGAAGAACACGGGTTCATCGGCACATCCGCCGTACTATTCCTCTTCCTTTTTATGATGCTACGGCTCATCTACCTTGCAGAGCGGCAACGCTCCCTGTTCAGCAGGATATATGGCTATTGCGTGGTGTCCATCCTATTCTTCCACTTGATGATAAACGTAGGTATGGTGATCGGTCTGACACCCGTCATAGGCATACCGCTGCCGTTTTTCAGCTACGGAGGGTCCAGTTTGTGGGGGTTCACCATCCTGCTGTTCATCTTCTTGCGGTTAGACGCCAGCCGGACGGAATATTTCGGGGGGGACAGATAACAAGGGAAGCAGCAACTGATAACATTTGAGCATTTTGGAAATCTTGAAACAAATATATTTGTCATTCTAAAATAATTTTTGCACCTTTGCATCGTGTTATGAAGACTTCACCAAGAAGAGGTATTCTGTTTTGTTTGGTGAAACCAAAAGTCAAGAACCAGAGTGCTTGGGAAGGAGAAGAAACGAAAAACTTTTAATCAATTCAATATTTTCTAAAAAATGGGAAAATTCAAATTTTTGCTTTTTGCAGTTGTTGCGCTTGCATTGACATCCGCAATGGGATCTTGTAAAGAAGATGAGGATCCAACAGAGTTGGACGAAACCACCTTGTCTACAAACGCCTCCATCTCAGGTTATGTAACCTACCACTACACAGATGGCAAAGACACAGAGTATGAAAGTGCAAAAAAAGGGACGAAAGTTGTTCTTAAGTACAGCTATGCTTCAGGCGAAGAGACTTTCAATTTCGTTAAAGAGACTGAAACCAACAAAGGCGGGAAATACTCATTCAACGTCTTGTTGCCTGCCGGCGTTGATGCAAAATGCGAAATCAGCACTTACTTCGAGGGTACAACGTATGCAGTGCAAAAGGGTGCTACCGAAGCAGACGCTGTGAAAGCAACGTATGTTGGCAAATGGAACGGAACACTGACCTACGGAGACAACTTGGTTGCAGACATCGAGGGCGCAGTGGAAGGTGTAACCGAGGATGCTTTCTACAACTAATAAATAACCGGGGAGTAATATCCGCCGTTTTTAAAAAATTTCATAAAAGAGAGAAATGAAAAAATTCACAATATTCGCATGTGCGTTCCTTTTCGCCGGAATGGGAGCATTTGCAAGCGAAACGGAGACGGAAGAGAACTCCTCGTCTTCGACATTCCGCGCGCCAGGAGCCGGAAGATTCTCCATCGGGTTGCGCTTCAACCCAATCGCTGCGGCTAAATCGAGCGATATGGTAGACGATGCCGCTGGCGACTTCGTTGGAAACTCCATCGAAAACATCGAAGACAAAGCTGCACACCCTAACCAGATGTTCTTCCTCACACAAGACCCTATGGTATCCATCCAAGGTAAGTACTCAGTGTCTAACAATATGTCCGTCCGCGCAAGCGTAGGCTTCGGCGGCGGCGTGCTGAACTATCGCGAGTATGTTACAGACGATGCTGCCAAGGCTGTCAACTCCATCACCGAGAAAGTGGTAACAGACAAGGCCCGCGCAAGCTACACCAATGGCGGCGTGCAGGCTGGCATCGAGTTCAACACTTCGGGACGTTTGCGCTTCGTGGGTGGAGTAGGCCTCGTTTACGCATGGGGTGGTGGCGAGATCAACTACGAGTATGGTAACCAAATGACCATCTACAACCGTTGTCCTACCACTATGGAGAAAATCGAAGACATGAACGAGTTCGTGGCAAACCCACAAATGGACTACGCACGCCCAGTGAAGCAGTACAACATCGGCGTTTCGCACGCCTTCGGCTTCAGCTTAGATATGGGAGTCGAGTGGTTCTTTGTAAAACAAGCGTCGATAGGCGCACGCCTCTCCATCATTCCTGTGATGTATGCCGTGCAACCTCAGACTTACACCACCTACGAGGGCTACAACAAGTACACCAACTCAGTGGAAGAGTACAACCACTTGGTTAGCAAGGGTAGCGAATACCTGCTGTACGGAACAGACAACCTCAGTTTGTCTTTCTCTTTGAACTACTACTTCTGATAAATATCAGACTACCAATAAGAACTGTGGGTCAAGTCACGACCCGCAGTTCTTTTCGTATTACCACATACGCCAAAAGTAAAGGCGAAGCGATTTTCCGATTCTCACAAAATCTTTGTAAATTGCGCCGCAGTTTCTTCCATTTGAAAGGAACCCTGAATCTAATAACTAACAATCTTTAGAAAACCATTTTTTACCAAAGTCATGATTAAAAAATTTACACTCGCCGCTGCATTGATTAGCGCATTGTCTGTATCGTCCGCATGGGCAGACAACACGAAAATGCACGTGTGGAAAAACGGGTCGAACACGACCTACCAAGTGGCAGATGTGGACAGCGTTACGTTCACCATCACCAAGACTGGCGACAAAACAGCCATGCCGAGCGACGCCAAGACATTGGCCGCCAAAATGTATACCGGCATCAACATCGGTAACACGTTAGAGTCTACCGACAACGGTGGTAACTGGTGTGCCGACGGCGAGACTTGCTGGGGCGCATCCAAAGTAACCGCCGATCTGATAAAAGCCTACAAGGCAGCCGGCTTCAACACGATCCGTATCCCTGTGGCTTGGCACGCACAGGAGTCTAACACATCGACCTTCGAAATCAAATCCGCCTGGATGGCCCGCGTGAAGGAGGTAGTAGACTACGTCGTCAACGAAGGTCTCTATGCCATCATCAACATCCACTGGGATAACGGATGGTTGGAAACCAACTGTACAACCGACAAGCAAGAGGCCGTCAACAAAGAGCAAGCCGCCCTTTGGAAGCAGATCGCAACCACATTCAAGGACTACGACGAGCATCTTCTCTTCGCCAGCGCCAACGAGCCTGCCATTGATAGCCAAGAGCAAGCCAACGTACTAAAATCCTACCACCAGACATTCATCAACACCGTCCGTGCCACAGGAGGAAACAACGGAATGAGAAACTTGATCATCCAAGGTCCCAGCACCGACATCGACAAGAGCATAAAATACGACGTCATGCCAATCGACGTGGTGGAGAACCGCTTAATGTTCGAGGTGCATTTCTACCCCTACTCCTACGCGTTGATGACCGAAGACGCCGATTGGGGTTCCATGCTGTACTTCTGGGGCAATATATCCGAGTTCAGCAACATCTATTTGGACAACAAACTCCGCTCTGTCGGCGCAAATGGTTGGTGCAACGAGAGCTATGTGGACAAAGAATTTGCCATTATGAAGACCAACTTCGTGGACAAAGGCTACCCCGTCATCATGGGTGAATATGCCGTAACAGACCGCAACCTCACCTCCTACGGGAACAACTCGGAAGGCACATCCTACCAAGACATCTTCGAACGTTCCCGCAGCTACTACTACGAGTATGTGAACCGCGCTGCCAAAAACAACGGCATCGTTCCAATCCTTTGGGACACACCGGGCAGCCTCTTCAATAGAAGCTCCGATTCGAGCAATGACAACTCCGTCCTCCACCCAAAAGCATTGGAAGGCATTATGAAAGGCGCAAAGGAAGGGAAATACCCATTCTAAGATACTGTGCAAACAAAACGTGGGAAACCCTGGGGAGAAGCCATTCGGCGACACTCTCCAGGGTTTCTTTTTCAATGAACATAACGATGTATTCTGCAAGGGAGGGGCTGCTTTAATCTTTATTTCATTTCTTTGTTATATATTTGCAATATCCATATAGTATTTTGATGAGTACTTTTATCAACATCTTGAGCCTGCTTGGCTCGCTTGCCATGTTCCTCTATGGCATGAAAATTATGAGCGAAGGGTTGGAAAAACTGGCAGGAGACCAGTTGCGCAACATCCTCGCGGCAATGACGCAGAACCGCTTCGCCGGAGTGTTAACAGGAATCATCGTTACAGCCCTGATTCAAAGTTCGAGTGCCACCACCGTGATGGTGGTCAGTTTCGTGAATGCGGGACTGATGACGCTGCGACAATCCATTGGCGTAATCATGGGCGCCAACATCGGAACAACCGTTACCGCCTGGATCATCTCGGCCATCGGCTTCAAAGTGGATATCGCCGCATTCGCCATTCCGCTTCTCGCTGTGGGCATGCCGCTCATCTTCTCTGGAAAATCTAAAAGAAAGAGCCTCGGGGAGTTCATCTTCGGATTCTCATTCCTCTTTATGGGACTCAGTTTCTTGCAGTCGTCGGCCAACGACCTCAACATCGGTATGATTGTCGCCAATATGCTCTCGCACATCCCTTGCGACAGCTTCCTCACCATCCTACTCTTCGTCGTAGTGGGAACATTGGTAACTATGCTCGTGCAAGCAAGCGCAGCCACAATGGCCATCACGCTGATGCTGTTCGATATGCACATCCCCGGCTTCGGGTTCGAGCAAGCCGCAGCACTCGCCATGGGTCAGAACATCGGAACCACGATCACCGCATTTATGGCATCGCTCACCGCCAACACGCAAGCCAAACGGGCTGCTCTGGCGCACATGTTCTTCAACGTGTTCGGAGTCTGCATCTTCCTCGTCTTCTTCTATCCCGCTTGCGACGCCATTTCCTGGTTTGTCACCAACGTGATGGGGGCGGCACACAACGACCTCTTCCGCCTATCCGCCTTCCACTCCGCCTTCAACATCATCAACACACTGCTCCTCATCGGTTTCGTGAAACAAATCGAAGCATTCGTCTGCAAAGTGTTGCCTATAAAGGGCGAAGACGAAGAGTACCGCCTGCGCTACATCTCGTCGGGAATGCTCTCCACCGCAGAGCTCTCGCTGCTTGAAGCTAAGAAAGAGATACACAACTTCGGGTTGCGTTGCAATAAGATGTTCGGCTTAGTAGAAGAGCTGCTCACCACCGAGAAAGACGAGGAGTTCAACAAACTCTACTCGCGAATTGAGAAATACGAACGAATCACCGACGATATGGAGGTGGAAATCGCCAAATACCTGCAGAAAGTGGGCGAAGGTCGCCTCTCCAACGAGTCGAAAGCCCAAATACAGCAGATGTACAAGCAAATATCGGAGTTGGAAAGCATCGGCGACTCCTGCTTCAACCTCGCACGCACACTCAACCGCCGCCGGCAAAACAGCAAGGAGAAATTCACCGACGAACAGATGGCACACATCCGCGAGATGCTCGCACTGGTGAAGAAGTCGCTCGAGCAGATGATAACCACCATCGGCATGCCAGAAGGCAAAGTGGAGAACATCAACGCCTCACTCAACGTGGAGAACGAAATCAACAACTACCGCAACCAGCTCAAAAGCCGCAACCTGCACGATGTGAACAACGGCTCATACAGCTACCAGTTAGGCGTTTTCTATATGGACTTCATCTCTGAGTGCGAAAAATTAGGCGACTATGTGCTGAACGTGGTGCAAGCCGCCTAACCCAATAAAAACGCAGGATGGCGGAGCAAACGAAAATATTAGTAGTGGACGACGAGCAGGACCTCTGCGAGATTCTGCAGTTCAACCTCGAAACGGAAGGATATGTGGTGGACATTGCCTACTCTGCCGAAGAAGCAATGGAGAAGACCCTATCGCAATACAGCCTCTTCCTATTGGATGTGATGATGGGCGAAGTTTCGGGATTCCAAATCGCCAAAGCCCTGAAGGCACACGCCGCCACTGCCGACATCCCCGTCATCTTCATCACCGCATTGGACGATGAGGACAACATCGTCGCCGGCTTCAACCTCGGAGCGGACGACTACATCACCAAGCCCATCTCCACCCGCGAACTCAAAGCCCGTGTGAAAGCCGTACTACGGCGCGGCACGAAAAAACCAAAACCAGAGGAATCCGCAGAGGAATCCGCACCACAGGAAATCCCCAGCGAGGGCATCTTCATCAATCAGCAAATAAAATGCGTGGTGGTGGACGGCGAGGTCATCGACACCACGAAGCTTGAGTTCGACCTCCTGAAAGTATTCCTTGAAAACAAGGGCGTAGTCTTCTCGCGCGAAGACCTCCTCAACAAAGTGTGGCCCAAAGGCGCATACGTTACAGACCGCACCGTGGATGTCAACATCACCCGGCTGCGTAAAAAAATCGGCAAGTACGGAGCCAACATAAAAACGCGAATCGGATTCGGCTACTATTACAGCGACAAGAACCAATAACACCCAAAATAGGCGATGGCAGGCAGAAAATCATTCCAACTGAGGCTATTCATAAGCGTGGGTGGAATATTCCTTCTCTTCGCCCTATTCTTCGGAATCTACCAATACAACCGCGAGAAAGTCTACAAAATAGAGGCACTCGAATGCCGGCTGCAAAACTACAACCTCGGGATTTATAGCGCATTGGGCAAAGAAGGACTGCTCGACCCCAACCTGGTGGACGACTACGAGAAACACCACCCAATGGCAGGATTGCGCGTCACCATCATCGACACACTCGGCAAAGTGCTGTTAGACAGCGAGCAACGCGACGTCTCGGGTATGGGTAACCACCGCCACCGCACGGAAGTAGCCACCGCGATAGAAAACGGAAGCGGATACGACATCAAACGCGAGTCGCAATCACTGCACAGCACCTTCTTCTACTCCGCCACACGCTTTGACGACCTCATCGTGAGAGTCGCCATCCCCTACTCGCCCGACCTCTCCCGAATCCTTTCAACAGACAAAGACTACATCACCTACACCATCATCATCACACTGCTGCTCGGGTGGGTGCTCTACCGCAACACACGGCGCATCAGCCACCACATAGAATACCTACGCCGATTTGCGCAAAAGGTGGAGAACGGCGAGAAAATCGACACCGAAGTAGAGAAGAAAATGCCCAACGACGAGTTAGCAGACATCTCGCAGACCATCGTAGCACTCTATATGCAACTGCAGCACTCCGAAGAAGACAAGCAACGCATCAAACGGCAACTGACCCTCAACGTGGCGCACGAACTGAAGACACCAGCCGCCAGCATACAGGGTTTCTTGGAGAGCATCCTACAAAACCCCGATATCCCCGAAGAAAAAAAACAACACTTCCTGCAACGATGCCTCGCACAAAGCGAACGCATGTGCAACCTATTGGCCGACATGGACTCGCTCACCAAAATCGACGAGTTCGGCAACAACGAAGGCAAAACCAAGTTGGAACGCCGCCCCGTAGACGTGAATGCCATCATCCACGCCGCACTCGACGACACCGCCTTGCAAATGCAACAAAAAGACATACTCCCAACATTGGACATTCCCGGAAGCATCTGCGTGATGGGCGACCCAAGCCTCATCTACAGCATCTTTCGCAACCTGTTAGACAACAGCATCGCCTACGCCACCGGCGCCACCAACATCAATATCTCCTACGAACGGAAGGGCGAACTCTGCCTCTTCACCGTGGCAGACAATGGCTGCGGCGTGCCAGAAGAACACCTGCCTCACATTTTCGAACGATTCTACCGTGTGGACAAGGGACGCTCACGTAAATTGGGAGGCACCGGACTGGGGCTTGCCATCGTCAAAAACGCCGTTACACTGCACGGCGGCACCTGCACAGCCTTCAACACACCAGGAGGAGGACTCTCCATCAGTTTCACGCTGAGAATGTCGTAACGGAACAAAGATTCACGAAGGCGAGGATAGGGAACGTCTATTTCCAGCGTCAACCCAACAACCAGGCAACAAACAAATTTAGCGAGCCACCCACACAACGGAGGGCGGCGTATGCAATGAACAAAATGTTAGAACTTACGTTGGGATAAAGGTAAGGGGCTAAATCGGTATTCGGGACAAGAAAATCGCAATACTATTGCGTTTCAATTGAATCGCCGATTC
>CAVGRN010000020.1:0-37274 GCA_963631545.1 Paludibacteraceae bacterium | reverse complement strand
GATTTGCAGAAACCGTTACTTTTACTTCGCCCGAGCCTTCACATTTTCCTTGGGTAACCTTGACAGAGTAAGTACCTGTTGCGGTAACCTCCATCTTGCTTTCTGTTGAAGCATCATCCCATTCGTAGGTATCGAAATTTTCTGTCGCATCCAAGATGTATGGCAAATCGGCACTACAGATAACGGTATCGCCACCCAAATCAACCTCCAACTTGTCTTGTACCTTTACGGTTGAAGTTGCCTTGCTGACACATCCATCGGCATTGGTAACTTCGACAGTGTATTCGCCGGCTTTGTCCACCTCGATGGTTTGTGTCTTTTCACCGTTGCTCCACAAGTAGGTCAAGCCAGTACCTTCGCCTGCATCGAGTGTTCCCGTGATACCCGAACAGAGGGTGAGGTCTTTCAACTCCAACGCCACGGTATCGGCAATGGTGAAGGTTACATGGTAAGTGTCAGACACACAGGTTGGCGACTCGATCAAGTACATGTAATCGTATGCGCCTGCTGAGAGTGCATCTATGTCTGGCATCTCGGTCATCGGCTCTTTCGCCTCGTCCAACCAAGTGATGCTGTTGCCAGCCTCAACCTCAGCATTGAGGTCGGTTGCCAACTTCGCATAGTTCTTATTCTCAGCGACTTTTACATTCTTACAGATGATGTTCAAGTCGTAATCATCGCCTACTGGACTTTCATTGACTGTAACCGTGATTTTCTTGCTCTCCAAATAGCATGTCTCGTCTGTCATGTTGATGACTTTGACATGCCACTTGCCCGAGTTCTTGATAATCAAAGTGTCATACTTGTAGTTCTTTGGCGTTTGCTTTTCGCCATCCAAATAGAACTCGTAGTAGTATGAACCTTTCTGCAATGCGGTGGCACGAAGGATCGTAGAATCGCAAGCAACCACATCGTCAGCTTCAAGCGTTACCTCTTCCAATTTACAATTTTCCTCGCCACACTCAATGGTCTTGATATATTTCAAAGTATCTTGTCCATAGACAGTTGCAAGTGCCGTGTTGTTGATGTATTTCTCACAAGAAACGACTTTTGCTTTGAAAGTGTACTCAACCTCTTCGTTGGCTGCCAAAGCGGTCTCCTTGGTTGTGGCAATGGTTGGCCAAGTGATTCGGTTGGTCTTCTCGTCCCAAACACCCTTGTCCGAAATTTCCGTTACTTCGCCTAACTCTTCAGGAAGGTCATCGTAAAGGGTGATGTTGAATGCATAGTCGAGTTCGGTAATGAATTCGCCCAACTGTGTAGATGAGTTTCCATTACTGTTGACATACATACCGAAGTAGCCGGGACCAGCAGAGGTCAAGCCCTTCCAGTCCTTCACAACATTCGACCACTCGTCTTCCTCGTCATTGATATACATATATAAATGGTCATCATTCAAGACGAACTTGAAGGTTGGCGTTGTAGATGAGCCTGGGAATTGAAGTGCATCCGCCCATGTCTCGCCCTCTTTTGCCACCAATGTACCATCATTATACAATTGATATCCGAAATTGTTTTGACCATCTTTGTTGATGAACAATTTCATGCAGATACCCTTGAAGTCTGCGCTTCCTGGCGTACCGCTGACATAACGGAACACAATGTAGAGTTCCTGCGTAGACTGCGCACACTCTGCAAAGGTTGCATAGACTGTACCATTCTTTCCGTAAGAATACTCTGGTGCAAAGAAGTAGGCTGTAGAACCGTTCGTGCTGAGTTTCAATCCTGAAGCACCCACTGCAGGGAGCGAACCTGAACCTAATGCCACCAAACTGTCAGTTGATTTGCATTTATTGTCTACTTTCGTTCCTATTGTATTCTTGAAATTCAAGGTGTAAGTTACCTCATCGTCTACCATTGCCTTTTTGCGGTCGGCAGTTTTCGAGAGGGCGTCTTGCTCCTCGATGACCGGCGGCAACTCAGAGCAAGTGGTGAGCAAGTCAACTTGTGAGGAATCTGGCGAATCGGTCTCAGATTTGATCCAAGCCACATTCTTATACTCCACATCGTCAACATCTGGGCAACCTAAGTCGCGCGCTTTGGCAAGGTAAACCAGTTTATCCTCTTCGCCCACCAACATCGTTGGAATCGTCCACTTCACGATACCCGTAAAGTTTTGTCCCTTAGGGTCGGCAGCAGGGGTATAGGTTGCTTTGATCTTATTTCCGTTATCGTCTTTCAGAGCGGTGCTGTCTTTCCAGCCAACCCACTCCAACTCGTAAGGGATGGTATCCCAAACAACCACATTGTAGGCTTCTCGTCCTGGCAATGGACCAGTTCCTTGAATACGACGCCAAGTGTAACCGTCAAACTCCTCTACCAAAACACGGCTAAATGGCTTCATTGTTAAGGCTTGAGGACCGATACCGCACACATGGCGCGAATAGTCCGTCTCGCCCAGTTCATAGCCAGGATTATCATAGTTTGCCCAACATGGCGTAATCAAAGCGAAGGTTTCTGCCTGTGCATCGATCGTCTTCACCTTCAAATCCTCCGAGTAAGACCAATCGTCTTTCACACGATCTTGTAACTGACTGGCAGGATTAGATGCCAAACGAGCACGAATAAAGCCCGGACCATAGACTCCCTTATGGAGCAAATACTGTGAATCCAACTTATCATAGACATGCGTAGAAGGCGCCATCAACGTTTCACCGAAACGGATCATCAAACGCTGATTCCACTTTCCATACTCATCTTCTCCTTGCGGAACTTTCTGGTAAGAGAACGAAATCGGACCTTCTTCTGGGTTGTAACCGTATTTATCCAAGTCGTTCACGTTATCAACCACAAATGTCCAACCAGTTGGGTTATCAGTTGAAACCAAACCTTTGGCTGCCGCATCATACATATAGTAGGATACACGATAGTTGTGCATGTTGATATACGCCTCGTAAGAATCGTTCCAGAAACGATAATCCATGTAGAATTGGTAGCATGGATCCGGAACATAGTTTGCGTATGAAATGCGGACGTGATCACGACCACCATTCATCCACGAATCTTCTCCTTCCGACTTGTTTCCAAACTCAACGGTAAAGGTAACCACATCCTTAGGATTGAGTTTTGTGCGGTTGGCTTTCTTCTTAATATAAAGAGAACGGCTTGCGAGGATATCCACGCAGTTGCGCTCCATCGTGTAGGTAGCGTGGTTTGGATATTCGTTAGAAGTCCAATCATCAAAATTTGAACCTGAAATCGTACTTGTCAAGCAGATTCTCGGATTCAACGTACCTGCCACATTGACAGTGAAGAAGACTGAATCCATCGTCGCAGCCAACTTGTCCGACTTGAAGCCTGGAATAGAACCAATGTTCCAAGTGATAGAGTGATCGGAAGCATTATATTTTCCACCCTTCGTAGCACTTACGAAAGTGTAGTTAGGATCCAATTTTGTGGTGATCTTCGTTCCTGTGGCATCAAGCGTACCGTAGTTACGATACTGCACACCATAGGTTACGTCATCCCCAACGTAGGCGTAAGTCTTGTCAACAGACATGTAGACCTTGACGTTGGCAGTAGGCTTCATATCCTCTGGAGCGAGCAAGTTACCCGAACAAATCAACATTCCGAGTGTACGGAACCAACCGTGGAAATACTTCGGTGTACTTCCAATATAGCGTTGATCTGGATTGGAGAATTTTGCCAAACCCGAGCAATCATCCCAAAGAATCTCACACTGGCGGTAGATATCTGCCGTCAACTCCAAATCTTCTGCAATGACAGGAGCGGCAGCACTCGAACCCGGCGTGTAGTTGGTGTGATAAACAGAAGTGATTCCACCATCATATCTATATTGTTGAGGAATCTGAGAAACGCCCTTCCAATAAGGTTGACCAGGATCTGGAGAAGCACCCATGGCGGAGCAAATCGTCTTTCCTTTATTTGAAGGCTCGCGCAACAAATCGCAATGGCGGATTGCCATCAGTCTTTCAGAATCATCTGTTGCGCCCTCTACAACCTGGTGCGTGACAGGATCCCAAGAACATTGCGCTGTGCCGTGCCACAAATAGTCTATCAAGTGACGCCAAGCGTAACGGAAATCCTCACCATCGACATAAACGTCGAAGGTTGGAGGACCCGCATGGTTTGACATAGAAACCCTACCGATAGAGGCATAATAACCTTGCGCGTAGGCTTGCGCATTCAGCCAGTTACCCGAAGCGTATGCACGGCGGAACTGGTGCATCTCCCACTCTGCTCGGTCTTTATTATTATCATCAACACCATCACCATCTTTCAACCAACGATAAAACTCGTCGAAGTAAGAAGGGCCATCATAGTCGATGTAGTTTCCACCCCATATAGAGAAAAGGTACGGTCCACTATTAGGGATATCACCATTTATGTTAGGATACTTTGCAATACAGTCCTCGTATGTTGAGTTATCTATACGCCACGTTGTCAGGTCTCCCCAAGAATTTCCTCTTTTTTGATAACCATCAGCACCCACAATTCCTGTGATATAACCAGACAAAACCCCATTACCTTTGTCGTGCTGCGGAACGGTATCCACCAAAGCACCGATGACACGTTGTGCATGGTACTTTAATGAGATGGGCTTACCGTTGTAGTCTTTAACTACGCGACCATCATATTTCAACCACTCACCCCACTGTTTGTAAGCGATGAGCATACCCATAGCGATATCCATATCACCATCGGAAGCAGAGTGACTGTCAGTACCATACGTTGCGTCAAAAGTTTTGTCTTTCCAAGCTGCCATATATGGTCCAGCGTAATTATCCGCATCCGTTCCGCGCGACTTGCCATCAATAAAACGTTCCACACCAGCAAAACGCACATCGTGAATCCACATGTAGAGTCCCGTGAAGGTGTTTTGGTCGGCAAAGATAGCCGCAGCCAGCAAAGCGTAGCCATCACCCTCGGAAACGAACGTGCCGTAGTTGCCCGGCACATCGTCGGAGTTGAAGGTGATGTACTGAACACCATCATGACTCAAGTCGGAGTAACGGCAGCGGTGCATCATGATTTGGTAAGCCTCGCGCATCGCCTTCTCCATGTCGGCATGCGTTACACCCTCGGCATTGTACTTAGCGAGGGATTTACCGCCGCCCTTGTACTCCAAGAACTGAGGGAACGGACACGCCGGGTCGCCCTGGTTGATATGGGTCGTAATGAAGAGTTCCGGCGTGTAGTCAGTGTCAGCCGCAGTCACCTCGCCTCCAAAGCCAATCACGGCAATACAGAGTAATAATAAATTCAAGAATTTCTTCATTTCATTCTATGTTTTTCGTAGGTAAAAACACCACGCCGCACGGCGACAGCGTTCGTCCACCATTATACCTAAGATACACTATATCACAACTCGCAAATATATTAAAATTTGGAGTTATGACAAGAGTTGGCGTGAAAATAAAAACAACAAGGTGATAAGGAAACTTATATGCAGGCGACGCACTATCAAGGCAAGGCGCAAGCCATAAGACCGCATACGACGGCCAACAACATTATAGTTTTATAGATTCTGTGCGGTTATTGTTCCGCTACAGGACGGATTTGAAGTCCACCGCAGCGATAGAGCCCAAAACCGTATGATTTCTTGGCAACCACCATGTATGAACCGGCAAGGGAAGGACGGTCTACATCGACCTCGCTCGCCCATAAGTTGATTTCTTCGGCAATACTGCTACGTTCATACTCACTCCCCTCATAATAGCCTGAAGATGGGAAAAAGATGGAATTGCCGTTTCTGACGCTGGTGATTTTGCAAACCCTGACGGAAGCACCGGAAGAGGAGGTCATAGTACCCCAAGTCATAGTGCAATTTCCCTGTTCAAAAAGTTCACGGAACTCGGCAAGGCTGGGCATACGGCAAGACGAACCCCAATTGACGTAGGCGGCATCGTCTTCCTTGTCAAGAAATTCCTTTCCGTCCCCATTGTTATACTTGGCCATCTCGTCTTCTGTCAAGTCAAACTTGTATGATGTTCTGTCGTATGATTCCTTGTTCTTCAGGTCGGTCTCACCCCAAGCGAAGTAGACACCAAGATCGGCGGCAGTCTTGGCTCCGATGTTGGTCTCCGCCCAGAGCAAGCCGCTCGGCAGCCCGAGGTCGACAAACTTATGGCCATTGATTTCCATACTGTTGTCCACAGACGCCGTGTCCGCCAAAAAAGTCATCTCAACATCAGACAATGAGTCGGCGGAAACGAACACTTCCGTTTCGACGCTCCCCTTTTCGGAAGAACCGTCCGACGAGTTTTTTGAGTCCGTGCCACAATTGGTGAAAGCGACAGAAGCGAACGCAACGAATACAAGAAATAACAACCTCTTCATATTGACTATACGCATTTAAGATGATTCCAAACAAGAAAACATTCTCGTTTTCTTCAGAAAAACTAAATAAGCACAAAGGTACTAAAAACATCCACAAAACCAGCGGAATTGCCACACGAACTTTTTAACTTTGCGAGTACTGACAACAGGATTTTCCTATGATGCCCAATAGCAGAAAATAATCATGTCCGCCCTCTACATTCATATTCCCCTCTGCGCCAGCCGCTGCTACTACTGCGATTTCTACTCGTCCACCTTCAAGGGAAACCGAGCAGAACTGATCGATGCTATCTGTAAAGAACTGACGCAACGAAAGGAGTATCTGAAAGGCGAACCTATCCGAACCATCTACTTCGGGGGGGGAACACCAACGCAACTTTCCATCCAAGAATTAGAAACCATTCTGAACCATATATATAAGGTATATGATTGCGACCCTGTGGAGGTTACCATCGAAGGCAACCCCGAAGATCTGACTGCCGACTATCTTCGTGATTTGTCTCGCCTGCCCTTCAACCGACTCAGTATCGGTATCCAAAGTTTTCATGACGAGGAATTGAAGGCTATCAATCGCCGCCACACTGCCGAAAAGGCGATTGAAACCGTGAAAACAGCGCAAGAATCTGGCTTTGGCAACATCAGCATCGACCTCATCTACGGGCTGCCCAACCAGACGATGGCGAGTTGGGTGGACAACATCGAGCATGCCATCGCCCTCAACGTGCCTCACATCTCCGCCTACAGTCTCACTTTCGAAGAGGGTTCTATTCTGACGAAGAAACTGCAAAAGGGTGAGATTCAAGAGGCGGATGAAGAGTTGAGCCTCAACATGTTCAAGACCTTGCGAGAGCGACTCACCCTCGCAGGAATCCTTCCCTACGAGATTTCCAACTTCGCACGCCCTGGTTTCGAGTCGAAGCACAACTCCTCTTACTGGGATGGCACTCCCTACCTTGGTGTCGGTCCGGCAGCCCACTCCTTCGACGGAGAGAATCGGCAGTGGAACATCGCCAACACCCGAAAATACATTGAAAGCATCAGCAACGGAACGTCCTTTTTTGAAATTGAAAATCTGACGGAAGTAGACCATTTCAACGAGTTCATTCTTACCGGACTACGCCGAAGCAAGGGCATTTCAATCAGGGAATTGAACAGCAGATTCCGCACTGATTTCATTGAATCCTTCGAAAAATCAGCAGTCCCTTATATTAAAGATGGGCATCTCATTCGGCAAGGCGACCAGATTTTTCTTTCGGAGGAAGGCATTTTCATATCTGATTTTATTTTCTCAGATCTTATGGTGGACGAAAAATAGCGGGTTACCGTCCGTCCGCCAAAAAATATCGGATTTACGACTATCTTTGCAAAAAGCATAATTGACATGAAAAAGATTCTAACGACATTTGCCATGTTTGCAATGGGCTACGCTTGCTGGGCAGAGGGAAGCGTGAAAGTGGTTACGCCTCAAGAGTTTCAAACACTGACGGAAGACACCACCGCAGTGATTCTCGACGTGCGCAAGCCGGCAGAGTTCACAGAGAGCCACCTCAAAGGAGCAATCAACGTCGATTGGCTCGACAGTGCCACATTCAACCAAAGAGTCCAGGATTTAGACACCACGCGTACCTACCTCATCTACTGCCGCAGTGGCAGGCGAAGCAACGCAGCCGCCAAAGCGATGTCCAAACAAGGCTTCAAAACATACGACCTGCAAGGCGGTATATTGCGTTGGAAAGCGGAGGGAATGAAAGTGGTGAAATAGGGAAAGAAAACCAAGAAATTGAATGCAGAACAGTATATAAGTCATTAGAAAAGGACTTCAAATTAGTAGGCGCAGAAGGGTCTGTGTGTTCAGTGTGTTCAACTTGAAGGATTTCAGCAAAGACAGCCAAATAAAAAAACAGGGGAAGCACTCATCTCGCACTTCCCCTCTCTTTCAAACCACACTTATCACCTATTGAGGATTTTCAGAATCTCCTGGTTTTCTCCGAGGCGGAGTTTCACAATGTAAAAGCCTGGCTTCGAGTTGCGGCAGACGGGAATCCGACCTGCCTCACAAGCGGGTCGCTCCACCACACTGCCATTCACTGCCAATACCTCGACCGACGACACCTTGCCGTCATTATTCAGTATAGAATAACCAACCCCGTCATATACCAAACGAAGTGGGGTTTGCACGTCTTCCACGCCACTCTCCACCACTGCAGTCCGCACTGCCGCAACCGCATAGTTGACGCAGCCCGACGTCTGGCCATTCGTTCCCAAAGTAACTTTTTCTCCCTCGCTGAAGGCTCGTTTATAGAGGTTGAAAGTTACGCCCCTGTCGTTCGTAACCGTCTCATCCGATTTTGTCCAACCGGTTAACCAAGATGGCAACGTTGACACACGGCTGTCTAATATCACAAACACAGTGATATCATCGGCGGCAGAGAATGAGGCCTGGTTAGCGGAAAGGTTTTTCGAGTCGCACGCAGTCTGCACAAACTCCGCACCCGCCAACACGCTCGGCAATGTCTGATAGACGGCGGTACGGTCGCCAAACATCACCGACCCAACAGACAAGTTCTCGGCGATATGCCAATCCTCGTAATTGTCCTCATCCTTCACCAAAAGGTCTTTGAAAAGCGTACCCTGAATTGGTTCGATGACCACCACAACCGGCGAGTCGCCCACTTCAAGGTCTACCAAAAAGAAGTTGGCAATCCGCTTCACCACCCACGAGTCAAAATCCTTGTCGGTGATGAAATGCAGTCCCACGTTGGAGGTTACATCGCCCGTGTATTTCTCGCAAAAATCCTTTACATCCGTACCTTTCGTGTTGTAAGCATCCAAAAGTGAATAGCCATAGTTAGTGGTTTCCGGCGTCCACGAGGAGGATTTTTTCGGAGAGAAACTCACCTTAGACGGTGTTGCGTTGAGCGATTCGCAAAGGTAGGAGTTGTCGTCGCGGCAAGGTTCAGAGCCACCACCCATCATGAGGGCCTGCGACTTCGTGTAGCCGTTGAATCGGTTGGCGGTTGAAAGCATCTCTGACCCGTCGCCGCCGATGATTCCAGAGGTTGCCGAGCCGTTGTCCGATTTCCCATACGCGGAGAAATAGTTGTTGAGAACGTGAGCCGAGCCATTACCCAGCTGCGGACAGCGACGCACATTCTTGTCCCACCAATTGTAGAGGAGCGTGGTACGGTCGCGCGTCAGTTCGTCGTTCTGCGTTCCATACGCCACAGTCCAGTAGCGGTTATAGAGGTGGCAATAGGAGATGGTAACGTAGTCGGGCGAGCGAAGTCGGTCTTTCGCATCCTGGTAATTCTCGTAAGGAGTGTTAATCCAGATGAATTTGCCCACTTCGTCCTGACCATTTCCAGTACGGTCATACGAAAGTTGGTTCTCAAAATAGATATGGTCTATCCAAATTTGGCGGGAAGACCACACATTAATCATGATACGGTTCTTCTCGTTCTTCGCCACCATTTTCAGGTTTTGGATGACGATGTTGTCCGATGGCTCGTCATTTCCGTATTCGTTATTGGTTCTGAACCAAGGGTCATAGAGCGTGTGGTTGCCGTATGCGCCCACCAATGTTTTATAGTCGCGTATGCGTGTGTGCCAGTGTGATTTCATATCAATATCCGCCGTAACCACCACAGTCTTAGGATCTTCTGAATCCAGGGCAGAGATCAATTCCGTATCGGTCGAAACGTAGACCACCTCGCCTAACAATCCGCCAATAGTGCCGGCTTTCTCGCCCGACGGGGTCATTGCATTGGCGCCATAGCCCTCCAACCCGTCCAAATTGAGTTTAAACTTCTGGTAAGAACCCTTTCCATACTCTTCCACTTTGAAAGAATTGCTTTTCGGCACGAAAGACAATGCAAGCGAGGAGTTGCTGTTGCACACGATTTTGTAGTAAAGCGGATAACCCTCGAAATCATTCTCCACGGCGATGATCTGCCAGCGTTGGTTGCTGGCGTTCGTGTTAGGCGACGAAACAACGTAGCCATCCTTGTTGGTCAGGGCGTAGCCGTTCTGCACGCAGACGATTTCGAAAACTCCCTTGGAGATGTAGTTGACCGTCCACTTCTCGCCATCCACCCCTTGGATTTTAGAAGATGTAACGTAAGCATCCTTCTCGGTGGAACGCAACGAAAGATTCCTGTTCGTGTTAGAAATGGCAATTCTGAACTCTTGTTTCGGATAACTGACGGCAGCCGAAGCCACCCCAAGAAATCCGCATAGTAATACGGTGATGACAGTGTAAAAAAATCTTCTCATAAAATTCATTTCATGGTTTTTCGCTTGCAAAAGTACCAACAAATCAGCCGACGTAAGTAAGAATAAATCCGCAAATAATTGAAAAAAATGGGCGGAGGAAGAATCAAAGACGGATTTTCCACAATCGAAAGTTATAGTATCTTTGCAGAAAGCAAATGAAGGAAAAGAGCATGAACTACCCGACCATCAACCCCGAAGACATTGAAACCTGTACGCTAAACGAGGCGATCGCGACATATGGGGAGGAGATTCGTCCGCTATGGAGGGAAGCCATCTACCTGAAGCCCCACAAGATAGAAAGCAGACGATACATCGGGTGCAAGGCGAAACTGACCGATTGGATATTTGACACCATCCTCTCCGAAACGCACGACGTACATAGTTTCTGCGACATATTCGCAGGGACGGGGTGTGTATCCAACAAGGCCACGGGACTCTACGAGAATGTCATTGTAAACGATTTTCTTGACTCCAACAACGTGCTTTACAGAGCATTCTTCGGGAATGGAGAATGGAACGCGGAAAAAATGTTCCGTATTTTAGACTCTTTTAACGAGATCAACCCCAAAGAACTTAACGACAATTATTTCTCAGAAAATTACGGAGGGAAGTATTTCGAGATGAACGTCGCAAAGCAAATAGGCTGCATCCGCGATCAAATTGAGGAAATGAGACCATCCCTCACAGACAAAGAGTACTGCATTTTAATCGCCTCGCTCATCTATAGCATAGATAAAATTGCCAACACGTTAGGACATTTCGACGCTTATATCAAGAAAGAGATCCGACCACAGAAGTTCATAATGCGTATCATCGAGGCACAAAGCCTCAATAATGTCCAAATCCTACAAGAGGATGCGAACCTGGCATGCCGGCACATCCACACAGACCTCGTATATATGGATCCGCCTTATAATTCACGGCAATACAGCAGGTTTTACCATCTATACGAGGTACTCGTGAAATGGGACAAGCCCCAGTTGGAAGGAGATGCCCGGAAACCCAAAGCCGAACACATGAGCGATTTTTGCCGCGTCAAAGCATTCCAAGCATTTTCCGACATCGTTTCGAATATCGACAGCAAATATATTGTTGTGTCATACAACAACACTTACAAATCGAAAAGCAAATCATCGGAAAACAAAATCAGATTAGAGCAAATCCAAGATGTGTTAAACCGGTGCGGAGACACAAAGGTGTTCACCCACTCGCACAACCCGTTCAATGCTGGAAAAACAGAGTTCGACGACCACAAAGAGTACTTATTCATAACCCAAATTGACAATGAAAAACGAAGCCGTTCGTTCGCCTCTCTTCTATGTGGGAGATAAATGCAGACTAATAGACGAGATAAAGACGCACCTACCCGAAGACATTGACAGACTGATCGAGCCATTCGTTGGCGGTGGGTCCGTCTTTATGAACATCGCAGCGAATGAGTTTCTCTTGAATGACATAGACGCTAATGTCATCAACATCCATAAAATGCTCTGCCAATACGTCGGGAAAGAGGAAAAATTCTTTTCCGATTTCTTCAATCTCATAGGGAAATACGGTGTTTCGCTTTCTTTCAAAGGCAATGATGTACCCGAATCTCTCAGACAGGAATTTCCAAAAACTTACTTTGCGAAATACAACAAAGACGGATATGCCCAAATGAAAGACGATTACAACAAAAGCGACCGGAACAACACGCTACTGCTATATGCGCTTCTCATCTACGGATTTAACCGGATGCTGAGGTTCAATAAAAAAGGCGACTTCAACCTTCCCGTGGGCAACGTGGATTTCAACCGTAACACCCACAAAGCGTTGACCGACTATTTTTCTGTGATAAAAAACAAAAAGATAGAATGGTATGCCATGGATTTTCGCAATTTTCTTTCTAACATCTCCTATCAAAAGAAAGATCTTGTATATTTGGATCCTCCGTATCTCATCACATTCAGTGAGTACAATAAGATTTGGAACGAAGATTTAGAAAAGTCATTATTGTCCTTGCTTGACGAAATGAACGGAGAGAACATTCGGTTCGCCATATCCAATGTAACACACTACAAAGGCAAGGTGAACGAGTTGTTTTTAGATTGGTCAGGACAATACAAAAGTCACCCAATAAAAAGCAACTACATCAGTTTCAACGACAATACAAAGAAAAGCTTCAACGAAGTTTTGGTAACAAATTTTTAACAAACACTATGGCAAACAATGTCAATCATGGAAAAAGGCAATACAAGCAAATGGCGCTTGAGGTTGCTGTCAGGAATCCCGAACGATATGAGGGGATCCTGAAATCATTCGCAAAAAACGAGGGAATCGTTCTAAACGACAAAGGCATACTTGATGTGTATGCTCAACTCTACCTCGACGCTGCGGTAACTACAAGCAAACTATCTGGGGTGAAAATGACCAAAAACACCATTCAGAAGTGGATTAGAGAGAACTTGTCCCACAACAACGAGTGGGGATTCCCAACTGGCTACCAAGCTGCCTTCACCCGCTATTTGAAAACACTCTCTGAATTTGGATTCATCTACGCACAGTACAATCAAGAATTGCGTCTATCACCTATAGCCAAAGCACTTGTTGATGGGAAAATCACACTGTCAGAGGCGTTTGCGGTACAAAGCATGCGGTTTTGGAGAAAATCGCCGTATAGGAATAACAGACCTACAGGAAAAATTGGACGAACTAACATAGCAGGCTCCAATTCCAACAATGCCGTCCACATCTGCGATCCAAGGGGCAGTCGCGTCCTTGAGGGAAACACGCAACTATTCACCCCAATTCGCAGAAAAACATCACGAAAACAAATCGCACATTCCGTTTTTGCGTCATTATTCATTATATTTGCTTTTGTGCGGCTTATGGATTCCGCACCATCATCTTTTTGAACAATAGACTTTATGAGAAGATTTTTAAGCGTTTGCCTTTGTAGCGCATTACTCGCATCGCCGTTGCTCGCCCAACGATATGAGACAATCCCCATATCCTTAGGAATGAGAATCGCCACTGTACGCTACACCGAGGTGGGAATTCCCTCCAAAGGCCTCGTCCCAGTTTTCCAAGGCAATCTAATGGGCTTTGTAGATTATAACGGCGAACAAGTGGTTGCCCCCACCTACGAGAAAGACTCGCCAGCCACTTCCTACCGCTTCCACGACGGACGGATGAAAGTGAAACGCACCGGCCTATACGGTTTCATCAACAACAAGGCCGAGGAAGTGATCCCCTGCCAATATGAGGACGCAACCAACTTCAACGGCTCACTGGTGGCTGTGAAGAAAAACGGCCTGTGGGGCTACCTGAACGCCGAGAACGAACAGATCGTGCCATTCGGCTACAAAAAGGTATTTCCCTACGCCAACGGTCTGGCCGCGGTAGTCAACGAAGCAGACTCCATCGGCTTTGTGAACGAGTACGGATTGCTCACCATCCCTTTCGTGTTTGACAATGAGGGTTCGCCTGCTTTCAACGACAAGGGGCTATGCAAAATACGCAAAGACGGCGTGTGGTGCTACATCGACCGCACCGGCGAAAACCTCGGCAACGATGAGCAGAAAGCCTTGGCTGCGCTGACCGAGAGATTGGCAGCGACAGACACCACGCCCGCACAGGACTCCACTAAGGCTGCCATCCCAACCGAGCCAACACCCACCGAAAAAGTAAAAGACTTGGACGAACTACGGAAACTAACCGCCAAAAAAATCTACATCCAAGCCGAGGCACCCTACGAATCCATTTCGGAATTTAAAGACGAATTCGCCATCGTCTGCAAAAAAACATCCGGACGAGCCAAAACCTACGGTGTGATATCCATCACCGACGGTGTATTCTCCAAAGAAGGAAAAGAAATCATCCCCTGCGAATTTGACAACGTAGAAGGTCCCTTTCACGGTGCAACCGACTATTTCATCGTAGAGAAATCCTCAAAATACGGCGCATACAAAACCGACGGCACACCACTTCTTCCGTGCGACTACCAAAAAGTAGGCAAGGAGGGCAGCGAATTGATACTGATCCAACAGAACGACAAGACCGGCTTTGCCGATGCCACAGGAAAGGTGGCCATTCCGTGCAAGTTTGAAGACGCACGTCCATTCAACGCCGCCTACACCGCCGTTTCGGAACGTCAAAAAGAGGAGTTGGTGTGGAACTTCATCGACAAGACCGGCAAGGTTGTCGCAACCCCCGAATACGAAGACGCTTCAACCTTCCAAAACGGAGTTTGCCCCATTATGCGCAAAGGGAAGTGGGGATTCGTGGGATTAGACTTAGACGAGTTCGCCTACAAATATGAATATACCTTCTCGGACGATGAGGAACGCTGGTCCTACCGCCGCTCCGCCGCCAACGATCCCATCCCCGTGGCAAAAGCCGGGAAGTACGGCTACATCAACCGTCAAGGGAAAGAAATCGTGAAATGCCAGTATGAAGACGCCTTCGCATTTGTCGACGGAGCAGCAAGAGTGATGAAAGGCGGAAAATACGGACTGATTGACAAAACCGGTGCGCAAGTACTGCCAACCGTCTATGACGCAATGGAATACGACTTCGCCCACAACGCGCTCACCGTCGTAAAAGGTGGAAAACGAGGTCTTGTCGTTTCCGGCAAATTGATTCTGCCCTGCGAATACACGTCCATTAAAATGTTAGATGTGGAAGGGGAAAAATCCGACCGCCTCTGCATAGTCGAAAAAAACGGACTATCCGGCATTTTCAATCTTGATGGCGGAAAATTCGTGGCAGACTGCAAATACAAATCCATTGCCGTAAGCGATGGCATCTTCGTGATGAACGGTGGCGAAACATACCTCACCATCAAGGGTGCGACCGTCCCCGCAGAGACGCTCGCCGCTTTTGCCTCGGCACAGGAGAAAGACGGCAAATGGCGCATTGTAGACCATTCAGGGAAAGCCCTTTCGGCCTATATATTCGACCAAGTTGGGGATTTCGAGAACGGACTGGCACCGGTGAAAATCGTCAATCGCTGGGGCGTGGTAGACAAGCATGCGAAAATCGTCGTCCCTTGCATCTACGAGGATGTGAAGATACTCGACAATGGAGTCATCTCCATTCGCGTGCTGGCAAAACGAGGCCTCATTGACCAACGAGGCGAGCAAATCCTACCCAAAAGCGGAGCCTCAAAAAAAGTGGAATGGATTTCAACAGACGAAGCCACAATGAAAGTGGAAGAGAGATAATAAGGTTTATTCCAAGAAATCTCTTATTTTTGCAAACTCAAAAATCATAAAAGTTCACAAACAAGAAAAAAGAATTATGGCAGAAGTAAAAGAATATTTCAAAGCCGCCGAAAATAAAATGGCTCAAACCGTGGCGCACTTAGACGAAACACTGGCGCGCATCCGCGCTGGCAAGGCTAACGTGCATATCTTAGACCCCGTTCGCGTTGACTACTATGGCAGTCCGTCGCCACTCACCAACGTGGCTACCGTCACTACGCCAGACGCGCGCACCATCGTCATCCAACCTTGGGAGAGAAAACTCATCTCCGAGATTGAACGCGCCATTATGAACTCCGAAGTTGGCATCACTCCCGAGAACAACGGCGAGGTGATCCGCCTCTCCATTCCACCGCTAACCGAAGATCGCCGTAAGGCACTCGTAAAACAAACCCGCACCGAGGGCGAGGAGGCTAAAATCAGCATCCGCAACGCACGCCGCGACGCCATTGACGGTTTGAAGAAAGAAATCAAAAACGGATTGGCAGAAGATGCCGAGAAGGACGCCGAGGCTGAGGTGCAGAAAATCCACGACAAATTCGTGAAGAAAGTCGACGAGATACTCGCAGCCAAGGAGAAAGAAATCATGACCGTCTAACCATCTGCGGATGTTAGGATTAATCGTAAAAAACACCGGCAGCAGTTTCTGGGTGAAATGCGACAACGGGAACGTGTACGACTGCCGTGTGAAAGGGAATTTCCGCATCAAGGGAATCAAAAGCACAAACCCGGTTGCCGTTGGCGATCGGGTTTCTTTCGATGTGATGCCCGACGGCACCGGTTGGATCACCCAAATAGAGGATCGACGCAACTACATCGTGCGCCGCCCCGCCAACCTCTCAAAACAACTGCACATCATAGCAGCCAATATAGACCAGCTGCTCTTAGTGGTAACCATCAACCACCCCGAGACATCCACCGTATTCATAGACCGTGTGCTCGCCACCGCCGAGGCATACAACGTGCCGGCGATACTCGTCATCAACAAAGTAGACCTCTACACCGACGAAGAAAAAGAGTATATGGAAGCTCTGGTGCGCCTCTACGAGTCAATCGGCTACCCCTCCGTATGCGTCTCCGCCCAGACCAGCTGCAACATAGACCAACTGAAAGCAGTAATGAGGGGAAAAACATCGCTACTCTCGGGCAACTCGGGTGTCGGAAAATCGTCCCTCATCAACGCACTCTCGGCGCAAGACTTAGCAAAGACGGGAGCCATATCCGACGTCCACGACAAGGGAATGCACACCACCACCTTCTCCGAAATGTTCGAAGTCGAAACAGACAGCTACCTCATCGACACCCCCGGCATCAAGGGGTTCGGCACCATCGACTTCCAAAAAGAGGAAGTAGACCATTTCTTTCCGGAGATCTTCAGACACTCCGCCTCGTGCCGGTTTGGCGACTGCATGCACCTGCAAGAGCCTGGCTGCGCCGTGCGCGAAGCCTTAGAGCAGCACCTCATCAGCGAGTCGCGTTACAACAGCTACCTCAGCATATTAGACGATTGCGACGAAAAAAAATACCGTTAGATAATTTTCCGCCTCAACATCCGTTTTGTTGATATGCAGATAACTTTCGACAACTTCAGAAACATCAAATTCGCCTTCACGATAGTAGCTGTCGTGATCGTCGCACTCTTCGCGTTCTTCACCAACCAATTGGTGGGCGATATGGCCACCGAGGAACGCCAACGCATCGAACTATGGGCGGAAGCCACAAAATCGCTCGTTACCGATGCCCCAGAAACCGATTTCTCCTTCGCTCTGAAGGTGATTGAAAACAACCACTCCATCCCCGTGCTGATTGCCGACGAATCGGGCGAAGTGCTTACCTACCGCAACGTCAAAATAGAGAAAGACACCGCACAATGCCTCCAACAACTTCTTGAAGAGTTGAAAGAGAAGCACACTCCCATCGTTATGGAGTTGGGCGAAGACATACAACAATTCCTTTACTACGACGACTCACTGCTGCTCAAACGCTTGGCATACTATCCCTACATTCAAGGCGGACTAATCGTGGCGTTTTTCAGCGTCCTGCTCTTCTTCTTCTCAAGCGCAAAAAGGTCGGAGCAGAACCGCGTATGGGTGGGATTATCAAAAGAGACCGCCCACCAGTTAGGCACGCCCATCTCGTCGCTCCTCGCCTGGATCGAGATTCTAAAAGAGGGCGAAGGTATGCAAGAAGCCCTGCCGGAAATGGAGAAAGATGTACTGCGCCTGCGCGAGGTGGCAGAGAGATTCTCCAAAATCGGCTCCGTGCCAGAGCTTCACCCAACGTTGCTCAACGAACTGTTAGACAACACGTTGGCTTATATGCGGAAACGCACATCTAACAAGATTTCCATCCAATCTGAATATACAACATCAGACCCCATCTACGTCAACCTCAACCCACCCCTCTTCACCTGGGTGATAGAAAACCTCTGCAAAAACGCTGTGGACGCCATCGCAAAAAACGGCAGCATCCTCGTTACAGTATCCACCGAAAACGAAACCGTGATAATTGACGTACAGGACACCGGCAAAGGAATCCCAAAATCCAAATTCTCCACCGTGTTCAACCCCGGCTACACCACGAAAAAACGCGGCTGGGGGTTGGGACTCTCCCTTGTGAAACGGATTGTGCAGGAATACCACCACGGGAAAATTTTCGTCAAAAAATCCGAAATCGGCAAAGGCACAACCTTCCGAATCGAAATGGGAAAAGTGAAACAGCCCTTTTAACGATTTGAAAAACAAAAAGTTAAGAATAATTCTCCCCAACATACAAAAAATGGCAAAGCAATGTCATTTCTTATTTTAAAATTTTGTATTTTTGCGGAGTTTTTGAAGACCATTCGAAATGGAAAACGAAACGAACTTCGTCATACAATTGTCGGCCTTGCCAGAAGGGACGTATTCATACGACTTTCTTTTGGACGACTCCTTTTTTAAAAGGATAGAGGCGACAGAGGTGCAGAGAGGAAACGTTTCGATGACGGTAGACCTTCGGAAGTCGCAGCACGCCACAGAAATCCATTTCACGGCAAGCGGAAAGGCATACGTGCCTTGCGACCGATGTATGGAAGACGTAGAGGTGGAAGTGGACGCAGAAGAAGACTTGACCGTCCGTTTCGGAGAAGCATACGAGGAGGTAGATGACTCCCTGATTGTGATACCCGAGGCACCAGGCGAAATAGACTTGTCTTGGTACATGTATGAGGTTATCGCATTGTCCATTCCGATACGGCACGTCCACCCAGACGGCGAGTGCGTCGGTGAGCTGGCGGGAAAACTGAAAAGTTACCTTATCGGCGAGAAGGAAGAAACGGCGGACAGCGACGTGATAGACTCCCGTTGGGAAGGTCTGAAAGCATTAAAAGAAAAAGGATTCCCGGAAGGGAACGAAAAATAGAGAGTAAATAATTGAAAATAACTAATTTAAACAAATAAGAAAATGGCACATCCTAAGCGAAGACAAGGAAAATCGAGAGGAGCGAAGAGGAGAACTCATTACAAAGCAGAACTTCCTGCATTGGCAGTTTGCCCTAATTGCGGAGCGCTGCACATTCCTCACAGAGTATGTGGTGAGTGTGGTTACTACCGTGGTGTAGTCGCAATCGTTAAAGAGGCTGCGGTTTAATCCTTGGTTTATTTTTAAAAGATAGAGGGAGGTCAGTATGGTTTCCCTCGTTTTTTGTGTCCTTATATGACGAAAATTTTCATCGTACGCCACGGGCAGACGGTTTTCAATTTGGAGAAAAGAATCCAAGGGCAGATGGAGTCTGAGTTGACCCCCGAGGGCGAACGGCAAGCCATCGCCTTAGGCCGGGCGTTAGACCCGAAACAGTTTTCAGCCCTCTACGTCAGCCCTATGCAGCGCACACGCCGTACCGCCGAATTGGTTACGCAAGGTTGGAATCTGCAGCCGACGTATGACGACGGATTGAAGGAAATTCTGATGGGCGACTGGCAAGGCAAGTTGGTTTCCGAAATCAAAGCCGAGAGCCTCGACGAGTGGAACATCTTCTGGTACAAGCCCGAAGTCTTCAACCGCCCCACCTGCGAAACATACCTGCAAGTGCGCAACCGCGCAGCCAAGGTAATGGAACGCATCGTCGAGAATCACCCACGCCAAAACGTATTGGTGATAACGCACGGCGCACTGATGAAAACCCTCTACACCTACTTCCGCTACCAATCCATCCACGAGATAGCCAACGCACCACACCCCCACTCCACCGGCGTGTGCATAGTGGAAAAACGAAACGGAATATGGACAATATGGGACTGGGACAATATCTCGCACCTACCCCAAGAATAACTTTCAAGGGGGAAATACACGATGCGACACCGAAAAAAAACGAAAAATCCATAGCGAAAACATCGACGTGCGTTTGGTTTTCTCAATAATAAGTGATACATTTGCACCGCATTTGAGGAAAATGACGGCGGGGTAGCTCAGTTGGTTAGAGCGTCGGATTCATAACCCGGAGGTCACGAGTTCAATTCTCGTCCCCGCTACCATACTATGAAGAAGTGTTAGTTAAGGTTGTATCGGAGGGAAGCGTTTCGCTTTCCTCTTTCTTTTGTACCATAACATCTTCCAAACCCCATAAACAAGGAGAGGCACGCCACACGGCATGCCTCTCTCTTGTTTGATATGCAGACTTATCGTTAGTCCCACTTAGTGTTGCGCATATCGCCTGTCTCTTCAAGTGCGATGTGCATTTTCAACGCCTGCTTCAAAGACATTGGCGTGTGGCAAGTGCCAGCAGCCATCTTCAAATAATCCCAAAGCAACTCCTTATAGTCTGGGTGAACGCAATTCTCAATGATGGTTTGCGCACGTTGGATAGGCGATTTAGCGCGCAAATCGGCAACGCCCTGCTCTGTTACAATCACCTTCACCGAGTGTTCCGAGCTATCCAAGTGGCTCACCATCGGCACAATGGCAGAGATGACACCCTTCTTCGCAACCGACGGGCAGGTGAAGATAGACAAGTATGCGTTACGCGCGAAATCGGCAGATCCGCCCAAGCCGTTCATCATCTTCTTTCCAGAAACATTCGTACTATTCACATTTCCGAAGATATCCACCTCCAAAGCCGTGTTGATGGCAATGACGCCCAATCGGCGAACTACCTCCGGGTGGTTGGTGATTTCCTGAGGGCGAAGCATCAACTTCTCGCGAAAGAAATCGTAGTTGGCGTAAACATCCATCAAAACATCGTCGGAGAGCGTCAGCGAACTACCGCTGGCAAACGTGATGCGACCATTCTTCATCAAATCAATCACAGAATTTTGAATCACCTCGGTGTACATCGTGAATGCCGGGATATCCGCGCATTTACCGAGCGAGCTCAACACCGCATTGGCAATGTTTCCAACGCCAGACTGCAACGGGAGGAATTCCTTCGGAATCAATCCCTTGTGCAACTCGTTCAAAAGGAAGTTGGCAACATTCTCGCCAATCTTAGAGGTAACCGCATCCACAGGGGTGAATGGGGCGATGCCATCGGGCAGGTTCGTTTCCACCACACCCAGCACCTTGCTCTTGTCCACCTTCAAAGTAGGAGTTCCGATTCTGTCGTTCGGATTGTAGACAGGGATCGCCTTGCGGTAAGGAGGATTGATAGGCTCGTAGATATCGTGCATGCCGTGAATCTTCGCAGGATGGTGGGCGTTAAGCTCGATGATGATGTGCTTAGCCTTCTCGCAGAGGGTTGGCGTGATGCCGACGGAGGTCGTGAGGACGATTTCGCCATCCTCCGTAATGTCTGCCGCCTCAATCAAAGCATAATCCACGCCACCAAGAAAACCGTAGCGGAGGTCTTGCGCCACATGTGATAGGTGCATATCAAAATAATGCACTTCGCACTTGTTGATGGCTTCGCGCATAAACTTTGAAGACTGGAACGGAGTACGGAACTGCACCGCCTTGGCGCGGGAGAGTGCGCCGTCGATCTGGTCGCCCGTAGAGCCACCCGTGATGAGCCCCACTTTGAACTCGTTACCCTTAGCGTGTTCCTCCTCGGCTTTCTTTGCCAAAGCCTCTGGCACGGCCTTCACCGTACCCACGGAAGAGAAACCACCAATTCCAATCACATCGCCATTCTTGATGTACGATACCGCCTCTTCGACGGTGATAGTTTTGTATGCCATCTTCTTAGTATTTATACAAACTGATAGTCAATCATTTAAAATCCGCACAAAATTACAACAAAAATACGAGAAGGAGTAAAAATTGTAACTAAAACTGTGGTTAAGGATATTTGCAGGTATATCTCATTACCATTTTTCAAGACGCTATGCGTGAAAAACCAATGGAAATGGGGGAAAAACCGACATTCGCAAAAAAAATCCCGCAAATCGTTGAATTTTAACAAATTTGGGGTTACCTTTGGGGCGATTTGCATTGCGATATGCGATGCAAGCCATGAAGAAAAACGTAAAATCGACATTATTGCACCTACTCTTGAAGAGGTAGTTTATTGCGCTTATATTAACTAAATTTATATTTTTTTGAAAACCATGAAATTCAAACAGTTCTGGGCATTATTGTCCATGGCGGGGGCTTTTATGAACGCCAACGCAGCCGAAGGTGACGCCTACTCTTGGCCAACCTACTCTCCAACCATTCATTACAGTTTCAAAGATGAGGGTATCACTTACGAAATTCCGACTAAGGATGCTCCCGGCGATTGCATCAACGCTGCAGCCGGCGTGCAGAGCAGCAAGTACTGGTCTTTCATCTATGGTTCAAGCCGCAACTCTTTGGTGTCGGACCTCTCTATCACCAACCTGTTGGACTACTTCAACCAGGAGTTCGACTACATCACCGACACAATGGGCTGGCCGCGCGACTCGCGTGTGCAGAACGGCTACCGAAGTGCCGTTTACCTCTATGGTTCAATGAGTTGCACGGGTTCTGACGACCCAAGCGCCACGGGCGGCTGGCAGACGTCCATCGATGGTTACCCATGCGTGAACGCCTCCTACTACCCCGTGTACTGCTTTGACCCTTCTTGCCCATACTCAGACCGTGTAACGCAGATGGATGCGATGATTCATGAAGGCATTCACTGTATCCTGACCGATTTGGGAGCGAAAACCACACACTGGTTCCAGGAGGGCGGCAACACTTGGTTGCAACAAGAAATGGCTGTACGCAGGAACAGCGTCGACCGCACAAAAAGCAACGCCTACTCGGGCATGGGCTTCCTGAACGGAGCCTGCATCATCGCTCCATTCATGCCTATCGAATGTTATAGCGGTTGGTTGACAGACGGGTCCTTCGGTGGCCCCGGCGCACAAGGCGTGGGCAACAACAACTGGCGCACCTACTTAGGTGGAACGCAATACTCCAACATCTTTCCGACTTTCCTCGGCACCTGGATTAGCCTTGGCGCAGTGCCTTGGCTGTGGAAGAACACGCCAAGCATCAACGGCAGCAACTATATTTTGGAGACAATGGCAGGACAAATGGGCGACACCCAGATTCGCCGCGTCATTATGGAATATCGTGCGAAAATGGCCCTGTGCGATATGCAAGGATGGTCGGAGAACATCCGCACACTCCTGAACCAGAACTTCGGAAGAGAATTGGGTTGCGAATTAGAGGACAATAACGCAGGCACATGCGCCATCCACGTAGACAAATGGTATGCCACTCCTTACCAGACAGTGACAGAACAGAACGGCGTGCTGACCCCTAACAGCGAAACCACCCCAGGATGGTCTGGCGCCAACATCGTGCCGCTGAAAGTGAACGGCACCACCGCCAAGGTGAAACTGAACCCTATCGGCGACAACATGAGCCTCCAACTCTGCTACCGCGCCACCGACGGAACGCCCGTATACAGCGAGCCTGTCATGGGATCGGCATCGGCAACCCTCCGCTTAGACAAAACGCCACAAGACAACGTGATCTTCGCCATCGTCTGCAACACAGACTATGCCTACAAGGGCGAAGAGACCCGCACCAAGCACCACAACTACACCCTGACGCTCGAGAACGGCATCAGCGGCGCGGCAGACCCTAAGACACGCTGGTATAACAATTTCGAATTGCAATATGATTGGGCTTCCGTCTGCAACAACTGCGACGAAATCGTCGTAACCCCAGAAGTCATCGAGGAAGTGAAGACCATTGACTACGATGTCACACTCCCCGTAAAAAGCAATTACGAAGCCGTATCAGTAGACCTGAAAGGCGACGAAATCGCTGCCGCACTCAATATGACTAAGGCAGAGCTCATCGCAGCCAACCTCAAATTCTATGGTGTAAACACCAACGGCTCTTACTACAAGAGTTCAACCGCAGAGGGCTACGGACACTGGTTCAACAATCAGGGCAATGTTACCGAATGGTCGAACGCAAGTTCCACACTCTACTCCGAAGTAACGCTCGAGAGCCTCACTGCAAACATCGGACACTATCCAAACCGTGTGACGGCAGGCGACACCTACACCATCAGCCAAGCCATCATCGTCAACAGCAAGGCCGTTATATTGCGTTTCAACGTGAAGATCGCCGAGGGAACAGGCATGAGCCTCACCACTTCCGACGAGCGGAAAGACGAAATGAAAACCTACTACGACAGCAAGGACATCGTCATCACCTACCATGTGCCTTACCAGACCAACGTAAAGTTGAGCCTCTACTCCGCCAACGGACACCTGATCACGCACCTCGTGAACGGCGTTGTGGCAGAGGGCGACTATGTACATGGCATCAACCTTGAAGAGATGGGCTTGTCTAAGGGCGTCTACATCATAAGCTACCGCTACCCAGCCCACACCGAGTCGAGCGTTGTATTCACCTCGATGAGCAAATAATCCATTAACTGAAAAATCCAATCGGAGGCTTTCTTCCTTAGAGAGCCTCCGATATATTTTCATCTACCAACAAAAAAATCCCCTTGATTTCAGAAGAATCAATCAACACAAAAACTTTTTTCCGAAATCATTTTTGATTTCAATATCAAAAAATATAAATTTGCCGTATTCGCATAGAAACCATATATATCTTATATCCTTAAAGAAGTTAACTATATGTTACAATCAAAAGCAATGAAAAGTGCGGGCTTATGCGCATTTGCACTACTCTGCAGCACATTTGCCAACGCAGAAGTGAAAATCTCAAAATCAGGTGGATGGAATGAGTCTGCCTACGTTGAGTGGACCAACGAATCCCAGTATTCAGACTACAACGTGTATTATCGCTCAGGAAGCGGCGAGTACAAAGCGTTGGACAAAGCCCTTGTGCGCAACTACGGCACATACGGCCGCGCCGATGCGTTAGGACTATCCGCCGGCAACTACCAACTGAAAGTCGTGCCAGTGAAAAACGGCTCTGAAGCATCGGGCGACGCCTCAGAAACGAGCGACCTCACTGTTCTGGCACACGACCGCAGCGGATTCGCCTTCAGCGGCTCTCACACCCCCGGCGCATATAACGCCAACGGGACGCTGAAAAGCAACACGCTCGTCATCTACCTCACAGAAAGCAACAAAGACAAGATTTCTGCGAGCATCACCACAAGCAACAAGGGTACGACCACCTCTTGCACAGGCATCACCGAGATCCTCACAGCAATCAAAAAAGGCTATGAGACCCGCCCAGTAGACATCCGCGTGGTGGGCAACGTAACCGCAAGCGGGCAAATCGCATCGAACAGCAGTTTCAAAGGCGACATCATGATCGACCTCAACAGCAGCGATTGCCAGCTCACCATCGAAGGCGTGGGCATCGACGCGACCGCCAACGGCTGGGGCGTGCGGCTCAAAAATTCGAACTATGTGGAGGTGCGCAACCTCGGCTTCATGAACTGCAACAGCGATGAGGGAGACAACGTGGGCTTGCAGCAAGGCAACAACTATATCTGGGTGCACCACTGCGACATGTTCTACGGCGACGCAGGCTCTGACGCCGACCAAGTGAAAGGCGACGGCGCACTCGACTGCAAAAAGTCGAACTACATCACCTTCTCGTACAATCATTTCGTAGACAACGGCAAGTGTAACCTCCTGGGGTTGAGCGAGGGTGTCAAGAGCTACGAGAGTAACGCCTACTACATCACCTACCACCACAACTGGTACGACCACTCCGACAGCCGCCACCCACGCTGCCGATACTACAACGCACACGTCTACAACAACTACTATGACGGCTGCGCGAAATACGGCGCAGGCAGCACCCTCGGAAGCTCCGTCTACATGCAGAATAACTACTTCCGCAACACCAAATACCCGATGATGACCTCAATGCAAGGGACAGACCTCTACGCATCCGGCTCCAGCCGCAACAAAGCCAACGGGACATTCTCGAACGAGGACGGCGGAACCATCAAAGCACACGGCAACATCATGACCGGCTCCTACTACTTCATCCCTTACAATGCCGCAACCATCTACACCGCAGGCAAAGAAGAAGCCGCGACTGTACGCGGGATCGATACCAGCAAGGATTTCGACGCAATTGTTGTGGACGACCCCTCTAAGGAGATTTCAAGCAGCATCACCTCCTACCAAGGAGCCAACTACTACAGCAACTTCGACATCAAACGCGACGAGGCGAAAAACGCCAATGTCGACGCTGCCGAAGACGTCGTTTCCGTTGTTACAGGCGAATATGGCGCAGGACGTATGAGCCACGGCGACTTCACCTGGACATTCAACAACAGCGTAGACGATGGGAAATATGCCGTTGACACCGAGTTGAAGAGCAAACTCACCAACTACAAAACAACCCTCAAAGGCTACTACGGCGAGGTAACAGACACATCTACCGGCGGAGACTCATCCACCGACACCGGCGACAGCGGTTCAACAGAAGGCGGAGACAAGGGCGACACATCTACCGACGGAGGCTCTACCAACCCCGTAGTGCCAACAGACGGCAACATGGTTTGCCACTTCACCGGCGGCGCACCATCCAACACCACATTCTACACTTTCACAAATGCCAATTACTCCGACAGCAAGGGGACGGCAACCGTCAACGGCACACAATACAGTTACGGAATGAAGTTGGAGTCAGCCACCTCAGTGGCATTCACCACCACAGAGTCTGGCACGCTGACCCTTGTGTTCGGCAGCACCGAGACACCATCCGTCAAGATTGACGGAAAGAAACTCTCCGAGCTGGGTTCAGTCGTGCAAATCAGCGGCAACGTGGCAACCATCACACTCGACAAGGGAAGCCACACCATCACCAAAGAGAACTCCGCCAACATCTATTACATGGCCGTAGCGTACGCCGGAAAATCCGCCGTGCAAATCATCAACAGCAAAGAGATGTTGCAAGAGCCGATATTCGACCTCTTTGGGCGGAAACACAGCCTCAACAGCATACAGCCAATGCGCGTGTACATCAGCAACGGCAAACGCTTCATCTACGTTGAAGAATAATCCCTCTTAGGGTATATTTTCAAAATTCAGTCCCCACGGTCGCCCAACGAAGGCAGCCGTGGGGATTTCTATTATTTTCCAAAACACAAAACTCAAGGCAAAACGATGTCCGAAAAATTGTTTTTCACTCGCACGTTAGGGGCTTCTTCTATTTGGAGGAAGGAAACCATATAAATGGGGAGATAGTCTACTGAGCCTGTGCGTTCGAGGTTGCCATTAGAGAAGACGATGGCACGATGGACGTCATATTCCGTTGAAGAGAGGACATTTGACAACGCCGAGTGGCGTTTGTAGTCCTTACCCGACTTCACCTCAATAGGCAGGACCTCACCATTATACTCAACAACGAAATCCAATTCACCTTGTTTCTTGCTGTTGAAATAGAAGAGTTGAAAACCATGCGCACGCAACTCCTGGGCAACGACATTCTCGTATAACGCACCATTATTGATGTTCGCATCTTCCAGAGTAACAGCAAGTTGAGCAGATGAGCCATACTGACAAACCAACAAACCGACATCAGAAGAGAAGAGTTTGAAGAGATTTCTTGATTTAGCAAGCAGAAGCGGTATCTTCGGCTCCTCAACATTGAAAACGGGAAGGGCGACGCCTGCATCGCGCAGCCATAGAAAACTATTCTCATAACGTGAGAATTTCACGTTATCATTCATTCTCTTCAGAATAAAACGCTTGTTCTTCGCATTCAACTCCGATGGAATCAAATCAAAGATATCATTCAACAACAGTTTTTCTTCCTCATCATATTTGGCAATATCCTTTTTGTAGGTCTGCAAAATTCCCTTCTGCACCAAAGAATACGACCTCAGATTGTTGTTTTTAAGATATTCATCCACCGCAGCAGGCATCCCACCGACGGAGAGATACATCCTGAAAAGTTGGAGTACTTGGCGATGAACCACCTCGTCCACCGCAGTCCGCTCCTCATACGTTTTTTTTAGGTAATTCCACACCTCGTCCGACAAGCCCGTTGCTTTTGCAAACTCCTCAAAATCAAGAGGAAACATTTCTTCAACAGACATAAAACCGACCGGCACAGAGCGAACATCTTTCAACTCCACACCCAACATAGAACCACTCAAAACATACCTATAACTACCCTCTTCAACCAAGAATTTCAGCATAGTTACAAGTTCGGGACACTCCTGAACCTCATCGAAGAAAATCAGCGTTTTCCCTTTCTTCAAACTCACAGACGAAAGAGCGGAGATACGAAGCAAGACATCCTTCACATTTCTCGTTTTAGAGAAAATTCGCCTTGCCGCTTGGTTTTCCATAAAGTTGAACTCAACAAAACACGGAAAGTTTGACCTTCCGAACTGCCGGATTGAGAAGGTTTTTCCCACCTGCCTTGCTCCCGTAATCAGTAGTGCCTTATCCGTAGTCTTGTAAAATCGTTCTAATTTATTGATTATCTTCCTATTAATCATTTTAATTTCCATTTTTCCAACCGCAAAAGTATCATTTTTGTCCGTTTTTCCAACCAGATTTAGGCATTATTTGTCTGTTTTTCCAACCCCAAAAGTGCCATTTTCGTTTTCGAAAGTAGACACATCTTCCAATTCTTCCAGTAAAAATTGGAAATTCCACGGGGAAAATGGAAAATTCCATTTTTTCGTGGAAACGGATTGGAAAATAAAGGTGTTACTCCACGATTCTCAAACCCTCCACTTTCTCTATACGCGATCGCAATCGGTCGGCATCGCCCCGACGGATGGAGAGGCACATACGGCACTCATTGTCAAAGGTTTGTGAGATAACTGTGGGGGCTTCTTCTTTCACCACCCTCATCACATCGTTCAGCAGAAAGTAGTCAAACGTGATGTTGAATATGGTTTCTATGGTACGTTCCACGATTTCGCCGTTGTCTAATGCGTCGAGCGTGGCTGTTCTATATGCGTTGATTAGTCCGCTCGTTCCCAACTTCGTGCCTCCGAAGTAGCGTACGACAGCCACCAATACGTTGGCGACTCCCTTTGATTGCAGCGCACCTAAGATAGGTCGGCCGGCAGTGCCAGAGGGTTCGCCGTCGTCGTTGGCGCGGGTTTCTTTTTTCTCTGGGTCGATGATGTAGGCGAAGCAGATGTGGCGAGCGTCGTGATGTTTTTTCCACAACTCATCAATGATGGGTTTCACCGCATCCTTGACCGACACGGGGAAGGCGAAGGCGAAGAATTTGCTGCCTTTCTCTTTGTATAAGCCCTCGGATGGGCTACTGAGCGTTAGGTAGGCGTCATCCATTGAAAATTCGGTTTTTAGAGTAAAACCCCTCACCCAGGTTCTCCCAAGTGAGGGGTTTTCAAATATTTTCAGGCAAAATCCCCAAGATTATCTTTTCCTGCGGAAACTGTCTTTGTTACGTCTGAACTCGCGTTTTGAGCCTCCGCCACGGGAGTCTCGTCCACGGTCGCGGTCGCGCCGTCCGCCACGGTCATCACTCTTTCCTTTGCGGGAGAATTTAGAGTAGAAACCGCCGCCTTCGCCACCTTCGTTCTCAAAGCCCTTGTCGCCGCCCGACGGACGTTCTTTGGCAACCTCCAACAGTTGGATTCTGTCGCCCTTGCGAGCGAACGCATCCATCATCGATTGCACCACGCGCCTCTCCACATCGAAGAATGAGTAGCGGTTGGTGATTTCAATGTCGTGCACATCGATGTCGTGACTATCCGTCGTGTCGTTGATCAAGCCTAACACACGTTTTGGCGTGAAACCATCGCGCGCACCCATGTTGATTTTCAAGCGTGCGTATTCCTCATCGCCTTTCTTGGCGGAGCGACTGCGCTTCTCGCGTTTTTCGCCGCGGTCGCCACGCTCTCCACGGTCGCGCTTTTCACCGCGGTCGCCTCTGTCGCGCGATTTGCGTTCCTTCTCCTGGATGTTCAAATCTGGAGCGTTCTTGTAGTACTCCAGGAATCGGTTGAACTCTTGCGACACGAAGCTGATGATGAGGTCTTCCCGACTGATGTCCTTCAGCTGGTCCATAATGGTTGGCAAGTAAGGCTCAATCTGCTCACGATCCACATTCGACCCTGCCTCCTGAATTTTGTTCACTACGGAGAAGAGTTGGCTTTGGCACACCTCCAAGCCCGATGGCACAGGCAATTGCGTGAACGTGCGGTTGATCACCTTCTCAATGGTGCGTATGCGGTTGCGTTCGCGCGAGTGGATGATGGAAACGGAGATACCTTTTTTGCCTGCGCGACCGGTACGGCCGCTTCGGTGTGTGTAGTTCTCCACATCGTCTGGGAGGTTGTAGTTGATGACGTGCGTCAGATTGTTCACGTCCAAACCGCGGGCTGCCACGTCGGTAGCCACTAAGATTTGAAGGTTTTTGTGGCGGAAACGCTGCATCACGGTGTCGCGTTGCGCCTGTGAGAGGTCGCCGTGCAATGCGTCGGCGTTGTAACCATCTTGCATCAGTTTGTCTGCCACGTCCTTTGTTTCCTGCCGCGTACGGCAGAAGATGATGGCGTAGATGTCTGGATTGATATCCACCACCCTTTTCAGGCAGTTGTAGCGATCTTTCGCCTGCACCATATAATAGACATGCTCCACGTTCTCGTTACCCGAGTTTTTGCGGCCGATAGCGATTTCAACGCTATTCTTCATATATTTTTTTGCGATTTGCGCAATCTCCTTGGGCATAGTTGCCGAAAAGAGAAGCGTGCGTCGCTCCTCAGGAGTTTCCTCAAGGATGCGTTCAATATCTTCCTGGAAGCCCATATTGAGCATCTCGTCAGCCTCATCTAACACCAAATATTTGATGCCGGAGAGATCCACCTTGCCTCGCTCAATCAAGTCGATCAAGCGGCCTGGGGTTGCCACAAGAATTTGAGGCGGCACGTCTAACTGGCGGAATTGCGAAACAATACTTTCGCCTCCGTAGACAGGCACCACCTTCATACCTTTCAGGTATTTTGAGAATTTCTTCAAGTCGTTAGAAATCTGGATGCAAAGCTCCCTCGTCGGAGATAACACCAAGACTTGAATCGCTTGCTTCTGACAGTCAGTCAACTGTAACAATGGGAGACCGAAACCTGCGGTTTTTCCCGTTCCCGTTTGGGCAAGTGCGACCAAATCCTCCGTACTGTCCCCCAATAAAAATGGGGTTACCTTCTCTTGAATCGGCATTGGCTCCACAAAACCTAAGTCTTCTATGCCGTGAAGGATCTCTTCGCTCAGCCCTAATTCCTTAAATGTACTCATTTACTTTATTTTACCTTGTTTCCTACGTTGGAAAAACAAGAGTGCAAAGGTACAACTAATTTATTAAAATTCAGTTTTATACGAGAGATTTTTCTCAATAATATTCAATACTGCGTTCGCTGATGGTTTTCAGCTCTTGGCCAACGTACGAGCCGAGGGTCGTCCAGTTATTCTTGCTATCAAACTCATATTTACTGACTTGCGGCAGGAATGCCTCGCCGTCTTCGCCCTCCGCCTCCTGGCGAATCACATTGCCGCCCTTGTCGTAGGAGAGGCGGGCGTCAAGCACGATGGTCTGCTCGTCTGCCGCATAGACCACAAAATGCACTAAACGGCGGTCTTCGTCATACTCGTCTTTGCGGAAATTGATGAGTTCGCGGTCTTCGTTATAGATTTTCACCTCGTTGGGCAGTCCGTTTTTGTTCATTTGGCGTACGATGCGCTTCACGAGCGAGCCGTTGCGGTTGGTGGTGAAAGTGGTTTCAATGAGGTTTTCGTCGTTATACTCCACACGTTCGCACTGCACAAGGTCGCCTTCAGCGTCTAAATAGTTGGTTTCGGCAATACGGCCGTCGGCGTTGTACGAAAATTCGGAGGTCATCTTCAGTCTGCCAAACTCGTCGTACATAATGCGGCGGGAGAGCAAGCCGGCGTCGCCATACTCCGAAAGGGTTTTCTGAAGCGTATCGTCGTCGCGGTCGAACCAATCCGCCTCTTCAAGTCTTCCCATCCTGTCAAACGTGAATTTGACGGATTTCAGCACCCTGCCCTTTTCAACATTTCCAGACTCGTCCACCAACGCCTCGTACTGTTTTTCCCAGACGCTGCGCACGTCGCCGTTGAGGTTCATCTCCGACCAGTCATTCGCCTTCTTGCTGCAAGCAGACAAGACAAGCATAATGGGCAGCACATATTTCAACCAATTCAATTTCATCATAAATCTGAGTATCAATCAATTATAATTTCTCTACCATTTCAAGATCCATTTGTTTCTTGTCGAGGTTGGTCTTTTTGATTTTCACCACCACTTCATCGCCAAGACGGTAGGTCTTGTGCGTTTTGCGTCCCACAAGGCAGTAGTTTTTCTCGTCGAACGAGTAGTAATCATCGTCCAAATCACGGATTGGAATCATACCCTCGCATTTATTCTCATTCAATTCAACATAGATGCCCCACTCCTGGATGCCAGACACCACACCGTCGTAGGTGCGTCCCACCTTATCTTGCATATACTCCACCTGCTTATATTTGATGGAAGCACGTTCTGCCGTGGCAGCGAGTTGCTCCATCTCCGAACAGTGCTTGCAAAACTCCTCGTAAGCGTTTTTGTCCGCGCTTTTGCCGCCCTCGGCATAGCGGTCGAGCAAGCGGTGCACCATCATATCAGGGTAACGGCGGATAGGCGAGGTGAAATGCGTGTAATACTCGAACGCCAGGCCGTAGTGTCCGATGTTCTCCGTCGTATATTCCGCCTTAGCCATAGAGCGCACGGCAATGGTTTCGATGAGGTTTTGCTCGCGCTTGCCATGCACCTCGGAGAGGAGGTGGTTGATGGAAGTTGAAATCTCCTTGTTCTTGCCCGTCGTTTTCAGTTTGTAACCAAATTTGGAGATGAACTGCGAGAGGTTAGAGAGTTTCTCAGGGTCGGGCTGGTCGTGTACACGGTAGACGAAAGTCTTTGCCTTAGGCTCTTCTCCGCCCTTACGGCTGCCGCTTTTCACCTTGCCGATGTGTTCGGCGACAGTGCGGTTGGCGAGCAGCATAAACTCCTCGATGAGTTTGTTCGCATCCTGCGAGATTTTAAAGTAGACGCTGAGCGGTTTTCCCTTCTCGTCTATCTCGAAGCGCACCTCCTCGCGGTCGAAAGCGATGGCACCCTCTTTGAAACGACGTTCACGCAGTTTCTTCGCCAACTTATCTAAGGTGAGGATTTCCTCTTTCATATCGCCCTGTTCCGTTTCGATGACCTGTTGAGCCTCCTCGTAGGTGAAACGGCGGTCGGAATTGATGACGGTATGTACGATGTTGTATTTCAACACGTTGGCATTGTCATCCATTTCGAAGACAACGGAGAAGCAGAGTTTTTCCTCGTTAGGGCGGAGTGAGCAGAGTTTGTTGGAAAGCCGCTCGGGGAGCATTGGCACGGTGCGGTCTACGAGGTAGACGGAAGTGGCGCGCTTGTAGCCCTCCTGGTTGATGGCGTCGCCCTCCTTCACATAGTGTGTTACATCAGCGATGTGAACGCCTATTTCCCAGTTTCCGTTCTCCAACTTGCGGATGGAGAGTGCGTCGTCGAAGTCTTTCGCGTCGGCAGGGTCGATGGTGAAGGTAGGCACTTTGCGCATATCAAGGCGTTTTTTGATCTCCTCTTCGGGAATTTCCTCCGGTATTTGGTCTGCCAGTCCCTCAATGGCTTGTGGGTAGGAATACGGCAAGCCATACTCCATTAAAATGGCGTGCATTTCAGCCTCGTTCTCGCCGGCTGCTCCAAGCACCTCAACGATTTCGCCCACGGGGTTTCGGTCTCGGTTTTCCCACGCCACGATGCGCGCCACGGCTTTGTCTCCGCTCTTTCCGCCGTTGAGTTTATCCACAGGGATGAAGATATCGTTGGAGAGCAGTTTTGAGTCGACAGTGAGGAATGCGTAGTTCTCCTTCACATCCAACTTACCGATGTAGGTGTCGCGGCCACGCTGCAGCAGTTCCACCACCTGGCCCTCAGGCATTTGACCCTTTCGCCCAGCGAAGAGCCGTACGCGCACGGTGTCGCCCACAATAGATTTATTAAGGTATTTGTCGAGGATGAAGACCTCCTCGCCGCCATCCTCAGGCACGAGGAAGATTTTCCCGCCGGCATGGCGTTCGAGTTTGCCCACAAGCGTACCCTGCTGGTTGCAGAGACGGTATTTCCCGACGGAAGGTTCTGAAAGGTACTCCTGCGCCACGAGCGTGTCTAACACCACGGTGAGCATTTTTCGCTGCGCCATAGACGACAATCCTATCTCGTTGGCTATCTGCTTGTTATTATAAAAATTATTCGGATTATTTTCGAAGAACTTCACGGTGCGGTTCACCAATTCTTGCTTGGTGATATGCGACAGTACCGACTTCTTGGCATTGCCCCTCGCCCCACCTTTGGCGGACGATTTTCCCGGACGTTGCCTCCTATTTGAATCTGATTTAGCCATAATACACAATGTAATAAGAAACACAACACCACGATGACGTGGCAAATCTTGCGTAAAGATAGAAAACAAAGCAAGAAAACGAACACGCAAGACGGCAAAAAAAAGCCGATGAATACGGATATTTTTCAAAAAAGCAGAATTTGGCACATCAGCGCAAAAAAACGGATAAGCCACAACGCACATCTCAAAAAAAAAACTATATTTGCATTTGCCGACTTCGGAGAAGGGGTCGGCGGCCAAGGTCAAACGGACCTTATGGAACGTGGATTAACTAAATTTTAACAAATAACAAAAATAAGTATGGCAAACTTAGATTTAACCAAGTACGGAATCACTGGTTCGACGGTGATCGCGCACAACCCTTCTTACGAAGAGCTGTTCAAGGCCGAGTCAGACCCAAAACTCGAAGGATACGAGAAAGGTCAGTTGACTGAGTTGGGTGCTGTAAACGTGATGACAGGCGTGTACACCGGACGTTCGCCAAAGGACAAATACATCGTCATGGACGAGAACTCAAAGAACACCGTATGGTGGACTTCTGACGAGTACAAGAACGATAACCACCCAATGTCCGAGGATGTTTGGGCAAAGGTTAAGGACATCGCAAAGAAGGAGCTTTCTAACAAGAACCTTTACGTTGTTGATGCATTCTGCGGAGCGAACAAGGCTACTCGTTTGGCAGTTCGTTTCATCGTTGAGGTTGCTTGGCAGGCTCACTTTGTAACAAACATGTTCATCCGTCCAACTAAGGAAGAGTTGGCTAACTTCGAGCCTAACTTCATCATCTACAACGCTTCCAAGGCTAAGGTAGAGAACTACAAGGAGTTGGGGCTTAACTCTGAGACTTGTGTTGCTTTCAACACTACTTCTCGTGAGCAAGTTATCATCAACACTTGGTATGGTGGTGAGATGAAGAAGGGTATGTTCTCAATGCAGAACTACTACTTGCCATTGCAAGGAATCGCTTCAATGCACTGTTCAGCAAACTGCGATATGGAAGGAAAGAACACTGCCATCTTCTTCGGTTTGTCAGGAACTGGAAAGACCACTTTGTCTACCGACCCTAAGCGTCGTTTGATCGGTGATGACGAGCACGGATGGGATGACGAAGGCGTATTCAACCTCGAGGGTGGATGCTACGCTAAGGTTATCGGTTTGAGCAAGGAGCACGAGCCAGACATCTACGGAGCTATCAAGCGTAACGCATTGTTGGAGAACGTAACTGTTGACGCTAACGGTAAGATCGATTTCAACGATAAGAGCGTAACTGAGAATACTCGTGTATCTTACCCTATCGACCACATCAACAATATCCAACCAGGTTCATCAGCACCTGCTGCAAAGAACGTTATCTTCTTGTCAGCTGATGCATTCGGTGTATTGCCTCCAGTATCAATCTTGACACCTGAGCAGACTCAATACTACTTCTTGAGTGGATTTACTGCTAAGTTGGCAGGAACTGAGCGTGGTATCACTGAGCCAACTCCAACCTTCTCTGCATGTTTCGGACAAGCATTCTTGGAGTTGCACCCAACTAAATACGCTGAGGAGTTGGTTAAGAAGATGAAGAAGTCTGGTGCTAAGGCATACTTGGTAAACACTGGATGGAACGGAACAGGAAAGCGTATCTCAATTCCTGATACTCGTGGAATCATCGACGCTATCTTGAGTGGCGACATCTTGAAGGCTGAGACTAAGAAGATCCCTATGTTCGACTTCGAGGTTCCAACTTCATTGCCAGGTGTTAACCCTGCAATCCTCGACCCACGCGACACTTACGCTGACGCTTCGCAATGGGAAGTGAAAGCAAAAGACTTGGCGAGCCGCTTCATCAAGAACTTCGCTAAATACGAAGGAAACGCAGCTGGCAAGGCTTTGGTTGCTGCTGGACCAAAATTGTAATCAAAGGATTGAATCCTAACAATAAAGCCCGGATGGAGCAATCTATCCGGGCTTTGCATTAATCCATTATCACAACCGTATGAAAAAAGTGATTAAACTGTTATTACTGCTTGCCGCATTTCCCATAACAATGAGTGCGGCAACCAACCAAATAACCTCCTTGGACAATTCAAGATATGAAGTCATCGCATCAGAATTAGCGACGAAAAACACTTTCAGATTAGACAAATACAACGGGAATGTGTATGTTCTAGTGGCTGCACCCGACAACAAATACCGTTGGGAACCAATGTACAAGGAGGTGTCTCACAAAGTAACGGAGAAAGATGGATGCGTGAACTACCAACTCTTCATCAGCGGAATGACGTCAAAAGCGACGTACCTCATCAATGTTCACACAGGAACTACCTGGGTTCTATCCAAAGACGAAAAAAACGGAGAACGGTTTTGGGGGTTGCTTCAAGACTGCCTTTGACACCTGACTTCGTCACATTTGTGCGCCATCAAATGGCGCACATTGAAAATCAATAAGTTAAGTATAGAATTTAGCCGACTCACACAACAGAGAGCGGTGTATGCAATGAGCAAAATGTTAGAACTTACGTTGGGATAAAGGTACGAATCTAAATCGGTATTCGGGACAAGAAAATCGCAATACTATTGCGTTTCAAATGAATCGTCGATTCGTTTGAATTGAATCGTCGGTTCGTTTCGTTTTGATTCTATTACTGTCCGCTAAAACAATA
>CAVGRN010000019.1:0-37343 GCA_963631545.1 Paludibacteraceae bacterium | reverse complement strand
CGCCTTTCACGATGAGAGGCTTGTGACCTTCTTTGCACTTCCATTCGGAAAGTACCGTATCTATCTTTCTTTTAAGCAGTTCCATATTTAATTTCACATTTTCCGACCCCAAAAGTACACTGTTTTTCACATTTTCCGCCTTGTTTTTCGCTAAAATTTCACATTTTCCGCCCGGTTTTTGAGCGGAATTTCACATTTCCCGCCAAAATGCAGCAAAGGAACATACTCGTGATGCTTAGTTCACTCCTGTAATGTAAGCGTGTTCAAGCACCTCTTCCCAAGCATTATTCATTTCGCATTATGTAAATCGCATAACGTGATTTGCATAATATTCTTCTTCGGGTTGTCTTTGTAGAAAATCAAATTGTCTATGGAGAATCCATTTATCATCACAGGAAAGCCTAACAACGCAAGTAAGGTTTAGCCTTCAATTTTTGGAGAAATCAGCACCTTTTTTATTCGAAAAGCATTTCTAATCAGCTATATAGTGTATTCTGCCAGCGTGGTGGTTCTCGTCGGCATGCACGAAAGTGAAAACACCGGTCATAGCCTCGCGGCGGTTCTCTCCATCGGGGTCTGCCACAAGCGTCAGTGCGATGAGCAGTTTTACGGGACCCTTTTCGAGCGGCGACGCCACCACTTCCACCACTTCGCCGAGGAAAACAGGTTTGATGAATTTAATCTTGTCGGCAGAAAAAGTGTACATGGTTTGTCCCGTCAACTGCACGGAGAGTTCGTGTCCCAACTTGTCCATCCACCCCATAGCGCACCCGCCAAAGAGCGTTCCATTGACGTTCAGCATTTCGTTTTCCACCTTGAAACGGCGGAAAATCGTGTTCGCAAAATCAACTTCCATACTTTACAGCGTTTTTATTCGGAAAAACCTCCGCAAAGGTATAATAAGTTTGTACCTTTGCCGAATCATCACGCAAATTCAAAATAAGAGAGAAACTATGAATCTTTTTGACGTGTACTCCCTTTTCGACGTCAACATCGTGAAAGGAAAAGGTTGTGCGGTTTGGGACGATAAAGGACAGGAGTACCTGGACTTCTACGGCGGACACGCAGTCATCAGCATCGGGCATTGCCACCCACACTATGTGGAGATGATGACGAAGCAAATCAACGAGTTGGGCTTCTACTCCAACTCAGTGGTCAACACGCTGCAAGTGCAGTTGGCAGAGCGGTTGGGCAAAATCTCCGGCTACGAGGATTACCAATTGTTCCTCATCAACTCGGGCGCAGAAGCGAACGAAAACGCACTGAAGTTAGCGTCTTTCCACAATGGCCGCACCCGCATCCTATCCGTCGAAAAGGCGTTTCACGGTCGCACATCGTTGGCGGTCGAAGCTACCAACAATCCTAAGATAATCGCCCCCATCAACAACAACGGGCACGTTACCTACCTGCCACTCAACGACCTCGACGCTTGGGTCAAGGAGATTGAAAAAGGCGATGTGTGCGCCGTCATTTTGGAGTGCATCCAAGGTGTGGGCGGAATCCGTATGGTGACGGAGGAGTTCCTGAAAGGCCTGCGCAAGGCTTGCGACAAATACGATACAGTGCTTATCTGCGATGAAATACAATGTGGCTACGGACGAAGCGGAAAATTCTTTGCCCACCAGCACCTCGGCGTGAAGCCAGACGTTATCACAGTGGCAAAAGGCATTGGCAACGGATTCCCTATGGCGGGCGTGCTTATCTCGCCTAAGTTCAAGCCGGTGATTGGACAACTCGGCACCACCTTCGGGGGTAACCACCTTGCCTGCACTGCAGCATTGGCTGTGATTGATGTGATGGAGAAGGAGAACCTTGTGCAGAACGTCGCCACCGTGGGCGAGTACTTCATCAACCGACTGAAAACGGAAAACTTACCGCACGTTACCGATGTGCGCGGGCGCGGACTGATGATTGGCGTTGAACTCGACCGCCCTTACAAGGATGTTCGAAACGATTTGGTGTATCAGCAACACACCTTCACCGGATGCAGCGGCACAAACGTGCTTCGCATCTTGCCGCCACTCTGCATCACAAAGGCTAATGTGGACGATTTCATCGGGCGATTGAAGAAATCCCTATCCAAAAACTATTAACCCCAAGGAACAATGTCTGAAAAAAAATTGCTCCAGGCGGTGGTGCAGGATGTCCGCACCCAAAAAATCCTGAAAGTGGGTTTTGTGGACGATGCCGCACTTGCCAAAATGAATGAAACTAAAGAGGTGTATTTGCTCAACGCAGACAACACCGCCATTGAGGTTGTTACGGGCGGCGAATATTTCAAGCCCGTGGCAGTGGACGACCTCGTCTACAACACCGACAACACCGCCGTCATCATCAAGGCGCGGCCAGAAGGGTCGACCACAGGCGCAGACACTTTCCGCGGAGAGAAGAACCTTGAGGATCTGGCGTTCCTCTCCTATTTGCAGAGTTTCATTGAAAAACGGAAGCGTGAAATGCCCGAAGGCTCGTACACCACAAAACTCTTTACTAAGGGCGTTAACAAAATAGCCCAAAAGGTTGGCGAAGAGGCTGTGGAAACCATTATCGAAGCCACCAACGGCACAGGTGAGCAGTTCCTTTACGAGTCGTCCGACTTGATGTACCACCTCATCGTCCTCCTCACCGAAAAGGGTTATCGCATAGAAGACCTGGCGAGGGAACTGAAGGCGCGGCACAAAGAATAAATCCGCTTCTGCCGGTTGCCAAAATTAAAAGGGCGTGGAGTGCTGAACTCTACGCCCTTTCTCGTTTTCATTTCTTCAAATTGTCAATCAGCTTAGCGACTGCCTCTTTGATGGTTGGTTGCTCTGACAAACATTTCACGAAGGCGCTTCCGATGATGGCTCCTCTGGAATATTTGCAGGCAGCATCGTAAGTTTCCTTGTTGGAAACGCCGAAACCTACGAGGGTCGGATTCTTCAACTTCATGTCGGAGATACGTTTGAAGTAGGCTTGTTTTGCCTCGTTGAAACTCTTCTGCGCACCAGTTGTAGAGGCTGAAGAAACCATGTAGACGAAGCCTGTGCTGATATCGTCGATCTGGCGAATACGCTCGTCTGTCGTCTCTGGAGTCACCAATAAGATGAACTTGATGCCGTATTTCTCGGCGATTGGCTTGTATTGTGCCTCGTACTCCTCCAATGGAATATCTGGGATAATGAAACCATCGACACCCACCTCGGCTGCCTTTTTACAGTAGTTTTCGAAACCGAATTGCATAGCAGTGTTGAGGTAACCCATCAAAATCAAAGGCATATCCGTCACTTTGCGGATGTCCTTCAACTGCTCGAAAAGCAGTTTCTGCGACATTCCATTGTTCAACGCCTTTTGGCTGCTGGCTTGGATAACGGGACCGTCTGCCATTGGGTCAGAAAACGGAACACCGATCTCGATCATGTTCACACCGGCAGCGTCCAACTCCTTGATGACCTCTACCGTGCTATCCAACTTTGGGAAGCCTGCGGTGAAATAGACTGACAATAAATTTCCTTTATTCTCTGAAAAAAGTTTTGCTATTCTATCCATATCTGTTAGTTTTTTATTTCAAAATTAATTATGATTTTATCGAATCAATTGAAACATTTTCTTCAATCGTTCAACGTCTTTCAAGGCAGGCGAAACCTCAAAGCGACTGTTCAAGTCGACGCCCACCATTTTCGGATGGTTGAAGGCTTTCACCGCTTCGGCATCCTCCTCCGACAAACCGCCACTGAGCAGGAATGGCAACTCACCTTGATAGTGCGTCAACAACTCCCAATCGAACTTGCAACCTGTGCCTCCGTAACTCTTCGCCTTCGTGTCGAATAGTAGCAAATCACAAACCTTTTGATACTCTTCGCACCTTTTTATATCCTCTTCAGAACTGATGCCAAAGGCTTTTAAAACGAGTAATCCTTTGTCTTTCAAACTTTTGCACAATTCTGGTGATTCGCCTCCGTGAAGTTGAACTCCATCTAAACGGAAAAGATCTACGATTCGCAAAATCTGCTCTTCAGCATAATTGACGAACACACCGATTTTTTTCGTTTTGCCAAAAGAGAAACTCAACTGCTCGCTCAACTCGTCTGGCACATAGCGTGGAGATTTCGGGAAGAAAATCATTCCCAAGAAATCGGGTTGCAAAGCCAGCACCTGACGGATGTTCTGCTCGTCGCGCATGCCACACACTTTAACGAACGTCTGCATAGTTCTTATATTGGTTTTGATAGGTTATTGATTTTGAAGATGTTTTACTTGCTCGATAAACTGTTTGAGTGCCAAAGGAGGATTTTCCGTCTTCATGAAGTTTTCGCCCATTAAAAAGCCTCGAAAGCCCTCTTTGCGAAGGCGAACGACAGTTTCGGGTTGTGAAATGCCACTTTCTGAGATTTTGAGATAATCATCGGGTATCTCGTGACAAAGACGGATAGAAGCCTCCAAGTTGACCTCAAAAGTCTTCAGATTGCGGTTGTTGATGCCCACCACATCGATATTCTCATCGATATGGTCGGACTCTCCGTTCTCATGGAGTTCGAGGAGCGTTTCCAGACCCAACTCATGCGCCTTCTTCGCCAAACGCTTGCACTCGTCCGTCGAGAGAACAGAAGCGATGAGCAACACGATGTCGGCACCACAACCTTTCGCCATCGTCAACTGATATTCATCAACGATGAACTCCTTGAAGAGCAGTGGCAAATTCACCTTCGAACGCACTGCCAACATATCCTCGTAGCCACCTGCAAAGAATTTTTTGTCTTGCAAGATAGAAACACCACTCGCACCGTTCGCCTCATAGCCGGGAATGATCACCGTAGGGTCGCCATCCTCCTTAATGAAACCTTTGGAAGGCGATTTGCGCTTGAACTCCGAGATAATGCCCGTGTCGGACAACTCCAAACTTTTGCGCATAGAGTTGCATTTTCTGGAGAAAAACGGCTGTTGCTCCCAATAAGACTCGCTGTGCTTCGCTTTCAACGCCACCATCTCCTCTCTTTTATTGGCTACTATCGTATCTAAATAACTCATAATCAATGAATTTTATCAGACAAACAATTCAATTTATGAATTGATGGCAACGAATTTCTTCAATGTTGCGAGAGCCTTGCCGCTTTCGATAGTCTCGCGAGCCTCTGCAAAGCAATCCTCAATGCTCTTCGATTGATTGATCGTGTGAATGGCTAAACCTGCATTGGCGATGACACAACTCTTCTGAGCGTCTGAAGCCGTGTTAGACAAAACATTATCGAAGATTTGCTTAGCGTCTTCTGGCGTTTTCCCTCCGAAAATATCTGATTGTGCGATGCGTTTCAAACCAATCTGCTCTGGAGAATAAACCTTCTCACTGCTGTTGGTAGAAACCTTGAAATCGCTCGTCAACGAAATCTCGTCGTAACCGTCTAAACTGGTAACGACACCATAATGCAAATCCATCGTTTGGAACACGTTGGTGTAGAGGCGCAATTGGTTGAGGTCTGCCGTTCCCAGCAACTGATTGGAAGGGCGACAAGGATTCACCAATGGACCAAGTAGGTTGAACACCGTGCGGAACTGCAAACTCTTGCGAATGCCTGCCACACTCTTCAACGCTGGCGTGAACAGAGGTGCGTGCATGTATGCCATACCACACTCTTCGATGGAACGCCTCAACTGACTTTCATCTGTCGTGAACTTTACTCCATGCAACTCTATCACATTGCTGGCACCACTCACCGACGATGCACCGTAATTTCCGTGCTTTGCCACCTTATAGCCCGCAGCTGCCACAACAACACAAGAACAAGTGGAGATGTTGAACGTATTCTTGCCGTCGCCACCCGTACCAACGATGTCAATTGGGTTGTAGGCTGAGAAATCCAAAGGCTTCTGCGTATCGATCAACGCCTGACGAAAACCAATCAACTCCTCGACAGAAACATCGCGCATACGAAAGACAGAGAGCAAAGCAGCCACTTGCGTGTCGGGATAAACACCCTTCGTTATATTGGATAAGAGTTCGGTTGCCTCGCTACGAGTCAACTCTTCTCTACAAAACAATTTTTCTAATATCTGTTTCATAATGATTTTTCCTTAAGATGTAGCTTAAAGTTTCAAGAAATTGCCGACAATGACCTTTCCATCTGGAGTCAACACCGACTCTGGGTGAAACTGAATGCCATGAATATCTAATGAACGATGGCGCACTGCCATAATCTGACCCTCCTTGCTGACAGCCGTGATTTCCAAATCAGGAGAGAGATTTTTGTCGTCAATCACCCAAGAATGGTAGCGACCAACAGGAAATTCCTTTGGCAAACCTGCAAAAATAGGATCTTCGGCAACAATCTCTACTGGAGTCTGAACTCCGTGGAAGACGTGGCTCAAGTTGGTCAGTTTAGACCCGAAAGCCTCGCCAATGGCCTGATGACCCAAGCACACACCCAACATGCTCTTCTTGCCAGCGTAGGTGCGAATCACGTCCAACAACAAACCAGCCTCCGATGGAATACCTGGTCCGGGAGAGAGTATGATTTTGTCATATTTCTCCAACTCACCCAACTCAAACTGGTCGTTACGAATCACATCAACCTCTGCACCCAATTCCTCTACTAAATGACGGAGATTGTATGTAAAGGAGTCATAATTATCAATAATTACTACTTTCATAAATTTAAATCTTTTATTCGCAATCGGTCGTAGAATTTGAATCAAACGAATTTTGTTTTGAGCAGATTGTTTTCGTTTTCGCAGAAGACATAGCGGGCTATGTCAAGGTGAAAACGGAGGCAAGATGCCAAAAGAAAAACGATTTGATTTAAATAGACCATTTTTGTGAATTTCAAATTGTCAGCTATTTTTGTCGATCTAACGAGCGATTGGGAATCAAATTGTCTCCGCCATTACGATGGCTTTCTTCAATGCCCCTAATTTATTATTAACCTCCTGCAACTCGTATTCCTCATCGCCTTTGGCAACGATACCGCCACCGGCTTGGAACCACAACTCGTTGTTTCGGCTCACAAACGTACGAATGGTGATGGCCTGGTTGAGTGAACCGTCGAAGCAGATAGTGCCGACGCAACCTCCGTAAGCACCACGATTGTGAGGCTCGATCTCACTGATCAACTGCATCGCACGCACTTTTGGCGCACCGCTCAACGTACCAGCAGGGAAGGTGTCGATGAACGCTTTCACTGGGTCGGCTTCTGGCTTCATATCACCACTCACACGGCTCACCAAGTGGATGACGTGGCTGTAGAACTGCGCTTCCTTGTAGAAGTCGACTTTCACATGGTTGCAGTTGCGACTGAGGTCGTTTCTTGCCAAATCGACCAACATAACGTGTTCCTCGTTCTCCTTTGGATTTGCCAAAAGGGCAGCCGCCAAACGCTCGTCTTCTGCCTTGTCGCCCGTACGTTTCGTCGTTCCTGCGATAGGGTCAATGTAGGCACGACCGTCCTCGATACGGCAGTGAGTCTCAGGGGAAGAACCCAAGATTCTGAATCCTCCGAAATCGAAATAGAACAAATATGGAGAAGGATTGATGCTTCGCAACGCACGATAGAGTTTGAAGTCATCACCTTTGTATTTCTGAATGAAACGGCGTGACAACACGATTTGGAAAACATCCCCACGCAAGCAATGAGCGATTCCCTTGCGGATATTCGCCTTATGCTCTTCGTCGGTGAGTGTGCTGGTGGTTGCGCCCACTGCTTGGAACGCATATTCCGTAGGTTGACCACCTTTGATTTTCTGTTCCAACCAGTCTAATTTGCTCTCCTCGCCCTCTTCCAACAACTCAAGCAACACCATCTCATGTTTAAAATCGTTGAAAACGACAATATACTTGAATAAGATATAGCAAACATCTGGCGCATCGTTCTTCTCTGCCATACTATCCTTCACAGGAATACCCTCGAAATAGCGTACAGCGTTGAAAGTGGTGTAGCCTCTCAAACCAGCGTAACCGGCATATTCCCCCGTTACCTCAAAAGATTTCAAGAACTCATTGATAGCGGCATCCACACCAAATGTTTTTGAAATATCGTGATGTGATTCCTTCTTGTCTGGGAAGACAGAAACCGACTTTCCGTGAGCCACAGACACACTGGCAATTGGACAAATAGCGACAAATGAACGGTTGTTCTCGCTTCCATGATAGTCCGAACTCTCCATCAAAGAACTTTGAGAGTAGAGGTCGCGCAGTTTCAAGTAGGTGCTGACAGGCGTATGGAGGTCGCCCAACATCGTCCTACTATTTACCTTATATTTATACATATCAAAATCAGTTTTAGATTAGAAACGGTCAGCGAAATAAGTTGAGAAGGTGTTCATATCCTTATCACCACGACCAGAAACAGTAACGACAACCACATCGGTTGGCTTGAAAGTCATCTTCTTCAAAGTAGCCAAAGCGTGAGAACTCTCGATAGCAGGGATGATTCCCTCTAAGCGAGAAAGATTCCAAGCGGCATCCATTGCCTCGTCGTCATTGATAGAGAAGACCTCGGCACGACCCGTCTTAGCCAAGTGGCAGTGAAGCGGACCGATACCAGGATAGTCCAAACCAGCGGAGATTGAGTAAGGCTCGATGATCTGACCATCTTCCGTCTGCATTACAAGAATCTTACTTCCGTGAAGAACGCCCAAACGGCCCAAATGGATAGTTGCTGCACTCTCGCCAGAATCTACTCCATGACCACCAGCTTCAGCCTCAATAAGTTTCACATCCTCATCATCTAAGTAGTGATAGAAAGTACCAGCAGCGTTGCTACCGCCACCTACGCAGGCGATCAAGTAGTCAGGGTTCTCGCGACCCTCCTGCTCTTTCAACTGTTTCTTGATTTCGGCACTGATAACAGATTGGAAGCGAGCCACCATATCTGGATATGGGTCTGGACCCACAACGGAACCGATGATATAGAATGTGTTAGAAGGATTGCAACACCAGTCGCGGATAGCCTCGTTGGTGGCGTCCTTCAGTGTTTTGTTACCAGAAGTAACGGGAACGACCTTTGCACCGAGCATCTTCATACGTTGCACGTTCAAGAACTGACGTTTCACATCAGTCTCGCCCATGTAAACCACGCACTCCAGGTTCATCAACGCACAAACTGTAGCCGTAGCCACACCATGTTGACCAGCACCTGTTTCAGCCACGATACGCGTCTTGCCCATTCGTTTCGCCAAAAGGATCTGACCCAAGGCGTTGTTCAACTTATGCGCACCCGTGTGGCACAAATCCTCGCGTTTGAGGTAGACACGCGCACCCACTTGCTCGGAGAGGCGGCTTGCGAAGTAGAGCGGAGTTGGTCGACCCACATAATCGTGGAGTAATTGGTTGAACTGTGTCTGGAAATCAGGTTCGTTCATGATTTTCAAGTAGTTAGCCTTCAAGTCTTTCACACACTTGTAAAGGATCTCAGGGACGTAGGCTCCACCGAACTCGCCGTAGTAGCCTCTCTCGTTAACGTCATACTTCTTTGCCATAGTACTTATATTTTGTTTTTTTATTATCGGAACCAAGGATGAAAACACATATAAAACAAAAAGCCCGTCGTGAGTACGACGGGCTTTTAAACCTTTGCATTAATACAAAAACGTGCGTCACTCACAAATTACTATTTGTAAGCACCACCACCAAAAATTATTTTGCATTATTGCTATCATATAGATTGAATTTTTTCGTTTTATCACCAACCTCTTGCAAGATTGACGGTGCAAAAGTGGTGGATTTTTTGGAAATGGCAAAAAGAAATGGGAAATTTTTTTCGATAAAATTTCGGGAGCAGCGGATTACAACGTATGCAAGGCTCTCCATTCGACAACCACTTCGTTTATTAGACTATTCAGAGAGGACAAGGCGGAGTCCAAGGGCGTTCGACTTGTCGTTTGGCCCGGTGCAACTGCGGACTGAGGAACGGCAGAACCCGATTTGGCAGCCCCACGCGCCGCCCCGGGTCACGCGGAAAGTTCCGGTTGAAGCACCCACAGGATTTGTCAGAGGCGACTCGTCGTATTTTCCATACCAATCAGAACACCACTCGAGCACATTGCCACTCATGTCATACAAACCAAGTTCATTCGGTTGTTTAGTGGCTACGTTATGAGTTGCCTTGCCGCTATTGACAAGGTACCAGGCAATGTCCTTATAAGAATTGCTTCCAGAGTACAGGTAGTGGAGAGATTTATTGCCTCCGCGGGCGGCGAACTCCCATTCTGCCTCCGTTGGCAAACGGTACTCTTTACCGGTTAGGGCGTTCAATTGGGTGATGAATGCTTGGCAATCGTCCCAACTTACGTTTTCCACTGGCTTGTCATCTCCCTTGAATTTCGATGGGTTATTTCCCATCACCGCCTTCCACAAGGCTTGCGTCACCTCAGTCTTACCCATATAATAGTTTTGGGTGAGTGTTACCTGGTGGGCTGGTTTGTCGTTGTCGATTAAATACCGGGTGTCCGCATCATCTTCCTCTCGCACTAACGTCGAGCCCATCGTAAATGTCCCGGCTTGGACTTTCACCATCTCGTAGTTGACACCTTTCACAGTAAGCACCCAATTGGATGTTGCCGCATTATTGGCTGTCTCCGTTGATGAAGAACCGGAGAGGACAAGGCGCAACCCGAGGGCCCAGAAGCCCTTCTCTGGATTAAGGCTCTGACGCCAGGAGGAGCGACCGCCCGCAGGAAACGTTTCCCAACTGCCGCCACGGTACACACGCTCCGTACCGGTCAATGCACCTGTCGGATTTTGCAGCGACGAGCCGCTGTAACCTTCATACCAGTCTGAACACCACTCACTTACGTTGCCGCTCATGTCATAGAGTCCGAGTTCATTGGGTTGCAAAGTGGCTACGTCGTGGGTCGTCTTGCCGCTATTGACATTGCACCAAATTACGTCTTCCCAAGAATTGCTGCCGCTATATTGGCAATGCGTAGACTGATTGCCGCCGCGCGCCGCAAATTCCCATTCGGCTTCTGTCGGCAGACGGAAGTCTCTGCCCGTTGCTGCATTGAGTTTTAAAATGAATTTCTGACAGTCGTCCCACGAAACCTGTTCCACAGGCTTCCCATCCCCCTTAAAATGCGATGGGTTACTGCCCATTACCGCTTTCCAAAGAGCTTGGGTCACCTCTGTTTTTCCAATGAAGAAGTCGTTCGTGATGGACACTTGATGAGTTGGCGCTTCGTCTTCATAAGTATCTTCCATTTCTGGTGTCGCTCCCATTGTGAAAGATCCAGCCTCCACTCGTATCATTTCGAACGACACGCCGTTTACCGTAATGGTTTCCACAGACACTTTTGGCTCGGACGGGGCAACCTCCTCTTCCGCCACACTGTCGGTAGCAGTCTGATTTTCTATTTCTACTGCCACACTGTCTACTGCCACACTGTCAACTGCCATTGGCTCAGGTTTTTGGCTATTGCCGCATGCCATAAGGGTGCATGCCGCACACAACGAAATAAACGTTTTCTTCATAAGTATGTTCAATACGCTTTTATCGCCAATCGCTTGCTCTTCGCAAAATTGGATTGGAATTGTTATGTTTAAAACTATCAAGGGCAAATGTACAGGAAATAATTGCGCAAGCAAAGGGTATTTTCAATTTCTTGTTCCCTGTCGCGGGGTTCTTCTCTATTAACTACACAATCACCCATCCTTACGGAGGAGGACAAAATATCAATCTTGTAGAATGACAAATTTTGATATATTTGCTGAAAATTTTTTATAACGTTGGATTTCATTGATTTACTGAAACGGTTGGAGGATAACAGCCGTGTGCTTGCGGTAGAAAAATGGTTGGACGCTGGGAAAGTCCAAAACATTGTACTGAAAAACATAAACGGCTCGTTTCGGGCGTTGCTGTTCGCTGCGTTGTATCGCCGTAGCAAGGGGCAGTGGTTCATTGTGCTGAATGATGCAGAAACAGCGGCGTATTTCTACCACGACCTGACTCAGGTGCTTGGAAACGAGGAGGTGCTCTTCTACCCCGTTTCCTACAAGGGAAACGGAAAGTATGGCGAGCGTGAGAAAGACCCCGCTAACGAGATTCTCCGCATGGAGGTGTTAGACAGAATCTCATCGCCGCAACGGCTGCCGTACATCGTGGTGTCGCACCCCGAGGCTATCGCCGAGTTGGTGGTGCGTCCCGAGCAACTCACACAACAAACCATCACAGCCAATGTGGGCGACACTATCGACCCCACAGACCTTTGCAACCAACTCTTCGCAAAGGGTTTCTCGCGTGTGGATTTTGTGTATGAACCCGGCCAGTTCTCCGTCCGCGGTAGTATCATCGATGTTTTCTCATACTCTTGCGAATATCCTTTCAGAATCGACTTTATGGGTGATGAGGTGGACTCCATCCGCACTTTCAATGTGGAGTCGCAACTCTCCGTAGAGAAGAAACAATCTATCTCTATCGTGCCAGATGTGGCAGACCCCATCGAGGCGCAAGTTTCTCTTTTCGAGGCGATTGATAAAAACGCCATCCTCGCCTTTGATGATTTCACTTTCTCATCCGACTGTATTGCCGATACTTACGACGAAGCCTCTGCCTTGCTCCCTCCCGACCTTTTCAGACAGCAGGTCAGTCCGTTCCGTAAAGTGGAGTTCGGCGGCCACGATGGGCTGAGTGGGGCGGAGGAGGTGCGTTTCTCCACGTCGCCGCAACCAGTGTTCGCCAAGAACTTTGATTTAATCACAGAGAATTTCAAGAAACGATTGGACGATGGCTACCTCATCGTCATCCTCAGCGATAACAACCACCAGATAGAACGCCTCGACGCCATTTTCAAGGACAAGGGGCTGAACCTCCCGTTCACCCCCATCCTCAAAACCTTGCACGAGGGTTTCGTCGACGATGAGTGCGGATTGTGCTGCTACACAGACCATCAGATATTCAACCGTTTCCACAAATACTCGCTGCGCTCCGACCGTGCGCGCGACGGAAAGACGGCTCTCACCCTGCGTGAACTCAACACCTTCAAGCCTGGCGATTTTGTGGTGCATTCCGACTACGGAATCGGCCGTTTCGGCGGACTTATACAAGTGGACAACAACGGCAAGAAACAAGAGGTGATCAAACTCCTCTACAAAAACGACGACCTGCTGTTGGTGAGCATCCACTCGCTGCACAAAATATCGCGCTACCGCGGTAAAGAGGGCGAAACACCCAACGTGGGCAAACTTGGCACGGGCGCATGGCAAACCCTTAAAGAGCGCACCAAGCGTAAGGTGAAGGACATCGCCCGAGACCTTATCGCCCTTTACTCAAAACGCCGTGAAGAGAAAGGTTACTCTTTCTCGCCCGACACGTTCCTGCAATCGGAATTGGAAGCCTCCTTTATATATGAGGACACTCCCGACCAGATGAAAACCACCAAGGAGGTGAAACACGATATGGAGAGCGACCTCCCGATGGATCGCCTCGTGTGTGGAGATGTGGGCTTCGGAAAGACGGAGATAGCCGTGCGTGCGGCTTTCAAGGCTGTGTGCGACAACAAACAAGTGGCCATCTTGGTGCCAACCACCGTGCTGGCGCTGCAACACTACAAAACGTTCAGCGAGCGTTTGAAGGGATTCCCCTGCAAAGTGGACTATATGAACAGAATGCGTCCGGCGAAGGATCTTAAAAAGGTGGCAACCGCCCTTGGTACGGGTGAGGTCAACATCTTGATTGGCACGCAGCGCATCTTAGGTAAGGATGTGAAGTTCAAAGACTTGGGACTTCTGATAATAGATGAGGAGCAAAAATTCGGCGTTTCTGTGAAAGAGAAAATCAAACAGATGAAGGTGAATGTCGACACGCTGACTATGACTGCCACGCCGATACCGCGCACATTGCAGTTCTCGCTTATGGGCGCGCGCGACCTGTCCGTCATCGCAACGCCTCCCCCCAACCGTTATCCCATCCAAACCGAGTTGCACACTTTCAGCGTGGATGTGATACGCGACGCCATCCGCTACGAATTGGACCGCAACGGGCAAGTATTCTTCATCCACAACCGCGTGCAGAACCTGCCCGAGGTGGCTGCCCTCATCAACAGATTGGTGCCAGAGGCGCGCGTGGTGATCGGCCACGGACAAATGAAGGGCGAGGAGTTGGAGAAAATCATCCTCGACTTCTTGGATTATGAATACGACGTGCTGCTCTGCACAACGATTGTAGAGTCGGGCATCGACATCTCAAACTGCAACACCATCATCGTCAACGATGCGCAGAACTTCGGGTTGAGCGACCTCCACCAATTGCGCGGCAGGGTGGGGCGAAGCAACCGGCGGGCGTTTTGCTACCTGCTCACACCGCCACTGTCGGGGCTTACCTCCGACGCACGCCGCCGCCTGCAAGCCATTGAGAGCTTCTCCGATTTGGGCAGCGGCTTCAACATTGCTATGCAAGACCTCGACATACGCGGCGCCGGCAACCTGTTGGGGGCGGAGCAGAGCGGCTTTATAGCCGACTTGGGCTACGAGACCTATCAGAAAGTGCTGAGCGAAGCGGTGGCAGAACTCAAAGCCGACGAGTTCGCCGACATCTACCAGGAAGACAAGGAGCAAGAACGGAGAAGCCTCCTGCCGACCGCCATCGACTGCCAGGTGGAAACCGACTTGGAACTGACTTTCCCTTCGGACTATGTGGAGAATGTTTCCGAGAGGATGAGCCTCTACCGTGAATTGGACAATGTGAAAGACGAGGCGGAGCTGAAACAATTCGAGAGCCGTATGGCAGACCGTTTCGGTCCGCTGCCATACTCCACGCAAAACCTCTTTACGCTGGTGCGTACGCGCTGGGTGGCGCAACGGCTCGGGTTCGAGAAACTCACGCTGAAGCAGGGACGCATGGTGGGTTATTTCGTCGCCGACGAGAAATCGCCATACTACCAGTCGGATGCGTTTGGCAAGATACTGAACTACTATCAGCAGCACGTTGAGCGGTGCCGGTTGCGCGACAATGCCGGGAAAAGGTCTATCATCTTTGCCGATGTGGAGGATGTGCAAACCGCCTGCTCGTTGCTCAAGGATGTTGAAAACACATCGGCGGAATAGAAAAAAAATCCCTCGCGGATTTTGCTTTTCTATCAATGTAATTTATACATTTGCAACGTCAAATTTTAAAACTGTTGTATTATGGCTTATGTAATTGGTGAAGATTGTGTTGCTTGTGGCACTTGTGCCGGTGAATGTCCAGTAGGGGCAATCTCAGAGGGCGACATCTACAAAATTGATCCAAACGCTTGTACTGAGTGCGGAACTTGCGCTGACGCTTGTCCCGCTGGTGCTATCTCAAAGTGATTTTGAGTTAAGTGTCGAAACAAATGGGGATGCCCGTCGGGTGTCCCCTTTTTATTATCCCTTTTTATGCTTTTTTATGCTTTTCTGATTCTTTTTATGTCGGCAGAATGGTTGATTTAGACTATATTTGCCCACCACTTGTAAGAGTGAAAACAGAATATAAAGCGGACGTTTCAGTTAAGTTGAAATGAGCAGGGAATAGCGCGCTATACTTTGCCACTGCGAGAAAACGGACGTGAATTTTAAACGAATCATTTCTTAAGATGGAGAAAAAAAAGCAAGGAGTAGGGACACTCTGCGTGCAAGCAGGCTGGACCCCGAAGAAAGGCGAGCCACGCGTGCTGCCTATCTATCAGTCTACCACATTCAAGTATGACACAAGTGAGCAAATGGCAGACCTCTTCGATTTGAAGTCGTCCGGCTATTTCTACACACGTTTGCAAAACCCAACCAACGATGCTGTGGCAGACAAAATCTGCCAGTTGGAGGGCGGATATGCGGCAATGCTCACCTCGTCGGGGCAAGCAGCCAATTTCTACGCAATCTTCAATATCTGCGAGGCGGGCGACCATTTCGTTGCCTCTTCCTGTATCTACGGCGGCACGTTCAACCTCTTCTCTGTAACAATGAAGAAGTTGGGTATCGACTGCACGTTCGTTGACCCCGACGCTTCCGAGGAGGAAATCGCAAAGGCTTTCCGCCCCAACACCAAGGCTCTCTTCGGCGAGACTATCGCCAACCCTGTGTTGAGCGTTCTTGACATTGAGAAATTCGCACGCATCGCCCATTCGCACGGTGTCCCTTTGATTGTGGACAACACGTTCCCAACACCTATCAACTGCCGTCCGTTCGAGTTTGGGTGCGACATCGTTACGCACGCCACCACCAAGTATATGGACGGACACGCTACCAACGTCGGCGGTTGCATCGTAGACAGCGGCAACTTCGATTGGGAGGCGCACAAAGATAAATTTCCGGGGTTGACGCAGCCCGACGAGTCGTACCACGGATTGGCGTACAGCAAGGCGTTTGGAAAGGGCGCATACATCACCAAGGCGACCGCCCAGTTGATGAGGGACTTCGGCTCAATCCAGGCTCCGCAGAATGCTTTCCTTTTGAACTTGGGCTTGGAGTCGCTCCACGTTCGTATGCCTCGCCACTGCGAAAACGCACAGAAGGTGGCAGAGTATTTGGAGAAAAAGCCACAAGTGGCTTGGGTGAACTACCCCGGTTTGAAGTCGAGCAAATACTACGACTTGGCGCAAAAGCAGTTCAGAAACGGCCAGTCGTCGGGCGTAGTAACGTTTGGCATCAAGGGCGGTCGTGAAACGGCTGTCCGGTTTATGGATTCGCTTCGCCTTGCTTGCATCGTTACACACGTCGCAGATGCGCGCACGTGCGTGTTGCACCCAGCGTCGCACACACACCGCCAACTCTCTGACGAGCAGTTGCTGGCTGCCGGCGTGCGCCCCGACTTGATTCGCTTCTCCGTCGGAATCGAGGATGTGGAAGACATCATCGCCGATATGGAGCAGGCGTTCGACCAGTGTAAGTAAAAATGGATGTATATTCTATAATTCTGCTGTCCGTGGCTTTGGCCATGGACTGCTTTGCGGTGTCAATCACCAACGGAATCGTCATGCGGAGGTTTCACCTCCTGACGGTTTTGAAAATGTCCTTCTTCTTCGGATTCTTCCAGGCAATGATGCCGCTGATCGGGTGGCTCGCCGGACGGGGATTCCAGCATTGGATAGAGGCTTGGGACCATTGGTTGGCTTTTGGCATTTTGCTTGTCCTTGGTGTTAGAATGATAATTGAAGGCGTGCGGGGCGATGAGGAGGAAATACCTGCGGACGCACCCGTCCCCGATTTGAAGTGGAAGCGCCTCCTGATGCTTTCTGTCGCCACCAGTATCGACGCTTTGGCTACGGGCTTGGTCTTCGTAACATCGCCCGTGTCGGAGTTCGTGTTCGCATTGTGTTCCATTGGAATCGTCAGTTTCCTCTTCTCTTTTGGTGGAAATATGATTGGCGTTTACGCTGGCAAGCGGTTGCCTGTGAATATGCAGGTGATTGGTGGCGTGGTGTTGGTTTTCATCGGTGTGAAAATCATTGCAGAGCATTTAGGTTTTATCTGATTGATAATGAAATATATACTGACGTTGGTCGGCGAAGTTTAGCGAGAAATGTTTGGACGAATAAAGAAGAAATGGAATGATTTTCTGCACGACGAGGAGTTGAAACGGAAGATCTATATGATAGTGTATGACACCGATACCCCCGCCGGGCGTATGTTCGATGTCCTGCTGATTGGTTTCATCCTGCTGAGTGTTGGCGTGGTGGTGTTGGAGAGTTTGTCTTTCTTCCCCTCTTCGTTCAAACTCGTGTTGTCTGTGTTGGAGTGGGTGTTCACGTTGTTTTTCACGGTGGAGTATCTGTTGCGCATCTATTGCGCACCTAAGCCGCACGCCTACATTTTCAGTTTTTTCGGAATCATCGACCTTTTGGCGACGCTTCCCACCTACCTCAGTTTCATCTTCCCGAGTGCGCACGGACTACTCACCATTCGCATTTTCCGTTTGATTCGCGTGTTCCGCATCTTCAAACTCTTCTCCTATTGGCGGGAGGGGCAGATGTTGCTCGACTCGCTGATTGCCAGTTCCAAGAAAATCACTGTGTTCTTTGTCTTCGTCCTTTTGTTGGTCATCTGCATCGGCACGGTGATGTATATGGCCGAGGGCGGCATCGAGGGAAGCAGTTTCCACGATATCCCGAGCAGCATTTATTGGGCGATTGTTACGACTACCACTGTCGGTTATGGCGACATTACACCGATGACGAGTTTCGGACGTTTCCTCTCTGCATTCGTTATGTTGTTGGGTTACACCGTTTTAGCGGTGCCAACGGGAATCGTGTCCGCCCAAATGATTTCGGACAACAAGCGGCGTAAAGCCATCCCTTGTCCGCATTGCCATAAGCCGGGCAACGACCATGACGCCATTTATTGCAAATTCTGTGGAAAAAAACTTGATGAAGACGGCGATGAGCCAGATGACGAGCCAGAGGAAATCATCACGATGGATGGGGAGATAAAGTAGGAGAGTTCCCCTCCAAGTAAAAACGTAAAAATCCAAATTCTTTGAGGATTTTTGGAAACTCTTGTTCCTTTTAGTTTTTTTCAATGCATCTTGTTATGTATTTTTGCGATAAGGGATTAAGAGATACGTTTTGACAAGATACATTCTGATATTATTGTTGTGGTTGCCTGTGCTTGCTGTGCATGCGGCAGATTTGCAGACTTTTTGCCGATACTCGAGCAAGGACGGTCTGTGCTGCAACTATGTGCATAATATCGTGCAAGACAAGCACGGATTCCTTTGGATTGCCACGGAATATGGAGTGAGCCGGTTTGATGGGGTTCACTTCCGCAACTACTATGTGGAGGATTGCCCATCGCTCCTACGCAACCAGATTATGAATGCGTATGTTACGGACAAGGGCGAATTGCTGTTGGGCGGAAACAACGGTGTGTTGCTCTCGTATGACGAAGAGACCGATACGTTCACCGACCTTATGCCCGACGACTTCCACGACTCATATTTCAAGGGTATCACCCGATTTTATACGGACACTGACGGAAAAGTTTGGATCTCCACATCCAATGGCTTGTATGTCTATAAAGAGGAACAAAAAAAATTTGGCAAAGAGCCGTGTATTACTGACTCTACGAATTTTGCCTTCATCTCTTCGTTCGTGAAAGACCGCTTCGGGCGGTTCTTCTGCGGCTCTTTTTCGGGTCTTTATGTTTTTGATGCCGATGGGCGACATATAACCGAGTTCGACAATCGTCTGCAACTCGGCACTATGGTTTCGTCTATCATTGAAATAAATCCTTCCCAACTGCTTGTTTCCTCTTTCATCGGTGGAATTTGGATTGTTGACATTGGCGAGGATGGCGATGTTAGCGCGCCTGTGGTGGTGAACGCACCTTTTAAGAACGTGAACGCGGTGATTCGGGATTCAAACCGCCGTTTTTGGTTTGGCACGGCAGGCTCCGGCTTGTGGAGCGCCACGTACGATGGGAAATTTCATTTTGAGAAGGAGAATGTCCAAAAATCGCGCGTGGAGGAGTTGCAGAAAATACACTGCCTATATGAGGACAAAGACGGAGATATTTGGGTGGGAACGCAGAATGCGGGTGTCTTGAGGTATGACGCGCGGCGCAGTGGCGGCGTGGTCCACTCGTCGGATGTGGAGTTCCCGATTGTGGATGGAACATCATTCGCGGAGGACGAGTCGGGCGAGATCCTCGTGGCGGCGGATGGCCACGGGTTGTTCCTCTTGTCGCCTGACTATCAGATAATTGAACGATTCACAATTGAAGACGGACTATCCACGAATAATGTTCTTTGCGTGAGGAAGGGCATAGACGGGAAATATTGGATTGCGATGTGGGGCGGCGACCTCTGCCAGTTGGATTTGAAGAATCGGAAGATAACGCGCTGCCCGTATGACGGAATCCACAGCGTGTTTAGCACGAGCAAGGTGGTGCTTCCCTGTGCCAATGGCGAGGTTTGGGTCTCCACTTCGGGCGATGGCGTTTATGCGATGGATAAGGACGGACATTGGACGAAAATGCGCTTGGATGCCAACGGAACTTTCAGTGATCCAGATGTTTGGATAGAAGATGTGACGGAGTCGCCCACGGGTGTGCGGTGGATTGTTTCGTCGCGGACGGTGTGGCGGTGTGAAGGTCAGGAGGTCATCTCCGTGTTCCCCGATGCCGATGGCGTGCCGCAGCATAATCCGAACATAATGTTGCAGGGCGTTTGCGATAAATCGGGTAATTTGTTCGTCGTTTCCACACAAGGTGTCCTGAGGTTTTCTGCCGATGGAAAACATTATGAGTGGTTGCGCTTTTTGCCCGAAGGTCAGTATTCCTCCATTGTGATGGACGCAGACGGGAATTTCTGGACAGCGGGTTCCAATGGCATCGTGTCATTCAATTATGAGCAGTCAACATATAGAATCATCTCGGTGGATGAGCAGTATCGCAGCCGAAACTTCTATACTTGCCGTGCCTCGTTCATCGATTCAAAGGGAATGATATACTTTGGTAGTACAGAGGGTTTTATCGCATTCGACCCGAAGAAAGTCGGGGCGACGGATGCGTTGGGCTACTTGGCTTTCTCTTCGCTTTATGTGAAAGACAAACTGCAGAAGGTGGGTTCGCCGTTGCTTCCTGAGCGACTGTCAAAGCTTTCGGAGTTGAGGCTGAACTATGACGAAACCTCCATTTCGATTTGGGTGGATGTGGTCGATTTTTCGGGTTTGAACAATGTGGAGATTTCGTACCGCTTAGCTGGTTTGGAGAGCGATTGGCACTTCATAGACAACAAACGCGAGATTGCGTTCTCCCATATTCCGCCTGGCTCGTACACGTTGGAGGTTGAGGCTCGTCGGCGTGGCGTGGAAAAAAATGTTGAAACGCTGACGTTGAAGGTTGTGGTGCTTCCGCCGTGGTGGAAGACGTGGTGGTTTTATTCCATCTCGCTGTTTTTGGTGTTGGGCATTACCGCACTGATACTCTTTTACCGATTCCGCCACATTATGGCGCAGCGCGAGTTGTTGCGGCAAAAGGTGGAGGAACGCACCAAGGAACTGAACGATGCGAACGTGCTGTTAGAGCAGAAAAAAGAGGAGCTGGAGGAGAAAAATGGTGATTTGGAATTGACGCTCCGTGAAAAAAACCGATTGATTTCCGTGATCGCACACGATTTGAAGAACCCAATGTTTGCCATTGTCGGTACGTTAGACGGACTGCTGAAGCGGAAACCTGTTATGGATGAATCTTCAATGAAAACTCTTCGAGGGGTTTACCTTTCAGCGTTCAATCTGCAATCGGTATTGCTGAAGCTTTTGGAGTGGGCGAGGGGGAAAAGGCAGGATGTTGCTTGCCAACTGGGCGCGGAGAGCGTGCGGAGCCTTGTTGGCGAGGTTGTTTCCCTGTTGGATGCTAATTTCTCGCAAAAGAAAATTACCGTTGCGTTGACAGATAACCAACTGACGCACTGCGCACTGATGGACGGGCGGATGATTGGCACTGCCTTGCGAAACATACTGACGAATGCCGTGAAATTCTCCCCGCAAGGAGGAAAAATTGAAGTGGAAACATTTGAGGAGGTCGGAATGGTGGGTGTCAGAATACGTGATTACGGCGTGGGAATGTCGGCAGAGCAATTGGAGTCTCTTGAAAAGGGCAACGTGGTTTCGTCGTTAGGCACGAACCGTGAGGCTGGCACGGGGCTCGGCTTGCAACTCGCCAAGGAGTATATCGCCCAGAGTGGCGGCCAGCTGAAGATACAGAGCGGTGTAGGCATTGGCACCACAATGACCATCCTCCTGCCTGTGGCGGACGAAGTGGATAGAAATGACCTTCAAACCCAGCCTGCAACAGACGATAAGGAACTGACTATCAATGCAGATTTGGTGAATGACAACACCGTGCTTTTGGTGGAGGACGATGATATGCTGCGAGCGCATATCAAGGCGGTTTTGTCTGCTTATTTTAAAGTTATAGAGGCAAGCGATGGCGACGACGGCTTCCGCACGGCATTGTCCGAAACGCCGGACATTATCCTCAGCGATGTGGAAATGCCTATCTGCGATGGCATTGAAATGTATGGAAAGATGAAGGAAAACCCTCGCACGGCGCACATCCCGTTGGTGTTCCTCTCAGCGCGGACATCAGAAGACGAACGCTTGGCAGGCTTGCGGCAAGGTGCAATCGACTATATGACGAAACCGTTCTCTGACAAGGAACTGCTGATGAAACTTTCCAATATCCTCCTGTTCCGCCGTCAGCAACAGCAGACACTGCTCAAAAATTACCAGGAGGGCGACCATCAACGGCACATGGAAACGAACCCATTGCTGCAATCAGTACTTGATTTGGTGGAGGAACACTATTCGGAGTCCGATTTCTCTGCCGAAAATATCTGCGAGGCTCTTTCAATGAGCAAATCCTCATTCGCCCGTAAACTGAAGTCTATTACAGACAAAACCCCAACGGAGATCCTCACCGAGTGCCGGCTCTATAAAGCCAAAGAATTGCTGCGGAAGGGCGGTAAGACCGTCGCCGAGGTGGCTTATTCCGTCGGCTTCAATGATCCGCTCTATTTCAGCAGAAAATTCAAAACATTCTTCGGGTATTCTCCTTCTATGTCGAAATAATCCACATTTAATTTTTTGATAATAAGTTGTTTGCGCTTTTAATGTGGATTATTTCAGGCAATGCAAAAAAATGCGATATTGGGAAATAATTTCATCTGATTGGGAGAAAAATCCATTACGAGAGGGTGCAAATTGCACTATCTTTGCCACGTCAGTAGTTAGATATTGATATAAGTGTAATAATGGTTTTAACGCGTCTGAACTTTGGCTTAGAATTCTATCAATGTTTGTAAAGATAAGAAAAGGGTTGACCCCTTTCGGTCGCCCTTTCTTTTAAGTTGTTTTTAATGTTTCGGCAGTAAAAACAATGACTTGGAAAGAATAATGGTATAGTGTTAGATATATTGTCGTTTTATAGATTAGTAGAAAACCATAAAATCTTGTCAAAACGTAATTTTAGACCTTAGCTATAGAGAGGGAGAATGAAAGTTCTTCCTCTCTTTTTTTTCGTTTTCCCGTTGTCTGTTTGGTTAATTTTTGTAATTTTCAAGCCAATTCGCTTGCTTTACCCTGCCAACTGAGAAATTGGTATGGTCTGGCGGACGGGTTAGGTATTTTCTTTGTATGGATAGATTTTTACATAGGATTATATTTACGCTGTGTTTCCTTGCTAATCTCGCAATCAGTGCGCAGGCAGCGTGGTATATGCCGTTCAGCCAGTACACGGTGGCAGATGGACTTCCGTCCGACCGCATACTTTCGCTGGATCAGGACACTTGTGGCCATATCTGGATGGCTACCGACGGTGGCGTGGCGCGGTTCGACGGCTATCTGTTTAAGAGTTTTGGAATAGATGAATATCCAACGCTTCGGCGCAACGACTTGGGGCATGTGCGCGCATACGAGGACGGAATGGTGCTTTTAGGCGGGGCACAAGGTGTGCTGCTGCGGTACAATGAGGCAAAAGACTCATTTGAGGATTATGCGCCGTCCGACTTCTCCTCCTCCTATTTTAAACCGATTGAAGGTTTTTCCGTGTTGCGCGGCGGACGGAAAGTCGCACTCACATCTGGCGGTTTTTACCTTTTAGACTCGTTGCAGAAGCATTTCACCAACCAGTTCCCATTGTTTGAAAAATTCAAGGATTCCTACACGTTGTCGTTCTACGAGGATGCGTGGGGGCGTTATTGGATCAGTTCTTTTAATACGCTGTGTGTCATCGAGAAAGACGGACGCGAGGTGATGCGTTGCGATTTGGCGAAAGGCACCTCGTCGATGTTCTCATCCAAAATCATTCCAATTTCAGATAGTTTGTTGCTCGTTACATGCTTCTCCGACGTTTTGTGCAAATTCAAAATCTCTCCAGGTGGAGAAATTTCTGCGCCGGAGTGGGTCCCTATGCCGTTTTCCAATCTGAATCGTGTGCTGTGCGATTCGAGAGGCCATTTTTGGTACACTACGGATGGCTACGGGTTTTGGTACTCCGACGGTCTGCCGCAAGCAGGAACGAAGTTCGAGAAAGTGCTGCCTACCAATAATAATGCCGATTGCATTGAAAAATTGTACGATATCATCGAAAGTGCGGATGGCGACATTTGGTTGGGAACGCACAGTGCGGGTTTGTGGCGTTTGTCGCCCTACAAGCCGCGTCCTGTCCTCTCGTCCAAGGATTTCCGCTTGCCGTTGCGCGAAGCCACTGGCTTTTGGGAGGATGACGAGGGTTACCTATATGTATCAAGCGACGGAGGAAGCGTTTTCCGTGTGTCGCCAGACCTCTCTCAGTACGTGCGCATAGATGAAAAAAAAGGAATCCAAAACAAGAACGTGCTTTCGCTGAAGAAGGATAGCAAGGGGCATCTGTGGATGTCCACTTGGGGCGGTGGCGTGTTGGAGTATGACCCGGTTGCTAAAACCGTGCGCAAAGAGCGGTTTGCGGGACTGAACTCGTCGCTGAGTTGCTTTTTGTCTGTTACGCCAATGTCTAACGGCGAAGTATGGGTCTGCACGGGCGGCGATGGCGTTTATATGCGGACTGTGGATGGCGTTTGGAAAAGATACTTGCTGCAGTTTTTTGAAAACGAGTATGATATGTGGCCATTCTTAGCGGTGGAGGGAAAAGGCGGTGTGCGTTGGATTGCCACTTCGCGTTCGGTGTGGCGTGTCTGCGGCGATTACAGAAAGCCTTTGTTGCCTGATATTTCGCGTATGGCAGAATTTAATCCGTTGGTTGTGAATGATTTGGCTGTCGATGTGGACGGGGGCGTATTCGTTTCCACGTCTCGTGGCATACTCCATTTTTCTGAGGATGCATCTGTGGTCGACACGTTGGATTTCCTTCCAAAGGAAAATTTCTCAGCCCTTTTGATAAAACGGGACGGCAAGTTGAGTGCCAGCAGTTCGGGGGGCATCGTTTCCATTGATTATGCGAAACGCACGTTCCGTACACACAATATCCACAAGCGCGATGTCGGATCTTTCCGCCGTTGTTGCTCTTACGAAATGCGGGATGGTCGCATCCTTTGGGGAACGCGAGTGGGGTTTATAATCCAAAATTCGGACGAGCAAAGTAGTGGCAGTGTCGGCCATTTGCAGTTCGCTGATGTGCAGGTGGGCGGACTGAGTAGCGAGGAGAGCCTCCCCTATATGACGATGAGGAACGATGGAAAAATATGTGGCATGACGTTGCCGTACAACCTTTCCAAGTTGTCGATCACTGTCGATTTGGTGGATTTCAGCGGTGGCGATTTCGATATAGGTTACAGGTTGAAAGGTTTATCTGACGAGTGGGCGACGCTTCCGTCCGACCGTAAAATCACATATTCCTATCTTCCGGAAGGAAAATACGAATTGGTTTTGAAGGTGATGCAAAATGGTAGCGAGTGCCGTCAGTTGTCCTTGTCGGTGGAGGTGCTGCCGCCGTGGTGGTACGCTTGGTGGTTCAAAATGCTTGTGATTATGGGTGTCGCGCTTTTAGTGGGTGGAGGTTTCTACCGCCGTGTGCGCAACCTGAAGTTGATGCAGGCCGAGCTGGAAGTCAAGGTGGAAGAGCGTACGCAGGAGTTGGATAAGAAAAACGTGCTGATTGAAGAGCAGAACGAACAGTTGAAATTAGCGTTGTTTGATAAGGATAGAATCATCTCCATTGTGGCTCATGACCTTAAAAACCCGATGTTCGCCATTGTCGGCACGTTGGAGAGCTGGATGCGCAAAGAGTCTGACTTGGATGCGGAGTCGCGGCGTGGCATCATCAGCAAGGTTCTCGACTCTTCGCGTGTGCTGCAAGACGAGATGGGCAGACTCTTGGAGTGGGCGAGAGGAAGAAATGGTAGCGATGACTTGCAATTGTCGGATGTTGATGCAGCGTCTGCCTTGAGGAATGTGCTCTCATTGTTAGAGGGAAATGTGGAAAAGAAACACATTGATTTGAAAGTGGATGTGAGGGTGGAGCATTGTGCGTGGGTGGATCTTAGAATGTTCAGCACTGTGCTTCGCAATTTCATCAGCAACGCCATAAAATTCACTCCGGAAGAAGGAAAAATTACGGTTTCCGTATGGGAAAAGCCGAAAGCCATAGAGGTGGCGATAGTCGATAATGGCGTTGGAATGTCTGCCGAGGCTGTTGAGAAACTGCGGAAGTACGGCTACTGCGACTCGTCTACGGGTACGAACGACGAGAAAGGCACGGGTTTAGGCTTCAGAATTTGCGTGGACTACATCAAGCGATTGGGCGGAGAGTTCAATATCAGTAGCGAGAGTGGCAAGGGAACTACGATAAATGTTGTTGTGCCAGCGTCGGAAAGGGCGGTGCGCAAAGGTGCGGAGGAGAGTGTGGATCGCGTTGTCTGCCGTATGGAGGAAAGTGTGGATAGGGATGTGATGGGCGGCAACCTCGTAGTGGTGGTGGACGATGACGAGCTGATACGCCAGAATGTGATGGAGATGCTTTCGCCATATATGGATGTGAAATGCGCAGCCAACGGCGAGGAGGCTTTGACGATTATTTCTGAAAACGAGGTTGACCTTGTGCTGAGCGACGTGGAGATGCCTGTGATGGACGGCATTGAGTTGAGTCGGCGATTAGCCGCGGATAAGCGCACCAACGCTGTGCCTTTCCTGTTCCTGTCGGCTCGGACAGAGCGTTCAGACCGGTTGTTGGGACTTCTGAGTGGAGCGATAGATTACATTCCGAAACCGTTCAGCGAGGGCGAATTGCTGATGAAGGTGAATAACATCCTCAGAATCAGACAAAAGCAACAAGAACAATTGCTGCAAAGGTACTACTCTTCCGATTCCGCCGAAGAAAAAACCGAAAAGGAAGAAGCCAAGCTCAACCCGTTTGTGGAGAAACTGATGAGCGTGGTTGGTGAGCATTACTCAGATGCGGAATTCTCTATCGAGTCTCTCGCCTCGCTGATGGGTATGAGCCAGTCTACACTTTCGCGCCGCGCGAAATCTATGATAGGGAAAACCCCAGTGGAGGTGTTGAATGAATACCGTTTGAATCGCGCCAAAGCGTTGCTCAAAGAAAACAAAGACGAATATAACATTGCGGAAATCGCCTACTTAGTCGGGTTCTCCGATCCGGCATATTTCTCACGAAAATTCAAAGACTTTTTCGGCGTTTTGCCAAGTTCCATAAAATAAGGACACAAAAAAACTTTTTTTTGGCGTTTTGGAAATACTGAAAAACCCCGATGAAATCGGATGTTTTTGAAAGGTAAAGAGTTGAACTGCACAAAAAATACAAGTAATTGAAGAAAAAGTGCAATGCGGAATGTCTTGTTTGACTTTTATTTGCAGCACCCTCGAACGAGAGAGGTAATTAGAAGTTGAGTTTAGTTAAACATTTAGAATCTAAGGAAGAGCCTCCGAGGATGGCTCCCTTCAAGGTTTCAGACGTTCCATTTTACATTTTTCACATCAATCTTTATTATCAAGAAGTACGAATGTTCAGTTAAGTTAGTGCAGTTTTAGAAAAAACAATTCCTGTTTAAGAGGTCGCCGTGGCGGCCTCTTTTCCTTTGTGTAGATTTGTGCGTTTGCGTGTTAAAATCTTTTTCAAAAAAATAATTCCTTTCCGTTCATTTTTTTTTGCAATTGAAGATTCTTTTTCTAAGTTTGCGATAACATACAGATGTAGGGGTTGGAAGAATCCCCCCTTGTCCGTTGAGAATAACCGCCAAGGTTCTGTTAGGCGTGGCGGTACGACAGGTTCGGCGAGGATGTATGTTTACGTTACATAGAATGAAGCGTAGAATTTGAATTTTACTCAGATTCGTTTCTTGAGAATTTAATTTAAAACCCAATAGGTATGAAAAGTAAGATTTTTTTCATCGCACCTTTGCTTTTTGCAGGAATGATGATGAGTTGCGGTGGCAACCAGGCAGGTGAAGGTTCAACAGGATGTGTTGACCCTCAGTTGAGTCGTATGAAATGTGAGTTTGTGCCAGACGGTGGCAAGGCTGTTATCTATGGTAAGAACCTTTCGAAGGTGAGCGAGGTGAACTTCCCTGGCGATTTGAAGGCAGACATCGTTGAGCAAAATGACACGATGATTTCTGTTATCGTCCCAGAAGGTACGAAAGAGGGTAGGGTGAAAGCCGTTACCGCTGATGGCAAGAAGACAATCTCCAAATTCTTCTTCCGTGATGATCGTAACACCATTGTTAACTTCGATCGCAAGTTGGCAACTTGGGGTGGTTACAGCCCAATGGACGAGGACGGCTCTTTGATTACGGGTACACTTGAGATGGGCGACTCCATCACTCCGTTCCCTAACGGCGCAGTTTTGCCAGAGCCTTGCAGCGGAAACTACGGATTCCTTTACGGAACATACGCAACCGCTTGGTCGATGAACCAATGTATGTATTTCCAGTATGTTGCCAATCCTGCTGAGGGCGGTCGCGGCCCTATTTCTGTTGCTGGCAAGGTGTTTGAAAAATACGATTTGGACGAGTTGGCTCTCCGCTTTGAGGTTTATGTCCCTAAGGAAGTGGCTTATAAGGGAATCCGCACCGAGATTTTCTTCGGTCCAATTAACTCGCCAGACAAACACGGACGTGAGTTCTCTCCAATCTATTTCTGGAAGCCTTATGAGGGTACTAACGATGGTTTCTACACGGATGAGTGGACAACGGTAACCATTCCGTTGACTGAGTTCTGCCACAACACGACAAGTGACGACGCTAACCCAGACTACAACTACAGGGATAAATTGAAACAAGCCACTAACTTCAGCTTCCTCCAATTCGGACAGCCAGAGGGTGAGCCTCAGATTTTCCTTTGCTTGGATAACTTCCGTATTGTCCCTATCGAAGACTGATCTCAATAGGTGATTCGCTATTATAAAGGCGGCAGGCTTTCGGCTTGCCGCTTTTTTTGTAGTCAAAAAAAACAGATGCTCGCTTTGTAGTCGGGCATCTGTTTTTTGGGGTGTTATTTCCCGATGATTAGGATTTCCGTCCGTCGGTTGGTTGCACGGCCGGCTTCCGTTTTGTTGTCGGCGATGGGTTGTGTCTTTCCGTAGCCCTTGTATTCCATTCGTTGGCGTGGAACGCCTTTTTTAGCAAGATATTCTAAGGCGGCTTTTGCGCGATCTTTCGAGAGCGTCATATTGTATTCTTCGCTTCCTTTGCTGTCGGTGTGTCCGGAGAGTTGGATGCGTACGGTGGGGTTTTCGCGCATAAACTTCGCCACGTGGTTTAGCTCAATGAACGACTGTTTTTTGAGTGTCGCCTTGTCGAAGTCAAAGAAGATGTTTTTGAGCGTCATCTTCTTGCCCACCTCAATTTTGTCCAACCCAAGATTGTTCTTGCCGCTTGTGCTTTTTATGTCAAGATCTTCTTTCGCAGCGAAGTTGTCAGAATGGAACATATAGCCTTTTTTGCTCACGTTTACGCCGTATTCTTCGTTTTCAGGCACGCAAGCGATGAAGTCGCCCGTTTGCTTGTCCGACACAGAGCGGAACACCATTTTGTTGCTTTCCACGCTGAACACGTCGATAGTGGCTTGTATCGGTTTTTGTGTAACAGCGTCCACGATTTTCCCGGTGGCGTATTTCATCCGTTTTTTGGGGCGGAAATTGCCATCTTGCAGGGTGAGTTCGTAGATGTCTCGCCCCTTCCCGTTTTTCTCTTGGCCGTTGGAAGAGAAGTAGGCTTTGTCTCCGTTGGCGTTCACCACGAAACCGAGTTCGTCTCGGCAAGTGTTGATGGGGTAGCCCAAGTTCTGCGGCGTTGTCCATCCGCCGTTTGAGGTTTTGTAGGAGACGAACACGTCGTATCCGCCTAATCCTTTCCTTCCTTTGGTGGAGAAGTAGAGGGTTTGGTTGTCTGCATGGATGAACGGCGAAAGCTCGTCTTCGGCAGTGTTGATGGTCGGACCCAAGTTGACTGGCTCGGAGAATTTCAGTTTCCCGTCTTGTTGTATCTCCACTTTACATTTCCAGATGTCTGTTTTCCCTGACCCACCTGGGCGGTTGCTGGCAAAGTATAGTTCGTCGCCAGTTGGGCTGAGCGATGGGCAGGTTTCCCAGTTTTTTGTGTTGAGTGGCGCACCGGGGTTGATGGCTGCCGACCAGCTGTTGCCTTCCCGTATGGAGTAGTAAATGTCGCAACCTCCGGCGCCCTCGCGGCGGTCGCAAGCCACGAAGAACATATAACGGCTGTCTAATGAGATGCTTTGCGCGCCTTCGTTGCCCATAGTGTTGATGGTGCCGCCCACGTTTTGGGTTTTCTGCCATACACCGTTAGCCTTTTTGCTGAGGTAGATGTCCTCGTGGATGCCTCGTCCGAAGGCGGATTGTCCTTGCCGTTTGTTTAGTTTGATGGTGGTGGAGAAGTAACTCTCGTCTGCGGTGATGCTGGGCCAGTAGTCGTCGAAATCGGTGTTGATGTTCGCCCCCATATTTTTAAAATCAAAAGGTACGGGGTGTTGCATCAGATCCAATCCATCTTCGCACTCTTTGATTTTGGCAGCGGCGCGTTTGTAGAAAGTGGTTTCGTTTTGTGGAATCATCTTATAGGTTTCCAAAGCCTTCTCGTAGTTGCACGTTTGGTGGTATGCTATGCCGAGGCGCAGCAGCGTGTTGGCGTAGCGGGGCATATTGGGCTTCGCTATATATATTAAGGTGGAAATTCTTTTTTCGTCATTGTCCATTTTCTGGTAGAGGTCAGAGAGTGTCCACGAGGCATCGACAAATTCCTTGTTGTTGCGGATGAGGTCGCGCAAGATGGGTACCGCCTCCTTGTATTTCCCCTCGTTGATGAGTAACACGGCGGTTTCGTAGCTCTTGATCTCTTTTTTGCTTTGCGCGCAAAGATTACCGATGAGGCAGAATGCGGAAAGAAGAATCAATAAGTTTTTGCGGATGTCCATTGGCATGTCTTATGGTTTGATATTGTTGTATTCTGCGTCGGTAACTGGTTCGAGCCACTCGTTGGCGGCGTTTTCTCCTGGAATCTCGAAGGCGAGGTGGGCAAACCAACTGTCGGCAGACGCTCCGTGCCAATGCTTTACGTTGGCGGGAATGTGGATTACTGTACCGGGGAGAATCTCCTGTGCGGGCTTCCCCTCCTCTTGGTACCAGCCACGGCCAGCGACGCCTACGAGCATCTGCCCTCCGCCTTTTGTGGCTTTGTGTATGTGCCAGTTGTTGCGGCATCGAGGTTCAAATGTTACGTTAAAGAATGGAATTTGCTCTTTTGAAATGCAGGCGAGGTAACTGTTCCCGATGAAGTATTTCGCATATGCGGTGTTGGGTTCGCCGATGGGGAAGATCATAGAGCGTTGGAATTCCGCTTTTTCGCCGTCTGCGGTGATATCCTCAGCCCAAACCTCCTTAGCGAGGCGAAAAGCAGCCCAAGCCTTCGGCCAGCCAGCGTAGAAGGCGATGTGGGTAATGATTTCTGAAATTTCGGTGCGCGACACGCCATTCTTTTTTGCCGTTTGCAGATGGTAGGTGAGCGATGAGTCGGTCATGCCCTGACTGATGAGGGCGGTGAGGGTGATGATGCTACGGTCGCGCAGACTGAGGAGGTCGTTTCTGCTCCACACCTCCCCGAACAGGATGTCGTCATTCAAATGGGCGAACTCGGGGGCGAATGCGCCTAACTGCTCTCTTCCGGCTGTTTGTACGATTTTTTTCTGTGCCATAATGTTCAGACTTATGAAAATTAGTAGGGTTGATAGGATTATTCTCATCTCTTTTTTGGGGTTGAGTTTGTAGGATTTTCCTTGCGTTCGAAACTTTCGTTATGCGAATCTATGAAAAATAAAGATGAAAACCTACCTTGACAGTTTGAAAAATCCATTATTGCACCCCCGATTTTAAATATAAAAAACATATCTTTGCGAGTTGTTTACTGAAAAAACATAAAACAATAATAATTAACCAATTAAAAAAAATGCAAAACAAGGGATTTGTTAAGTTGATTGCGATTGCATTTGCAGTTATCTGTCTTTTCTACCTTTCTTTTAGCATTGTATCCTCTTATTATACGAATAAGGCGGAGAAGATGTACGGAGAGGGAACTCCTGAGTGTCAGGCTTACCTTGACTCGCTGTCTGGCGAGAAGGTTTGGCTTTCGTTCAAGTGGTTAGGCTTTGAAAACGTAGGCTATACGTTGAAGGAGTGTCGTGAGAACGAGTTGAACTTGGGTCTTGACTTGAAAGGCGGTATGAACGTCGTGATGGAGGTGTCGGTTTCCGACATTTTGAAGTCGCTTGCAGGCTCGCAGAGTGAGACAGAATCGTTTTTGAATGCCATGAAGTTGGCAAAAGAGAAACAGTTGACAAATCAGCGTGATTTCGTAGATCTATTCGCCGAATCTTTCAAAGAGGTGAACAAAGATGAGCCGTTGGCTTCGGTGTTCTCCACTTACGAGTTGAGAGATAAGATCGATGCGACTTCGTCGGACGCTGACGTGGTGAAGGTGTTGAAAGAGGAGGTTGCGAGTGCTATCGACAACTCGTTCAACGTGCTTCGCTCTCGTATCGACCGTTTCGGAGTGGTGCAACCTAATATCCAGAAATTGGATATCGCCGGCCGTATCTTGATCGAGATGCCAGGCGTGAAGGAACCAGAGCGTATCCGTAAGTTGCTCCAAGGTTCCGCCGATTTGGAGTTCTGGGAGACTTATGAGTTCTCTGAGGTGTACAACTCTATCGTAGCTGTGAATGATATGGTAAGGGATATGTCGAAAGTGGGTGCGTCTGCGCAATCCGCTGCCGACTCTGCCACCGCTGTTGTTGCCGACACTGTCGCAAAAACGGCGACTACTGCCTTGGATAGTTTGATGGCCGCCTCTGCCGACACTACGCAGCAGAGTGTTGAAGCTGCAAACTGGGCAAAGGAGAATCCTTTGTTCGCTATCATTCAATTGAATGTAGACCCACAGTCGGGTCGCGTGGGTGCCGGTCCGTTAATCGGTTACGTCAACAAGAAAGATACCGCTAAGGTTTCTGAATATTTCCGCCTTGCAAAGGAGCGCAGATTGCTTCCTATGGGACTTTTGCCTAAGTGGTCTGTTAAGTCAATCGACGAGGCTGGCAACTGGTTTGAGTTGATTGCCATCAACTGTAAGAGACGGGATGGCAAAGCACCTTTGACGGGTTCTGTCATCACCGATGCAAAATCAGATTTTGCGCAATACTCCTCTGCTTCTACGGTAAGTATGGAGATGAACCAGGAAGGTGCGCAACTTTGGGCAAGACTGACCAAGGAGAATATCGGGAAATGTGTCGCTATCGTTCTGGATGGCTATGTGTACTCTTATCCTCGTGTGAACGACGAAATTACGGGCGGGCGTTCTGAAATTTCCGGCCGTTTTGACGTTCAAGAGGCAAAAGACTTGGCAAACGTGTTGAAATCAGGTAAGATGCCAGCACCGGCACATATCGTGCAGGAGGATGTCGTTGGTCCGTCGTTGGGTCAGGAGGCCATCACGGCAGGTTTGATTTCGTTCGTGGTCGCTTTTGTAATGGTGCTTCTCTATATGATATTCTATTATGGATTGGTGCCTGGTTTGATTGCCGATATTGCATTGCTTTGCAACGTGTTCTTCATCTTCAGCGTTTTGGCGTCGTTCAAGGCTGTGCTTACGTTGCCGGGTATCGCCGGTATCGTCCTCACCCTCGGTATGGCGGTGGATGCTAACGTGTTGATTTACGAGCGTGTCCGTGAGGAGCTCCGCATCGGAAAGCCTATCAAGCGTGCCTTGGCGGACGGTTACAAACACGCGTTCAGCGCGATCATCGACTCTAACGTAACAACTATCCTTACGGGTATCGTCCTCTTCGTATTCGGTACGGGACCTATCAAGGGATTTGCAACGACATTGATCATCGGTATCGTTTGCTCATTCTTCACGGCGGTGTTTATTTCACGCCTCATCTTCGAGTGGCTGTTGGATAAGTCTGATAAATACAACAACTTGAAGTTTGTTACGAAGATTACTGAAAGTTGGTTCCAAAACACTAAGGTTGATTTCTTGGGCAAACGCAACATCTTCTTCGGAATTTCGGGTGCGCTCTTGCTCATCGGTATGATTTCGTTGGGTGTGAATGGTATGAAGAAGGGTGTAGACTTCTCGGGAGGTCGAAACTTCATCGTCCGCTTTGAGCAGCCAGTGTCTACGGTTGATGTGGCGGATATGTTGGAGGACTCTTTCGATGGTAATGGCGTTTCCGTCATCACGATTGGTGAGTCTAACCAGGTTCGTATCACGACGAACTACAAGATTATGGAGCAGAATCCAAGTATCGATGCCGAGATTGAGGGTAGAATCTATGCGGGTGTTAAGTCATTGCTTTCTGATGGTGTTACGCAGGAGATGTTTGTTAGCCGTTATGTGAAAGATGGTTCTGAGGTGCGCCTTTCAACTGCCGATGACGATGCAACCTTTGGTTTGCAGAGTTCTCAGAAAGTCGGTCCGACGATGGCTGACGACATCAAGACTTCTGCCGTTTGGGCAGTGCTCATCTCGTTGGTCTGCATCGGATTGTACATTTTGATTCGTTTCCGCAACATTTCGTTCAGCCTTGGTGCAGTGATCGCCTTGATGCATGATACCTTGTTCATCTTCGGACTCTTCTCCGTATTGCAGAACATCATGCCGTTCTCTATGGAGATTGACCAGTCGTTCATTGCTGCCATCTTGACGGTTATCGGTTACTCTATCAATGATAAGGTGGTAATCTTCGATCGTATCCGTGAAAACTTCGGTTTGCACCCTAATGCTGATTTGAAGCAGACGATCAACGCTTCGTTGAACACCACTTTGAGCCGTACTTTCAGTACATCAATGAGTACTTTGGTGGTTTTGATCGTCATCTTCTTCTTCGGAGGAGAAACCATTCGTGGATTCATCTTCGCAATGCTGGTGGGTGTTATCGTCGGAACGTACTCTTCTTGGTTCGTTGCTACACCGTTGGCTTACATCTTCCTGAAGAAGTCTAAGAAGAATCAAGAGGCAGTTGCTGCTGAAAATTAATATTTGAGAAACAATTCTACGGGGAAGGTTGGCGTTTCTGTCAACCTTCTTCGTTTTAAAACCGAATGTATATGGCGTATAAGTTAGAGAATGCTTCATCGACATTATTCCTATATCAGCGGAGAAAAACAATACCAGTCAAGGTCGGAAGAATTGAGATTGGCGGTGACAATGCAATTCGCATCCAGTCGATGGCTAATACCGACACAAATGATACGGAGGCTTCGGTAGACCAGGCTTTGCGTATTGAGCAGGCTGGCGGTGAGTTGGTGCGTTTCACGGCGCAGGGTGTGAAGGAAGCCTCAAACTTGGAGAATATCCACGCAATGCTTAGGCAGAAAGGGTCGGATGTGCCTTTGGTGGCAGACATTCATTTCAACCCAGCCGCAGCGTTTGAGGCGGCTAAGCACGTAGAGAAGGTACGCATCAACCCGGGAAACTTCGTAGATCGTGTGCATACCCAGCAGCGTTTCGACTACACAGATGCGGAGTACCAAGCCGAGGTGGAAAAAATCAAGGAGAAACTTTACCCATTGCTTGATATTTGCAAGGAGCGTGGCGTCGCGATTCGCATTGGAGTGAACCATGGTTCGCTCTCCGACAGGATACTGTCGCGTTATGGGGATACGCCGCAGGGAATGGTGGAGTCGTGTATGGAGTTCCTTCGTCTTTGCCGTGACTATGGTTTCTTTTCGATTGTCATTTCTGTGAAAGCCTCCAATACCGTGGTGATGGTGCATACCGTGCGCCTGTTGGTGGAGACGATGGCAAAGGAGAATATGGCATTTCCTCTGCATCTTGGTGTAACCGAGGCTGGTGATGGCGAGGATGGCAGGGTGAAATCGGCTCTTGGAATCGGTGCGCTGCTGCAAGACGGAATAGGGGACACTATCCGTGTTTCATTGAGCGAACCGCCTGAGAATGAGATTCCTGTGGCGTCCGCTTTGGCACAATATGTAACATCTACCGCCGCTGTAAGAACCAACCCCGACGAGGTGGTCTGGTGTAGTTCGGACAAAGTTAATCCCTTTGTGTACAAACGCCGGGAGACTCATTCGGTGGGCATTATCGGAGGGGCGAGTGTGCCAGTGGTTGTTGCCAACGGCAGGGGTGAAAACAATATCGCTGATTTCTGTTTTGATGGAAGCGTTTTGCAGGGCAGAAATGAGGTGATTCCGATGCTTCCGGTGTCTGATGCGAGGGCGGACAAACATTCTTCAGTTCGTTTCGTTTCGGCGGATATTCATAATTATCACCAATTGAAATCTCTTGATTTCTTGAAGGATACGGATGTGATCGTCTTGGATTCATACGGATATCCTACTCACAGAGATGGCATTGGCGGTCAGCGCGAGTTCATCCATAAAATGTTGAATGATGGGTTGAAAAACCCGGTTGTGCTTCGTCGTCGGTATGAGGATTCTGACTTGAACGACTTGAGAATCAAGACTGCTGCTGATTTCGGTCAGTTCCTGATTGACGGCTTGATAGACGGAATATGGGTGGAAGCGCCGAATGTTCCGCAAGCGGAGGTTACTTCGCTGATGTTCACGATTTTACAGGGTGCAAGGGCGAGGTTCTCAAAAACGGAATACATTTCTTGTCCGAGCTGCGGGCGCACGCTTTTTGATTTGCAGACTACCATTGCGAGAGTGAAGCAAGCAACGTCGCATCTGAAGGGGTTGAAAATCGGTGTGATGGGTTGTGTCGTCAACGGACCGGGAGAGATGGCTGATGCCGATTATGGCTATGTTGGCGCAGGGCGTGGCAAGGTGAGCCTATACAAAGGGCAGATGTGCGTTGAAAAATCCATTGAGGCCGATAGGGCCGTGGAGCGTCTTGTGGAGCTGATTAAGGCTAATGGGGATTGGCAAGAGCCTTGATGCCGGCAACCCTCGTTTGAAGGACAAACATATAACGAAGTATTACTGTCCGCTAAACTTTTAGAGGCAGAAAAAAATTAGGGCTGGATTCCTCGCTTGGAATTCAGCCCATTTGGTTATATTGTTTTATTGAACAGTAATAGATTCAAACGAAACGAATCGGTAATTCAATCATAAACGAATCGACGATTCAATTAAAACGAATCGGCGGTTCAAATGAAATGAATCGACGATTCAAATGAAACGAATCGGCGATTCAAATGAAATGAATCGACGATTCAAACGAAACGAATCGGCGATTCAAATGAAATGAATCGGCGATTCAAATGAAATGAATCGACGATTCAAACGAAACGCAAAAGTATTGCGGCTTTCTTGTCCCGAATACCGATTTGAATTCGAACCTTTATTCCAAAGTTCTAACATTTTGCTCATTGTATGCGCCGCCCTCCGTTGTGTGGGTGGCTCGGCTGAACTTGACGGAGGATGATTGAATATTATATTGTTTTGCGGACAGTAATATGTTTCTTACAAACATGACGCAAAG
>CAVGRN010000018.1:0-45116 GCA_963631545.1 Paludibacteraceae bacterium | reverse complement strand
GCGTTTCTCCTTACCGACCAAATGTTCGGGGAAGTTTTTTTCGCAAAATTGAGAAGTTTTTTCGGATATGTTGTGTATCAATGTTTTACAACACAACAAAAATACGGGAATCTGACCAATCAATCGTTATTCTAAGGCATTTTCAAGAATGCATCCCATGCTTTCTGCAAATACATACACGAAAAAAAGTTCTAATCAGCGAGTTTTCAGCCCAAGAGCGAGTTTTAAAATAGGATTTTCTATCTTTTCTACTTGAAAAAAAACTTGCTCTATCGAGCCAAACTGTTTGTAGAACCGTCCAATGGACAACTGGTTGCCCCCCTCAAAGTCGAAGTACCGCATTCCCAAGTTCCTTGCGTAAAGCATCGCTTCCCACACAATGAACGAAGATGCTCCTGAATCTTTCTTCAAGGGATTATAAGTAGGTATAAGGTAGTACGCTGTGGTGGCATCCCACACTAAAAAAAGAGCAGCAACGGTTTCGCCTGCGAGATTCTTGGCAAGGAGTATCACACCCTGCCCTCGCTTCAACGCCTCACGGCATAACGCAACCTCAACTGCCCGACTGTTCAGGTTTTTCTCCCCTTTCCCACGCAAACATTCGGTGTGAAAATCATAAAAATAATCTGCATCCGAACATTCTGCAATGAATAAGCCATTGCGCTGTGCCTTTCGTATTTGACGTCGTTGGGAAGCAGCGATTTCGTTCCACAAAACAGATTCCGTTCTCTGAAGTTCGGGAACCACATAAGTTTTCCGCTCCGACACTTCATATCCATTGTCTCGAAATAATTGAAGGGAAGAAAAATTTTTAGGGAAAAACTGCTGAAACCCAGAAAGCCTCAGCGACTTTAGTTTTGAAATAATACGCAAACAAACATTCCTCTCAAAATCCTCATAATCGCCATCGCATCGCGTTCTATCCGCCCAAACGCCATTGCACTGCGAGAGCAAGGGCTGGGCAATCATTCTGAGACAAAATTTCTTTAGGACCAAGTATGGCAAGAACGCCAATACGCAACCCGACTGATCCCGGACGAGTATCACATCCCACTCATGCTGCCCAGCAACACACGCCTGCCACCACGCCTGCTGGAACAGGGGAATTTCGGGGTGCTGCCCGCAGTATTGTATGTAAAATTCCTTATCACTCATATCCGGGTATGATATTGGCCCAGAATCAGTTCTGAGCCAATAAGATATCGAGACACTTCTTTAAGGAATCGCGCCAGTAAGGCACTTTCACGCCGGCTTCTCTGATTTTCCGTTTGTTCAAAACGCTGAACGCTGGTCGCTCAGTGGGCGTCGGGTACTCCCAGCTCTCTATCGCGCCGACAGTGGTTTTCGCCCCAGCAATTTCGAATATGGCTTGGGTGAAGTCGTACCAACTGATGGCACCTTCGTTTGAAAAATGGTAGATCTCAAAGCCAGAGAAACCCTTTTCTATGATGGTCATAATAGCATAGGCAAGGTCGGTAGCGTAAGTCGGAGTACCCACCTGGTCGAACACCACGTTAAGGTGGTCGCGTTCCTTTGAGAGGCGGAGCATTGTCTTCACAAAATTACCTCCGAACTCACTGTACAACCAGGCGGTACGAATGATAACAGCGTCGCAACCGCTCCTCTCGACCTCCAACTCGCCCTGACGTTTCGTCTTTCCGTAAACACCGATAGGGGCGGTAGGGTCCGACTCTTTGCGAGGCAACGGAGATTTTCCGTCGAAAACGTAATCTGTTGAGATGTGGACAAGCTTCGCTCCGTGTCGTTTCGCAGCGATGGCGAGGTTCTTCGGTCCGTCTGCGTTGATTTTTGCAGCCGCAGGCTCGTCGCCCTCAGCCTTGTCTACCGCAGTGTAGGCGGCGCAATTGACTATGGCGTTAATTTCCTCCTTTTGAAGGATAGAACAAAGCAAATCGAGGTTGGTGATGTCGCCCTCTGGGTAATCCATAAAGACGAATCTATGGGTGGGATACTCTCCCGATATTTTGCGGAGGGAGCTGCCCAACTGGCCATTGCACCCTGTTACTAAGATATTCATTTTCTGAGAATATTATTCAAAAACTTCTGCGTCCTTTAAGAAAGGATGTTTCTTGTCTTTCTCGGACAAAAGCACCTTTGAAGGGTCGATGTCCCAGCTAATATTGATGTCTGGATCGTTGTAGAGGATGCCGGCGTCGGCTTGTGGCGCATAAACATTGTCCACCTTATAAGTGAAGATTGCCTCCTCACTACGGACGAGAAATCCGTGGGCGAATCCACGAGGGATGAACAGCTGCCGTTTGTTCTCCTCACTCAGCAGCACAGCCACGTGCTGGCCAAATGTTGGAGAGCTCTTGCGGATATCCACTGCCACATCCAACACCTCACCTTTGATGACGCGCACCAACTTGGCTTGAGAAAACTCACCCTTCTGGTAGTGCAGACCGCGCAACACGCCGAACGACGATTTCGATTCATTGTCTTGCACAAAATTCACCTTACCGACGTGAGCGACGAACTCCTCCTCTTTATATGCTTCAAAAAAATAGCCTCGGCTATCGGCAAACACTTTGGGTTCAATCACCCAAACGCCTTTTATTTTTTGCTCTGTGAAAATCATTTCTTTTCTGATAATAAAGACAATATATATTGTCCGTATTGGGTTTTCGATTGTTGGTTACCTAAATCCTCCAACTGGCGATCGGAGATCCAGTTGTTGCGCCATGCGATTTCCTCGATACAGGCGATGTAGAATCCCTGTCTTTTTTGGATAGTTTCCACGAAGTTGCTCGCCTCTAACAGAGAGTCGCAATTACCGGTATCCAACCATGCGAAACCTCTTCCGAAGAGGTCGACATGCAGCGTACCTTCCTCCAAATAGAGTTTGTTGAGGTCGGTTATCTCATACTCGCCGCGGGCAGAAGGGCGGATGCTCTTCGCCTTTTCAACAACCGTCTTATCGTAGAAATAAAGGCCTGGCACGGCATAATTGGACTTCGGCTTCGCAGGTTTTTCCTCCAAGGAAATCACCTTCCCGTCGGCGTCAAACTCAGCCACGCCGTATGCGGTAGGGTTCTTCACATAATACCCGAAGATGGTTGCGCCCACCTCCTTTTGCGCGGCGCGCTTCAGCATAGCGGAGAAATTTTGGCCATGGAAAAGATTGTCGCCCAAAATCAGGCAACCAGCCTCGCCCGCCAGAAAATCCTCGCCCAGTATAAACGCCTGAGCCAACCCGTTGGGAGTATCCTGCACCTTGAATGAGAAGCGCATACCCAATTCGTGGCCATCGCCCAACAGATTCTCAAACACGGGGAGATCCCTCGGCGTAGAGATGATCAGCACCTCGCGGATGCCCGCCAACATCAACGTAGAGAGTGGGTAATAAATCATCGGCTTGTCATACACAGGCATTATTTGCTTGGATATGGCCTTGGAGAGCGGATAGAGCCTTGTGGCACTTCCGCCCGCTAAAATGATACCTTTCATTCTTGTGGAGCGAAGACGTTACTTTTTCTTGCTATTCAACAAAACCGTCTCGATAGCGTTTCTCAACTCGCCTTTCGACATCGCACCGCGCGACATTTGCGGCTGACCATCCTTAGGGATAAAAACCAGCAATGGGATAGACGACGCACCGAACATACGAGCCAGTTCCCTTTCCTTATCAACATCGATCTTATAGATGGAGATCTTGCCCTTGTACTCCTTCGCCAAATCGTCCAAATAAGGGGAAATCATCTTGCACGGACCGCACCAAGAGGCGTAGAAGTCGACAATGCAAGGCTTGTCGCCCAAGTATTTCCAATTGCTTTGCGACACATCAGCCACCTTCTTGTTGAACTCGCTGTAATTGAGGTGTTCCACCTTGCCACCCTCCTGTTTAGTGTTACTTCCTGCTGCGCACGCAACCGAAGACAAGCCCACAAGCAGGCACAAAACCGCGGATTTGAAATAATTCATGCTCATATTCTTTAAAAAGTTTTTTTCACTCTAAACTACAATTTAGTTCGGACGACACTCGTTCAAACTGTAAATTTTCCAAAAGTATCATTATTATCGGAAATAATAAAAAGCAAAATTGGAAAAACATTTTTTTGCCCGCATTTCGCCGTACGCCGGACACTACCAATAACCCGAAAAGCCAACATTTATTGCTGATTAATCGGCAATATTGGGCTTAAAGTGTTAAATTTGCGCAAGATACGGCTGTGCACGGTGCGCAGTCGGTGCTGTTTCCGCCTGCCGTTCCGAAAATGGAAGTAATGCATGCGGGTATTAGATAACTATATGAAATTTGAAGATTTAAACCTGGAGCCGAGCCTAATGGAGGGACTTTCGGCAATGAATTTCCAGAGTATGACGCCCGTGCAGGAGCAGTCTATTCCATTGATTTTAGAAGGCAAAGACATCATCGCGTGCGCACAGACGGGAACCGGCAAGACCGCCGCCTACCTGCTGCCGCTCCTCAACAAGATGCTGACGGAAAAACACGACGACACGGCGGTGAACGCCATCATCATGTCGCCCACACGCGAGTTGGCGCAGCAGATCGACCAGCAACTGGAGGGATTCTCGTATTTCCTCCCCATCAGCTCGGTGGCAGTGTACGGTGGGAGCGACGCCGGAGCGTGGGAGCAACAAAAACGCGCTATGCAATTGGGCGCAGACTTCGTGGTAGCCACGCCGGGAAGACTCATCTCGCACATCTCGTTGGACAACGTCGACTTCTCGAAAGTGAGCTACTTCGTGTTGGACGAGGCAGACCGCATGCTCGATATGGGATTCTACGACGACATCATACAAATCGTTAAAAAATTGCCGGCTGACAGGCAAACCATTATGTTCTCCGCCACGATGCCGCCCAAAATCAAGAAATTGGCAGAGACCATCCTCCGCAACCCTTCAATGGTGAACATCGCCATCTCCAAACCCGCAGACGGCATCCGCCAAGAGGCGTATATTTGCTACGAACCGCAAAAACTACAACTGCTCACCACCATTCTCAAAGAAGACGACAAACGGAAGACCATCGTTTTCTCTTCTTCCAAACTGAAAGTGAAGGAAATGACGAGGCAACTACGCCGCAAGGGATTTCCCGTGGCAGAAATCCACTCCGACCTGGAGCAGGCAGAACGCGACGAGGCTCTGCTCGACTTTAAAAGCGGCAAAGCCTTGGTACTCGTAGCGACGGACATTGTGGCGAGGGGCATCGACATCGACGACATCGACCTTGTTATCAACTACGACGTGCCGAGAGACGTGGAGGACTACATACACCGCATCGGACGAACCGCACGCGCCAACCGCACAGGGCGGGGAATCACATTCGTGTCTGAGGAAGACCAGTTCCGCTTCGGGAGAGTTGAGAAATTTTTGGAGAAGACAATCGAGAAGATGCCTATGCCAGAAGCGTTAGGCGAAGGACCAGCCTACGAACCAAACGCACGGCGCAAAAACAGTCGCAGCGCAAACTCTTCCAACCACGGGAAGGGCGGAAACAGAGGAATCAAACCTCCTCGCAACGCCGATGGGAAGAGTCGCAGACCACAAAAAGCCAATAACCAACCTACCCATCAAGAGCCAACCGCAGCGGCAGCCGATGGGAAGAAACCAAAATCCAAGAAAAAACATTTCTGGAGAAAGAAGAAAAACGCCGGCGGACAAACATCGGCACCAACCGACAATGGCAATGGCGCAGCAACCATTTAAAATATTGTTCGTTTGCTTAGGCAACATCTGCCGGTCGGCTGCGGCGGAGGCGGTGATGAAGTCGGTTTTGGAGGAGAATGGCGACAAGCGTTTCTTCGTTGATTCAGCAGGGCTATTAAGCTACCACCAAGGCGAGCCGGCAGATGCGAGAATGCGATACTTCGCTGCCCAGAAAGGGTACGATGTAACCTCCATCTCGCGCCCGGTGAAAGCCGACGATTTTGAAAAGTTCGACATTATCGTAGGAATGGATGACACCAACGTGGACGAACTGAAAGAACGAGCCGCCACATTGGAGCAAGTGCAGAAAATCCACCAGATGACAGAGTTCGCCATCCACTCGGAGGCAACGTACGTGCCAGACCCCTACTACGGAGGCAACGAGGGCTTCGAGCGTGTAATGGACATTTTGGAAGATACTTGCAAAGGCCTTTACAATTATCTCACAGAAAAAATTTGATGACTATGGTTCGAGTAAACAATGGCGGACGGAAACCGCGGACGAAAGCCTCTGAGAATCAGAGCAAAGTGGCACAATGGATGGTAAATCCGAAGTTCCCGTGGGTGCTTCGTTGCGCGTTTTTCTTGTTTTCGTTCATTCTGTTGGGAGTCGTATACAGCGATGCTCTGTATCAATATTTCTGGCAAAGCTACTTTTTGTATGATGCGAGCTACGCATGGCAGGCAATCGACCGCCCGGGAGGATTGATGCTGTACATCGGGCGGTTTCTGAACCAACTGTTCGTCCACCCTGCAATCGCAGCGGCACTAATCTCCGCATTGCTGACACTGCTGCAATGGTGGGTCGGCAAACTATTCGGAGAGAAGAAAATGCCGGTTCTCACCTACATTCCCTCATTGTTGATTTTGCTTTTCTTGATGCAAGTGAAATATGAGATTTACTGGAGGTTCAACATCGGTTGCCTGTGGAGTCCCATCATAGGAATGTTCTATGCGTTAGCATATTATGCCCTGTATCGCAAAATCGGGACAGGCACAGCGGCGATGGTCGGCGGACTGGCCATTTCCACCCTACTCTTTCCCATCATTGGGTTCTACGCCTATCTACCAATGTTAATGGTTTCCACCACAAAAGAAGAGTGGAAAATCTGGCTTCCCGCAACAGTAACGTTGTGGATAGTCGCCGCACTTTTGGAAGGGCGATTCCTAATGGGCGCATTCTTCCGACAAACAGTTTTCGCACCGATTGTCGACCCTTATTTCACAGAAATATTCATCTACGAAATCATCGCAGCATTGGCTCTGATACTCTTCCCGATTCTTTCTAAAAAAGAATTCAAAAGACGAGGAAAAGCGTCTATGCTAATCCTCCTTACGATGTTCGCCATACCTATATATATAAGTGCGAAAGAGAGCAACCGCATATTTCGCTCCGAAATGAAGATGGCACGCCTCGCCGACGAACAAGACTGGAAAGGCATTTTGGAAGACGCAGAAAAATTCAAAAACATCACACACACGCAAAACGCATTCCGCGTGATCGCCCTTGCCAACACCAACCAACTGTCGCAAAAACTGTTTGACTATCCTCTACCCTACTACGACCGGAATGACGAGCGCACCATCGATATGATAATTTCCTCGACCGCGCTATACTTCCACGGATCAATGTTCAGCGCAGGCTTGCAGATGAATATGGAGAAATGGACGACATTCGGCGAAACGTATGAGGGGCTGCGGTATTTTCCTCTTTTCGCATTGATCAACGACGAGGACAAGTTGGCTGAACGATACATAGAGGTGATGAGCAAAACCGGCGTGATGAGCAATGAGGCGGAAAACTTAGCCGAATGCGTGGGCAATCCTAAAAAGTTTGAAGAAAAATACCCACTTTACAGCGTGCTGAAAAGCCGGGAAATACACGAGAACATAACGGCACACATCGGGCAGAGCTTCGCACTGCAATACTTGAACTTCAGCAACATTCCAATGAACATTGTTGAACGAAGATTGTTGGCAGACCTCTACCTAAAAAAGCTGAACTACTTTGTCAACGATTTCTGCGCAATTGCGAGGAACACCACTGGTCGGCTGCCCATCTATTTCCAAGAAGCCATTGTACTGTGGACTATGGAACACAAAAGCGCGGAACTTGTGAAACGATTCCAAGTGGAGCGTCCCGTGGCGCAAAGGGTGCAGGAAATCGTCCGGAATGCACAAAAATACGGAGTGGAGAAACGCGACCAGGCAGCGGCAGATCTCTACCCAAAATACAAAAACTCATACGCCTACTACTATATGTTCTGCCGAGAGCAATTCGGGGCAGACCAAGTACGATAAATCCAATACAATAATTATGAAGCATATAGCAAAACTGATTGGGTTGTTCGCAGCGACAGCATTGTGCGCTTGCACAGCGAATGTGCCAACAGAATACACGCAAGCGACAGATACGCTGGAGGTATATCCAGACGTGAGAGATGTGGTTGTGCCATACAACATCGCTCCGATGAATTTCAAGGTGATGAATAAAACCGAGGACGTGGTCGTCGCCATCGCCGCCGGCACATCACAAATCGTTTGCAAGGGCGAAAACGGCGAGGTGATATTCCCAGAAAAAAAATGGAAAGAAATTTTGAAAGCGAACATCGGGAAAGACCTATCCGTTGACGTCTACACACTCAACCAAAAGAAGTGGAAGAAATACCCAACCTTCCCCATCACCATTGCGGCAGACAGCATCGACCCTTTCGTAACCTTCCGCCTCATCGAGCCTTCGTATGAGAACAGCCCCAATATGGGACTGTGGCAATTCTCTATGGAGGATGGCAAAATGAAACGCTTCGTCAGCAACTTGAAATTCAACACTGACCCTAACTACGAATACAGTCGGTGCGTCAACTGCCACACCACCCAACAAGGCAATCCTCACAACACCGTCTTCCACTACCGCTCAAAAGGAGGAGGTATGGTGGTAACCTACAACGGAGAAACCAAAGTGGTATCCACAAAAGTAGGCGACATGGCAGAAGTGGCAGTCTACGAACGCTGGCACCCTATACTTCCGCTGATTGCATTCTCCAACAACTCTATGGGACAGGTTTTCCCCACGGACTCCACCTTGAAAACCGATCCATTCGACCTCCGATCAGACATACTATTGTATGATGTTGAAGAAAACTCAGTTAGATACGTCACCGAGACGAGGACGGACAGTATTATAGAAACATACCCAACTTGGTCGGCAGACGGCACTTACCTATACTATTGCGCTTGCCCAACAACAGCGAAGAAGAACTCAACGCTGCGACAAGCAAAGTATGACTTGATGCGAAGAAAATTTGACATTCAGACTAAAGAGTTCGGGAATCCTGAAACGATGTATAAAATTTCAGACTTTGGGAAAAGCATATCCAAACCACGAATCTCGCCCGACGGACGATACATCGCTATGACCATTGCCGAAAATGGGGCATACCACTTCACCCACCCCGATTCAGACATCTTGATTTATGACCTGCAAAACTCCACCGCAAGCATCTGCCAAGAAGCATCGTCCCCACATGCAGACGGGTATGTAACCTGGTCGTCCAACGGTCGCTGGCTTATGGTAGGGTCGCGCCGGGAAGACGGCAACTACGTGCGGCTCTACTTTTCCTATTTCGACAAAGACGGGAAGGCACACAAACCCTTCCAGTTGCCGCACCACTCACCCACGTTCGACCGTCTGCTGTTAAAGAACTATAACTACCCCGAGTTCAGCACCGCCTCGGTAGACTACAACGAACAGGACATATACAGCGTATTGGAAAAAAACGAACCACTGACGCCAACCTTCAAAGGCAAAGCGCTCAACACGAAAGTGGACGCACAGACAGGCGCATCCATCCTACGATAAAACCCATGCATCAACGGTTCAGAAAACCATAATGTCAGACGCATTGTCTGAAAAACTATCAAATCGCTTTCATTTTGTCCGAAAAGGCTGATGAAAGCGTTTTTTTTGTCAATCCCGGCATTACACACGCTCCAAAATAGCCACATATAGGTATTGAATTTGACAAAATGACATTGTAAATACTTGTTTTGTGGCAAAAATTCGCATCAACTCAAAAAAAAATCTCTTTTTGCTTAAAAAAGTGGCGAAAAAATTTTTTCATAAAAGAATAGTCCGTATATTTGCAGTGTCGAAAGACAAGAATGTAAAGAGAGAGATAAACAAAACAAGATAAACTAACTTTTAAATTGTAATCTTATGGATGCAAAGGTAAAAGAGTTCATGGATAAGCTTATCGCTAAGAATCCAGGAGAAGAAGAGTTCCACCAGGCAGTACAGGAGGTGGTAGAGTCATTGATGCCATTCATCGAGGCTCACCCAGAGTATCAGAAGGCAAAGATTCTTGAGAGAATGACTGAGCCTGAGAGAGTTATCATGTTCCGTGTTCCTTGGATTGACGACAAGGGTGAGTACCAAATCAACCGTGGATACCGTATCCAGATGAACAGTGCGATCGGTCCATACAAAGGAGGTATCCGTTTGCACCCTTCAGTAAAGTTGGGCACTTTGAAGTTCTTAGCATTCGAGCAGGTTTTGAAAAACTCTTTGACTACTCTTCCAATGGGTGGTGCCAAGGGAGGTTCAGACTTCGACCCTAAGGGAAAATCAGATAACGAGGTAATGCGTTTCTGCCAAAGCTTCATCACTGAGTTGTTCCGCCACATTGGTCCTGACACTGATGTTCCTGCAGGTGATATAGGAACTGGTGCTCGTGAGGTTGGCTACATGTTCGGTCAATACAAGAGATTGAGAAACGAGTTCACTGGTGTTTTGACTGGTAAGGGTCTTGAGTTCGGTGGTTCATTGATCCGTCCTGAGGCTACTGGTTACGGTGTAACTTACTTCGCACAATATATGTTCGCTACTAAGGGCGATTCTTTGAAAGGCAAGACAGTTGCTATCTCTGGTTCAGGAAACGTTGCACAATACGCCGTTCAGAAATGTACTGAATTGGGTGCTAAGGTTTTGACAGTTTCAGACTCAAACGGAACTATCCTCGATGAGGACGGTATCGACGCAGAGAAGCTCGCTTACATCTTCGATTTGAAGAACGTAAAACGTGGCCGTATCAAAGAGTACGCTACTAAATATCCAAAGGCTAAGTACTTCGAAGGAAAACGTCCTTGGCAGTTGAGAGCATACGATGTTGCTATGCCATGTGCAACTCAGAACGAGTTGGATGGTGACGATGCAGCAGCATTGTTGAAGAATGGAACTAAGTTGGTTGCTGAGGGTGCTAACATGCCTTCTACAATCGCAGCAGTTGAGCAATTCATCGCTGCTAAGATCCTCTACGCTCCAGGTAAGGCTTCTAACGCAGGTGGTGTTGCAACTTCAGGTCTTGAAATGTGTCAGAACTCTGCACGCTTGTCTTGGACAAGAGAAGAGGTTGACGAGAAGCTCAAGAGAATCATGAAGGATATCCACGAGAACTGCGTAAAATACGGTACTGAGGCTGACGGCACAGTTAACTATGTTAAGGGTGCAAACATCGCTGGTTTCGTTAAGGTTGCCAATGCAATGTTAGCTCAAGGTTTGGTTTAATCGTAACCCGACCGACATCGAAAAAATCCCCGTCGTAATTCAACTTCGGGGATTTTTTGTTAAAAACCTTATAGTTTTTCTTTTGATTACCTTGTAAAATCACTTGATTATGAGCAAAATAAAAGTCGCAGTAATCGGCTATGGCAATATTGGCCGTTACTCGGTAGAGGCTATCCAGTCCGCTCCTGATATGGAACTTGTAGGCGTAGTGCGTCGCGACGCTGCTGCTCCTCAACCTGTAGAACTCACCAACGTAAAGGTGGTTTCAGACATCGACCAGCTCGGAAAGATTGACGTGGCTATCCTTTGCGGTCCATCACGCAGCATACCTGAATTGGCTACCACTTACCTCGCTAAGGGAATCTGCACAGTTGATAGTTTCGATATCCACACAGACGTTTGGGATTTGCACGAAGATTTGGATGCAAAAGCAAAGAAAAACGGTGTCGCTTCCATCATCTCAGCAGGCTGGGATCCAGGTTCAGACTCTGTAATCCGTACTTTGCTTGAAGCTATGGCTCCTAAGGGATTGACTTACACCAACTTCGGTCCTGGTATGAGTATGGGGCACTCCGTTGTTGCTCGCTCAAAAAAGGGCGTGAAGAACGCTTTGTCTATGACAATTCCTCAGGGAACTGGAATCCACAGCCGTATGGTTTACGTTGAATTGGAAGATGGCTACACCGCAGAGCAAATCTACAATGAGTTGAAGGCTGATTCTTACTTCGCTCACGACGAACTCCACGTTATCCCAGTTGCCAGCGTTGACAACTGCCGCGACATGGGACACGGCGTTCTCTTGGAAAGGAAAGGTGTTTCAGGCAAGACACAAAGCCAACGTTTCGAGTTCAAGATGACTATCAACAACCCAGCCTTGACTGGTCAAATCCTGGTTTCTTGCGCTCGCGCCGTATTGAAACAAAAACCTGGTTGCTACGTAATGCCAGAGGTTGCTCCTATGGACTACCTGCCAGGCGACAAAGAAACTTTGATCCGATCTTTGGTATAATTCAAGATAGATGATTAATGAAGAGAAGAAGGGGAAAAAATTACTTTTTTCTCCTTCTCTCTTTGGAAAACTGCGGAAAATTGTCTACCTTCGCAAAGTGTAAATTTTACACTTTTTTCATAACACAAAAAAAGAACACGTTGGACACACTGCTGATAGACAAGATTATGTCAGATTGGGAGAGTTTGATAGATCCAAATGCCAAAGGGGCAATTTTGGAGAGGATTGGCATGCTACCTACAGAAACGAACACAAACTACTACGAGGAGCTGTCAAAGATAGAGATGAAAAATCCCAACCACACATTGGTTTACAGCCTTTTGATGGGACCATTAGGAGGAGACAGGTTCTATTTAGGATTTTATTTCTCTGCCGTTTGGAAAATGCTGACCTGCGGAGGACTTGGAATTTGGGCCATCGTCGATATGTTCTATGCGAAATCCTTCACACGAGAACGCAACGCCTGGGCAATTTTAGAAAAATTGGAAGAGTTAGGTGGAAAAGCTCAGAAGGAGGACGATACAAGTAACACAAATTAAAAAACAAATAAATTGGATTCAACAAAAATTTCTACGCTGCTATATGCGTTTGGCAGCTATTTTGACAAAGGGACAAGAACAGCGATTCAAGAGAATTTGAGAACAATCCCCGACAAGTATTTCACCGAATTGTCATTCACGACGCTGAAGAAACCTGTTGTTGCACTGCTGTTAAGTTTTTTCTTCGGGCTGTTAGGCGCAGACCGCTTCTACATTGGCGACATTCGGCTCGGCATTGTCAAACTCATCACCTGCGGAGGATTAGGTTTTTGGGCTATCGCAGACTGGTTTCTCATTGTGGGCAGAACCAAAGAAATCAACCGGGAAATCTTCCACAGTGCCATCAAATCCATTGAAGTAAGAGAGCAATAGGCGCAAAAGAACAATAAAAAAGCCGAAACCCAAAGGATTTCAGCCTTAGCGTTATGCCTGGAAATTCTTCGTTTCAGAAAGGACGGAAACGAGCGTCGCTGTTTTTCACCACCGCCATACCTTCCACCTCGATCAGCCAACCTGGGCGACAAACCGGTGCAAGGAGAATAACCTTCGGCGTTTGGGGCAATCGAGACTCAAAAATCTCGCGAACCGCACCATAGTCTGCCACATCACGGAGATAAATCAGCAGATGCCCCAAGTCATCCAAAGTGCCACCGCCCTCGTTGAGCAGAGCCTCGCAATTCGCAAGCATACGCTCCGTCTGCTTGCGAATGTCGCCAGGGTGTACAATCTGCCCTTTATTGTCAATGCTTGCCGTTCCCGACAAAAGAAGGTGCTTCCTATCGCCGTAGATCACCTGTGTGCCACGCTCGAAAGCCACGTTATACTCGTATGTGGGGTTAAGATGCGACTTCGCATAAAGGAACTTAATCTGTTCGGGTTGCAGACCCTTCACCGAATAAGAATCAAGGCGAACAATAGACTCGGGCGAACCCATCCGTCCGCCGATGCCGGTACTGGTGATGAAGTGTGTATCCTTCGTCAAACCATTCTCTGCGAAATTCTTGTTGCGGGCCAACACCATACCTTGGTAGTTCACGTCAATGTTTTGCAGATAGAACCAAGTGCGGATACAGTCGTTCAACATCGTCATACCTTGTTTCTTGAGGAACTTATCCTCCTCATTCAGCAGATACTCCGCCTGTGCGAACGAGTCGCCCTCGTGCAATTCCCCCGACGAACGCCAATAATGCACATAGCCATTATGTTCGGCGCAAACAACCCCATCGGTTTCTGCCACCTCCATATCGCTGACGAGGTAGACCCACGCAGCAACCTTAGAACCATCCAACGGCGGCTGCTGAATCACCGAGTAAGTACACTCCCACTCCAACTGGGCGTGCTGCGAATACAAGAACTCCGCCTGGTTGGCGGCATCGCTCAGGAAATATCGCAAAAAGACGCAAGAGAAGCCGTTAAGATAGGCACGAGCCTCGCGCAACGCACTCACAAGGAGGCAGATTTGCTCAATGTAAGAGCAGTTCTTGTCCTCGACATGCACCATCAAGTGGCACTCTCTCGCAGAGGGACTTTTGCCAAACATCGCAACTTCGGCGCGTACGCGTCCCCCTGATAATGTGATTCCATAGAAATCCCTCATAAAACACACGTTTGTTTTTCTTTCAAAATTAACACATTCGGGCAATTTATTCCGCACTTAGATTAGAAATCCAATCCTTCAGCAACTGTATATCCTCCGTTTCATTGTTGTAGCCCACCTGCGTATGGTCATAGTGCAGAGCGTCGGTCTTACCGGTTATGACATCCACAATGAAACTCTCCGACACAGAGCCAGGCGTAACCAACTTCCGTCCGTCCACCCTCGTAGAAGGTTGGTTGACAAGGGAGTTGTAAGTCTTCCCCTCCGTAAGATACAAACCAGCGGCAGCCGATGCGCTACCTCCATGGCAGTTCTGGCAATTATTGAAAAACTGCGTTTGGACCCGCCCAAAGTCGAGCAGGTCGATCGTCCAAACCATATCAGGGTCGCTCTCCTCCAACTTTGCCGTTTTGAAGTTGTACACCTTTTGTTTCACCTTGTTGAGGAGGGAGATTGACACATAGTCTGGCTCGCGGTCGATGCCCGTGAGCGACAGGCTCAGCGTATCGTCCTTCGTCTGTTTGGTGATGAATTTCCAGTCGAACGGGTTCTTCTCATCGCCAGAAAAAGCGCAGATGGCGAGTTGGTTATCCGTAGGCCAGGCGTTCCTATTTTTAAAAACGACACGTACATTGAATGATGCGCCAAGCTCCTCACCTCGGTCGTCCTCGGTGATGTCGCCCGTATCCATCCAACAAGAAGTCAGAGAGGATGCGCAGAACAGAACGAGCGACAAATGTTTCAGCAATCTCATTTTCATCTTCAGAAGGATAAAACTTAGAATGTGTATTGCAGCAGTGCCATACCAGCGTGAGTAGCCAGGCCAGAGTCGTCATTGTCGCGATCCAACTGGTCGTCATGCTTAGCCTTACCCATATATTGGTACATCACTTGCAACTTCAAGTTATAGTTGACAAAGAAGTAGTTGATGCCAAGGGAGGCGTCATTCAGATAGCCGTTTTTAGCCAAACCGTTGCGGTTGAACCAGTCGTAGCGGAGGGCGACCTGCATCTTCGGCATCACAAAGTATGCGGCTTGCGCATAACCACCAATCAGGTTGAAGTCTGACGCATAACCCATCATTCTCTTCTGCCAGTTAAGACGCAAGTAAAAGAACTCACCTGAAAGGAAGAACCGCTTGTAGAGCCACGAAGCCTCTGCACCAAGGCGGAGGTCGTTAGAGCACTCATCCTCAGCCTCAACATTGTAGTTGGAAGCAACGGCAAAGAGCAACTTGTTGTTGTTCAAGTCGGTAGGCGTTCCCTGATGGCCTGGCATCACACCCAAAGGCATATAGGCGACGCGAGCCGCATAAAGCAGGGAGGGCAACCACTTGTTGTCGTCGCTCATCGTTTTGGTGGCAGAATTGGTGCCACCCGTTCCGTTGAAGATACCCACCTGATATTGGAACTTATCCTTCACAAGTCCGTGAAACTGGAGCCCGAGGTCGAAGCCAAGGCCCACCGTCGGGTTAGCGGAGTTCAAACTCATATCAACATTGGCTGTCGTAGTGAGTGAAAGCGGCATCGATGGAAACATCGTTTCGCCCAGCGTTACGAGATAGCCCTGAGCGAAAGGCACTTTGAACTTACCTGCACGGATGCGGAAAGCATCGTTCACATTGACGTCAAACCAAGCCTGTTGCAAAAGGTTCGCACCCGTTTTCGCAGCGTTGACAGCCACGTTGAACGTCAGCTTTTTGAACGCCTTTCCCGAGAAGCCGATTATTCCGTAAGGAATGGAGAAGCCCGAGTTGGCGATGTTATCCTGGTCTGCAAGGTTCAATCCCTCGTCATCATAGTAGTTGACGGAAACGGCAGTCTGCACAAGGACGTAAGGCTTCAGCAGAAAATCGCCTGCGCGGGTCTGCAAGGTGAAACCCTTCTTATCATCGAGGCGGACGACGTCGCTCTCAACATATTTGTCGTTGATGGGACCCCAAGAGAACTTGGTGTTTTTCTCGCCGTGGTGGCGTGCCTCAACCGTGTCTTTTTCAGATTGGAATGTGATTTGCTCTTCATTATTTCCCTGAGCGGCGGCAAAGGCCGGCATCAAGGCTCCCAAGAAGAGAGGGAGTAATTTTTTCAGTTTCATACGATACGTTATGAAAGGTTATGGTGAAAAATTTATTTCTGAAATTAGAGTGTTTGGAGGAAGAGGATGAGACACTCCCTGTCCTCTTTGCTCAGCCGACGGTAGAGTTCCTTGGAAACTGCGCCCTCGCCCCCGTGCCAGAGGATAGCCTCTTGGAGGTTGCGCGCGCGCCCGTCGTGCAAGAATTGCGTGTGGCCGTTGACGACAGACTGCAAACCGATGCCCCACAGCGGCGTGGTGCGCCACTCGTTTCCATAAGCAAGTCCGCTCTTAAGGTGGTCGTCCAACTCAGGACCCATATCATGAATCAAGAAGTCAGAGTAAGGATGAATGGTTTGTCCGCCCAACCAAGGGAGTTCCGTCCCGTTGAGGAGGGTTGAACCGCGAGACTGCGTGTGAAGCGTAGGGAGGTGGCAGAGGTCGCAATGGCAAGCCTTGAAAGCGGCTTCGCCCTGCTTCACCTCTCGGAAGTTGACGTAACGGCGAGCAGGCACGCCAAGGCACTGCATATAGAGGTCGACATCCTCCATATCGCGGGTGCTGACCTCAATACCGGCGTATATCTGAGGGTGCTGAGCCTGTCCAGCGCACACCTCTTCGGGATAGCGCGTGTTGGTCATACCCATATCACTGGAATAACCCAGCTCGACGGTGAGGTCTGCGTGCTGCGCCTTATTGCCCGAAACGCCTATTTGGTAGACGCCGCGCTCGGTGATGTAGTTCAACCGACCGCTAATGCCGTATTCTGGATAGTTGGAGTTTTTCTCCACCTGAAGAAGTTCGTTTTTGTCGAGAGCCATCATCTGCCCCATCCCGACGTGCCTGTTAGGAATACGGACGGAGATATAGAGGTCTTCTGGGGCGATGCTATCAGCATACCATTCAGTGATGGTGTAGTGTGGCGTTTGAAGTGAATATTTTTCGCCATCGGGAAAGGTGTACTCCTGTTCGGTGTAGGTAACGTGTAGTTTCCCCTCGGCCTGCGAACCGTAGATGGTCTGGTCGTGCAGCACGCGCCCATAGTTGCGGAAATACGCGCCGTTTTTTCTGGTGATGTAGACAAGCATAGATGAGAAGCCGTAACTGCCACTTCCGCCTTGCGAGATAAGCGTGGAAGGCGTTCTTCCGGCATTTTTGTGGCAACTGCCACAAGAGTAACCTGCGTAGACAGGTCCCAAACCGTTGCTCGATACATTAGGGTCGTCATAAAGCACATCGCCGGCGTTGAAGCGAGTCAGGAGCGAGCCTGTAACCCAATTAGCAGGCGAGTCATACGCCTTACTCGATGAGAGGAAGACCGTGGAGCGACCTGCCGATAGTTCCTTATAAGAGGCAATGTCACCGTTCGGCTTTACGATATCCTCGTATTCAACCGTCGCATCATCGCAAGCGGAGAACGAGAACATAGGGAGGAGCAAAGTGATAAATCTTAAAAATATCGTTCTCTTAGTCATATTGAATCGAAAAATAAATGCCCAAAAGAAAAGAAACGAAGAACTACACCAAAGAGGGGACTGTAAAAAGTTCCCTCTCCGATGTATTCAGTAGCGACTGTTACTTGATGACAGTCTTGATTTTTCCGAAGGTATCGAACAATGCGTAGCAAGCATCCATAGCGGCTTGAATCTCAGTAGCGTTCGTGTGGTTTTTGATAGCCAAAGCGAACGAAGTGGTTGAGATGTTGGCAATAGCTGTTCTTGCAGCGGCAATCTGCTCGCGGATATCCTTGTCAAGTTCTGGATTCTCTGCGGCAACAAGGCTTGAGATGCTGAGGTTACCACCCACATTGTCGAGGTCGGCGATGTCGTCGCTCATAGTTCCCATATAGGAGTGTTGGATAGAGATGATGTTATTCTCATAGTCCACCATTGAGTGGTAAGAAGTCCAAGACTCAACCTCCAAGATATTACCCCTGCCTTCGTCTGCATTGAACGGGCCACCGATTTTCTGGCCAGCAACCTCGTTGCAGATGTCGGTGCAACCGTCTACGATTTGGCCAATCACATCGGCCTGCGTCTTATAGTCGGAAGTGAGTTTTGGCGATTTAAAGTACTCACCGAAAACAGATGTACACTCAGCATCGAAACCAGAAGACTTGATGACATCCAGATCCTCGCTTGTAGCGTCGGCAGCGCCAGCCCAAGCGTACCACAATTGGGTAGCGTTCTTCGTGATCAGCTTAGCAGTTTGGTAAGCGTAGGCGATTTCGTCCGCAGTCAATGAATTAACCGTTTTTGCCTTTCCCTCAGCGAAAAGGAAGTACTCCAACGTGTGGAATCCACGGGTTGTCTCGCCAGCCTCACCCTCGATAGACTCAAGGGTTTCGTATGATTTGGATGTCAGAATCTTCTGGATGTCGTCAGTGTTCAATGGCCAAGAATCCAACAATGGGTCCAAACCGTAAGTGTCTGCCGGACCGAAGAGGAATGCCTCAGACTCCTCCCAAGGCTCACGCGACTCAACCCACTGGTTGCAAGCAGCCTCGATGAGTGCGTCCGTCAAAACGCCATTCTGTTTTGCATCGTAAACGGCCTTTACGGAAGCCTCCAAAACTTTTGCTTTCTCCTTCAAGTCAGCATAAGTCGGGATAACGATATTGTCCACATAGTTGTCGATGACAGCCTTGTACGCTTCATTCTCAACCACGTCTTCAACTTTCGAATTGTTTTCGTCGTCGTCATCACAAGCAGTGAATCCGAAGAATGAAAGGGCGATCAAACCAGCCCAAAAGAATTTACCTTTTTTCATTCTGTTAAAATGTTTAGTTATTTAAAAAACTGTTTATTATGGTCTTGTTTTAGTGTCTATGTCTTCTGTTGTGGTGGTCTTTCAGGAAGGCGTACCAACCTGCGTAGCCGACACCCACGGAGAATGTCTCCTCACCGTTGTACTTTCCGCTGTCCACTTGGCGGTGGTTGTAGTCCATCTTCACAACGAGGTTTGGCAGCGGCATATAATTGACACCCACGGTGTAGATCTGACGGTGGTAGCGGCCATCCTGCACCACAGAAGGGGCAACCTTGTACATCGTGTTATAATACTCATAGCGGATGAACGGAATGAGTTTGTGCGTTGTGTTAGCACCCGCCAGCACATTGACACCCACCTCGGCATACCAGTCAATGGCGCGTTCGGCAACCTGCGTGCGAGGGAATACTGAGATCTTGCCCGACTTAGGCAGCGTGATGTTCAACTTCGAGAGGTCTTCGCTCTCGCCGATTTTTCCCCACAAGAAGTTAGCGCGTGCGGTGATCCATTTGCTTTGGTGGACAGCGTCCGCCGAAACCAAAACCACTGGCACTTTCAAATCATATCGCTTGTATTTTCCTGATTCTGTGGAATTACCCGTCGTCTTCGGTGCACCATAGAAAGAGAAGCCGATTCGCGTTTCTGGCACAAAACGGAAATCCGCACGGGCAGCGTACGCCGGATTCGTCATGGTGGATTTCTCAAACAACCCTTGCTTTCCGTTCTGGATGAAATTCCCCTTCGAGAAGAATGCGGGATCCAATCCGTTGATTACCATCACATCGTAATCAAACTTACCCACCGTACCGAAGAGTTCAACACCCGTTTCGTGCCATGTGCAAGGGAGTATCGTGCTTTCGCCCTCCGAGCGGGTGGCAGTAAAGAAATTAAGTGGCTCGTGGTGCGCATTCGTCAAGCCGACTGGCACGATGACGTGTCCGAAGCGGAGATTCAACTGTTTGAAAAACGATTTCGTGATGTGGAACTGCTCGAGAGCCACCTCTCCTCCTTTCTCTATTTCCACTTCGTACTCGCCCGCTTCGCTGGTTTCATATTCAATAGCACCGCCCGTGCCACCATATTCAAACTCCACCTCTGCGCCTAACGTCCAAGTATCATTGAATTTGAAATCCATTGCAAGGACGAAACGAGGGATGGAAATCTGCGCACGTTTCTCGTAGTCCGAGCCATAGTCGTAGAAACTATTTTTGCCGTAATTGAAAGATTGGAAAAGCATTTCGCCATACCCACCGATGCGGAAACGCCAGTCGTCTGGGTTACCCTCGTGTTTCTCGGAAATGGCTGGTCTTTGTTCGGGTTTCACCAACGGAGCGTTGTCTATGCCAAGTGCCAAAGAGTCTGTCTCCTGAGCCATTGCAGTTGTCGCGGAAAGCATCATCACTGCCGCAAACAAACCTAATTTCGTCCTTTTCATACTTTACCTTGTAATTTTGTGCAAAATTCACAATTCTGCGCAACCAAGGCAATACCAATATTTTGCTAATTCTGTAGTCTAAAAATAACTATATGTTGGGATATGGAATATAGATAATCCTCCCTATTTCGTGTTACTAAAATAGTTGTTCAGCACCAACAGTGAGATTAAATCCTCGCGGGTTGAATCCTTGAACTGCGCCACATACTCGTGGGCGTGGGCGATGATTGCCTCTGCCTCGGCAATGTGCGACGAATAATAGTCCAATTTCTCCTCAAGGTTAGAATAGTCCGCCTGCACCTCTATATAATGGTAGTCTGCACGGAGCGTACCTTCCATAAACCAGGTTTCAAACTGTGGTTTAGGCATTACGGCAATGGAGTTGGAAGACATCACCCACTTCAGGTTGCTTGCCACATCATTACCTTCGATACACATAATGTATCTGAATTTCAAATGGTCGGCGATGGTCATTTTCTCACAAGTCCACTCGGGCTTCACCTTGTCGATCGCGCCGACATCGAAGCGTGGGTTGCCGTACATCTTCTCCATAAAATCCAAACGGATAGGTTTGCCGCCCACCTTGCCACGGAACACCGCACGATCTTCCTTGTCTCTGAAGGCGATTTTATCGTCCACAAAGATGAAGTGCCGCACCTTGTTGAGTTTAAACAACACGGAGTTGGCGTTGGCTGCAGGCACGTCGATGGGACGGCTCTTTACCACCGATGGAAGCTGGGGAATATAATTGATGTCGCCCGGAAGCATAATCCACCTGAAATTTCCTGAAAACCACCGCGCATACTCCATCGAGTCTAAGTAATAGACCTTCTGCCGGGTCATCTGCTGCTCGCCCACAGGCACAGATTGCGCCTGCCACGCCGCCGACCCTTCAACGCAACCCGGCTGCAAACGGTTATAGTATGCCACCCTCGACAGGATATAATCATAGTCCGCACGCCGCCTCGCTACCTCATCTAAATGTTGCACATCCCAATGGTTGAAGAAACGCAACAACGGCAGCGGAAAATAGTTTCGCACATACTGTTTGACGAAGTATGCGAGTTTGGAGTTCTTTCCACTATGGAGTTTGAACTTGAGTTTTTCGGCGAATCCCATAACAGCAAAAACAAAATTGACGGAGGCAAAGGTAATGAATTAATCAGGATGATGAGAAACTTAGCGGACTTCAATTTTATAAAGTACGATTAACAAAACGAATGACTTACAAACATTTGTTTGGTATGGTTAATAAAATGAATAACTTTGCAAAAAGTTTTTGTCACACTTAACAAACAGAGTTATGGCGCAACTAATCGAGAGACCCGCATACACAGAACGGATAAAACCATTCATCAACAAAAACATCATAAAAGTACTCACCGGTCAACGACGAGTGGGGAAGAGTTGTATCCTAAAACAAATACAAAAACACATTGAACGGACAACGCAAAACTGCAATATCATCTTCATAAACAAAGAGCTGGATTGCTTTTCATTTCTTAAAAACAACGATGACCTGTCCCAATACATCTCGGGCAAACTACAACCAGAAAAGGGAAACTACCTCTTCATCGACGAGGTGCAAGACATCCTTGGATTTGAAAACACCTTGCGCAGCCTTCAAGCACAGGATGCCTGCGACATTTTCATAACCGGCAGTAATGCCACAATGCTCTCAAGCGAGTTATCAACCTATCTTTCAGGAAGATACATTGAGTTCCACATTTTCAGCCTCACCTACGGAGAGTTTTTGTCCTTCCACAATATAGACGACACAACCTCAAGTCTTCGCAGTTATCTCACTTTCGGCGGACTTCCCTACCTACGCAACCTTCCTCTTGAACAAGACATTGCGTTCGAATACCTCCGCAACGTGTACGCCTCCATTTTTCTGAAGGACGTGGTGAAACGCGAGGGCATCCGTAATATTGATTTTTTGGAAAGCCTCGCCACATACGCGGCAGACAACGTTGGCAGCCTGTATTCTGCTAACAACATCAGCAAATATCTCAAATCACAAAAAGTCAACATCTCACCATTGCAAGTCATCAACTACCTACACGCTATGCAAAATGCCTTTCTAATCCACAAAGTGCAGAGGATTGATGTAAACGGACTGCGAACGTTTGAAATCGGAGAGAAATTTTACTTCGAGGACATCGGGCTACGCAACTGCCATCTTGGATTCTCCCTGCAAAACGATATCCAAAAATTGATGGAGAATGCGATATTCCTTCACCTTGTCCAACTACGCTACGAGGTCTTCACCGGTCAGCAATCGGGAGGTAGAGAAATAGATTTTGTGGCACGGAAGGGCGACGAAACCATCTACTTTCAGTCTGCCTACCTGCTAACCGACGATGCCACGCGCCAACGCGAGTTCGGCAATCTACAAGATATCCGCAACAATTACCCCAAATACGTGGTGAGCCTCGACGAGTGGACCAGCGGCAGCAACTTCAACGGTATCAAGCACCTGCATCTAAAAGATTTCCTCCGAATGGACTCATTCTAACCCTCCGCACTCTTTCAAAAACAAAAAAAATTTACATTTGCAAGAAGATAAATCCAAAACAGAATGAACCTCGTATCGCTTTTCAAAAATCTGCAAAAATATGTGAGTCCATACAAATGGCTTGTGACAGCAACTTTGGTGCTGACCCTCGTGGGGTCGTGCATGGCGCAGGTGAACGCAATTGTACTTGACTGGGCAGTCGACTCCATCAACGCACACCTCACCTCGGGCGGAGGGTGGAACGCCAAGGCGCTGGAGATCGTCCTTTGGGTCAGCGGCGTGCTGCTCTCCAAGGAAGTGCTTTCGGCACTGATCACCTTCGCCCAAAAATATTTTGGCGAAAAGATGCGGATTCTCGTCTCGAAAGACCTCTCGTTGGCGGTAATCGCCAAAGTGCTGAAGTTCAAAGTTGCGTACTTCTCTGCCAACGACAATGAGCCAGGCAAGCTTCAGACCCGTATAGACCAAGGCATCAGCAGTCTGTCGCGCACGGTGCAGAATTTCTTCATCGACCTACTGCCGCTCTTCACCAGTGCCATTCTGGCATTGATACTGATGTTCAGAGCCAACTTCTGGGTGGGGCTGACGGCAACCATCATCGTGCCGATCTACTTCGTCATCACCATCCGCCAGGCGAAAAAACTGAAAGGCTGGCGCCGCGACATGCGCCACCAACGCGAAGAGAAGAGCCACGGCATTATGAACATCCTCGAGTCCATCACCGTCATCAAATCCTTCAACAGAGAGAAGATCGAGGAAGACAAACAACAGACCATCCAGGAGAACCTCACCGACAACCAGATGAAAACCCGCAAAACGAGTTTCTACTACGACGGGTTGAAGAGTTTTGTGCAACAAATCGGAACCGTGCTGATCATCATCCTCACCGCCTACTTGGTGCTGACGGATTATCCTGGAATGTCCATCGGAAAAATTATGTACCACGTTATGCTCTTCAACAACGTGGCAGCACCCATTATGCAACTGCACCGCATCTTCGACGATATGAACGACGCGCTCATCTATGCCGAAGGCTTCTTCGGAATCCTCAACAACAACGCCGACCTTGAAGAAACAGGGAAATACCGCCCAGCCAAGGTGGAAGGCAACTTCGAGATAAGCAACGTAGACTTCACCTACCCTAACGGAACAAAGGCGTTGCACAACATCTGCATGAAGATTCCGAATGGGAAAATCACGGCGTTCGTCGGGCTATCGGGTGCGGGGAAAAGCACCATCGTCAACCTGTTGGACAAGTTCTACGTGCCAGACTGCGGAACAATCAAATTGGACGGCGTGGACATACGCGACTACGACACGCAGTACCTACGCGACAACATCGGCCTTGTGCTACAGAAAAACCACATCTTCGACGGCACTATCGCCGAAAACATCCTATATGGGAACCCTCACGCCACAATGGACGACGTTTACGAGGCTGCCAAGAAATCCTACCTCTACGACCAAGTGATGAAGCTGCCACAGAAGTTCGACAGCAAAGCCACACTGCTCTCCGGCGGCCAACAGCAGCGCATCGCCATCGCGCGTATGTTCCTGAAAAATCCTCCCATCATCTTCTTGGACGAGCCGACCGCCAGCCTCGACGCAGTTGCCACGGAGCAGATTAAAAACAGCATCGACGCCATCAAGAAGAACCGCACGGTGATCATCATCTCGCACAGCATCTCCCAGATCATCGACAGCGACTTAATCTACGCCCTGCAAAACGGCCGTGTGGAGCAAGGCGGGACACCCGATGAGGTTTACAAGCAAGGCGGCGTGTACAAGGAAATTATGGATGCCTCCGCACGCAGCCTCAACATCGACAAAATCGCAGAAACGATAAAAGGAGGAGAGTCTGAAGGCGAAGAGGGTTAGGAAACACATAAAAACCATACTGTGGAATCTTATACTTCCCATTCGGATGAAGTATAAAGGCGGAATAAAACACAACGAATCGGCTCTAATCAATTGGCTATCAACTATTTTCTATTATTTTCAAAAAAAAGATTGCGGATTTAAGGTTAACAATTTGTCTTTTCAGATATTAATTCTTATTTTTGCAAACCGATTTTTCAATGGTGCTTAACAAGAAAAATAATAAATAAAAAAATACGGCGATGAAAAGGACATTTCAACCTTCAAACACAAAGAGAAGAAACAAGCATGGCTTCCGTACGAGAATGGCCACTGCAAACGGTCGTAGGGTATTGGCATCCCGCCGCGCCCATGGCAGAAAGAAACTCACAGTTTCTGACGAATATGCTGTAAGACGGTAATTTCATCTCTTTGCAGAAAAATATGGCGTGCCTTTCCGCACGCCTTTTTTTGTTTGCTCAAAAAAAGTAACTTTGCAGAGGTGGGCGGTTGTTCCCCCATACCTAACAAACCATATTTCGAATGAAGATAAATCTGAAAAGGTTGCTCGTCAACCCCTACACCATTAGCCTCGTGGCACTCGTCATCATCGTGGTGGCTCTTTTCTGGGGGACACTCAGCTGGCTGGACTCCTACACCAACCACGGCGTGGAATTGGAAGTGCCTAATGTTTCCGACCTCACCTACGAAGAGGCTGCCAACATCTTGAAAGAGAAAGACTTGAAGTGCGAAGTGATAGACTCCATCTTTATGAATGGACACCCATTGGGAGCCATTGTGGAGCAAACCCCCGAAGCTGGTTCGAAGGTGAAGGCGGGGCGCACCATCTACCTCATCACCAATTCTAACTCCATCCGCCGGGTGGTATTGCCAGACGTACGCGAGATCTCATTGCGCCAAGCAGAGGCAATGGTCAACTCCGTAGGATTGGTTGTGGACAGCATCGAATACGTGCCGTCTGAATACAAAGACTTAGTGAAGGACGTGAAATACAACGGGAAATTGCTGCCTCCAGGATTCCGCGTGCCAGAAGGTGGCCGTGTAGTGCTGTTGGTGGGGTGCGGCGATGCCAACGAAGAGATCGAAGTGCCAAGTTTCCGCGCACTCAACGCCACACAAGCCGTCAGCAAAGCGCACACAGTCTACCTGAACATCGGCGAGATATACTACGACGTCGAGCCTAAGGACGATAAAGACCGAGACTCCTACTTCGTGCATAAACAATCGCCAATAACAGGCTCCATAGTGAAATTCGGAGGTACAGTCAACCTTTACCTCACCAAAGACCCAACCTCCTTGGAAGTGCCTGAGGAAGTATTTGAAGAGGAAAGCGAAGAATCAAAAGAGCAGTAAAATGGCAGCGGATTTTCATCTGGGAACGGATGGCTTGGATGATTTTCTCCCAACGGAGGAGTTGACAGACGCAGGAGATTCTCCCGAGTTAGAGGCGGACGGACAGTTCCACGAGCATTTCCGCTTTGTGGTGGAAAAGGGGCACTCGTTAGTGAGGATAGACAAGTACCTCGTGAACTGTATGTCCAACATCTCGCGCAACAGAATACAAGACGCCGCCGACGCGAAGTGCATCCTCGTGAACGGTTCCCCCGTAAAGTCCAATTACCGCGTGAAACCGCTGGACACCATTCAAATAATGCTGGCGTACCCTCCGAGCGACTTCGAAATCGTTCCACAAGACATTCCCCTAAACATTGTCTACGAAGACCAAGACGTGATTTTGGTGAACAAGCAGCCGGGAATGGTGGTGCATCCCGGGTTCGGAAATTTCCAAGGGACTCTGCTGAACGCACTGGCTTGGCATTTGAAAGACGACCCCGACTTTGATGCAAACGACCCCCGCTTGGGATTAGTGCATCGCATAGATAAAGACACGTCGGGACTGCTCGTCATCGCCAAAAACGAAGATGCTAAAACATGCCTCGGGAAACAATTCTTCAACAAAACAACCAAACGGCTCTACAACGCCTTGGTCTGGGGCAACATTACCGAAGACGAGGGGACAATCACCGGCGACCTGGGGCGCGACCCCAAAGACCGTATGCTCTTCACCGTCTTTCCAGAAGGTGAGAACCCCAACGCAAAGCACGCCGTAACACACTACAAAGTGTTGGAGCGATTCGGCTACACCACCCTTGTGCAGTGCCGGCTTGAAACGGGCCGCACCCACCAAATCCGCGTACACATGAAGCACATCGGCCACACCCTGTTTGCCGACGAACGATATGGCGGTATGGAAATCCTCCGTGGGAACACGACTGCGAAATACAAACAATTCGTGAAAAACTGCTTGGAAACGTGTCCGCGGCAGGCACTACACGCCAAAACCCTGGGCTTCGTCCACCCACGCACAAACGAGGAAATGTATTTCGACTCCGAATGGCCCGACGATTTCAAAACACTTATCGAGAAATGGCGGATTTTCGCCGCCGCCAACGGATTTTGAAGAATCAAACCTTGTAAAAATCCCTATACCAAGCCACAAACTTGCCAACGCCCTCCTTCAACCCCGTCTGCGCACGGTAACCTATTTCACGCTCCAACCTCGACGTGTCTGCGTAGGTCGTATGAACGTCGCCCGCCTGCATCGGCTGGAAATCAAGTTTCGCCTCACACCCCAAAGCCTCCTCCAAAGTGTGAATGAAATCCAACAACCGCACAGGGCGACCGCAGCCTATATTGTACAAATCCGCCCGTCGACGGGAATCCGCCAACGAAACGCTGTCTGCCACACGAACAACCCCCCCGACAATATCATCAACGTATGTGAAGTCGCGCGACAAATCGCCATTGTTGAACACTTTAATCGGTTTCCCCTTCACAATCGCATCAGAAAAAAGCATCGGCGCCATATCTGGCCGGCCCCACGGCCCATACACCGTAAAAAATCGCAAACCCGTGATGGGGAGACCGAAAGCATTCGCATAGACATTCGCCAAAACCTCGTCCGCACGTTTCGTCGCCGCATAGACCGACACTTGGCAGTCCACCCTATCATCCTCCGAGAAAGGCGTCTTCTGGTTCTCTCCATAAACAGAACTGGACGACGCATACACAAAATGCTTGACACCATACTCCTTAGCACAGTCCAAGACATTGAGAAACCCCACTATGTTGCTCTCAACGTACAAATGAGGATTCTCCAACGAATAGCGGACACCGGCCTGCGCCGCTAAATTCACCACAACATCATACCGCTCCCTGGCAAACAAACGCTTCACCGCCTCCCTATCGGCGATATCCAAACGGACGAAACGGTAATTCGGGAACGAAGCACTCTTCACAAAACATTCATAATCAGAAGATTCCGCAGACACTCCGCACACCGCAAGCCGGGCATATTTCAGTTCGGGAGAACAATAATCCGAGATGGAATCAACCCCAACAACCTCATCACCACGAGACAACAAACGATACACTAAATGGAAGCCAATGAAACCAGCAGCCCCCGTAACCAAGAATTTCATCCAAAACGAAGTTTTATGAACAAGAAAGTACTCATTTTTCACTTGCGAAAATACAAAAAAACTGAAAGTTTGACATAACTTGAAAAATTTTGTGTTACATTTGTGGTCAGTAAATAAGGCAGAAAAAGTATAACCATATAAAATAAAAAAGTAAGGATGGAAATAAAGAAATCCCCCAAAGCAGACTTAGAGAACAAACGTTCGACGTTCGTCTTGATGGGTCTTGTTATAGCGTTAAGCTTCACCTACATTTGTTTTGAGTGGACAAACACGGAAGTTACCGTCCACGAGGGGTTTGTAGATGAGTTCATCAACGAGGGTGAGGAGGAAATCGTTCCTCAAACACAGCAGGAGCAACCCAAAGAGATTCAGCCACAAACACCGCCGCCTGCACAAGTGGCACACGAGGTGCTGAAAGTGGTGGATGACGACCAGCTCGTAGAAACGGAAGTCAAGATTGACAATGCCGAGGACAACAAAGAGGCTGTGGAAATCCAGCAGACCGTTGTTGTAGAGGAAGAGGAAGAGGCTGAAGAAGAAATCTTCACCATTGTGGAGAAGCAAGCAGGATTCCCAGGCGGACAAGCCAAGTTGATGGAATATCTGAGAAAAGAGTTGGTTTACCCTCAGATCGCTATCGAGAACAATATTCAAGGACGCGTCTTTGTAGAGTTCGTCGTAAACAAGGATGGTTCTATCCAAGACGTGAGAGTGGCTCGTGGCGTGGACCCAATCCTCGACCAGGAAGCTATCCGCGTAGTTAAAAAGATGCCTAAGTGGATTCCAGCTGAGCAACGTGGAAAGACATGCCGTTCGCGCTTCACCCTGCCAGTGTTGTTCAAGTTCAAATAAGAGAAAAAGTCCGAAAAAGATAGAAGGCGATGCATTAGCATCGCCTTTTTTGTTACAAAGCGTTGATATATCCGAAACAAAAGATGCTATGGCTTAAGCAAATTTATAGGGACAACGTACACGCCATCATCTCGCCGATATGCACCACCCACAGCGGTAAGAACCATAAGGAATGACGGGGCTCTCTCCTCACTTTTCTCTACTATTTTCCGTTCTAATGTTTTGAGGGACTTTGCGCCACAATTTATGAGTTCCTCACCGCCCAACTTAATCTCAATAGCCCCCCATCTGCCATCTTCGAGGTGCAACACGGCATCGCACTCCAAGCCAACATTGTCTCGGTAATGCATCACATTTCCACCAAGATAATTGGCATAGATAGAGAGATCTCTCACTGCAAAATCCTCAAAGAACAAGCCAAAACTCTCCAAATCGTTGAGCAAGTCGCCCGGACCAATTCCCAACGCACGACAGGCTATTGAAGTGTCTATGAAATGGTGCGTAGGCGTACTGCGAATGGATGTTTTCGAGCGTATATTAGGACTCCACGCAGGCAAATCCTCCAAAATGTAAAGGTCTTTAAGCGCCTCCATATAGTCATCGTAGGTCTTCGCATCCATAGTGCGCTCATTGCTTTGGCGCACATCTGCAATAATGGTGGACGCTGCCGCTTCCGTGGATATATGGCGAGCATAACTCCTTAATATCATCTTCAGCACCTCTGGCTTTTTGTTTCTAAACCGCTCATTTTCACAATCTTCAAAAACAAAAAGACTATTGTTGTCTTGCCACAGAATTTCGGACCCGCAACTAACACCGCCCCCGAAGTGCGCAACTTGAGTTCAATTTCTTTTTCTATTAGCCTACTATAATACATCCTCTTTACTTCCTCTTAAGAACAATTTTTTGTAAAGACAAAATAATTCCCAAGATTTTCTATTCTTCATTCCCAAGATTTTCTGAAAACAATTCCTATGATTTTCTGTTTTTTCTTGAATCAATCAGACATCTATCTGATAATCAACAAGAAAAGTTTTCAACAAGTAGAAAGTAATATTCCCAACATATAGTCTCACTAATAGAAAAATCGAGTTGCCTTGCGATTGCGGCATTATTGTACTAAATTTGCCGCAAAATCTGCGGCATTATCAGGCAGATAATGCCGCATAAAGGTTGAATGGATGTATATTCACGAATTAGAAAATTGGACGGATTTCAGATGGGATGATTCCAAGGTCGCCTTACGACTTGACGAAGTAACCCGAAGGCAAGGAGCGTTGTACGGCAGGCTATCGGGGCTTGGCATTGATAGCCGACTGCAAGCAACGGCAGAGAATCTCACCAGAGAACTTGTACATTCGTCTGAGATAGAAGGAATAAGCCTCAATATAAACGAAGTACGATCGTCAATTGCCCGCAGACTTGGAATTGAAGACAGAAAAAAAGTCCCTTCTTCGCACTACATCGATGGTGTGGTGGCAGTGATGATAGAGGCTACACAACACTATGACCAACCTCTTACCAAGGAGAAGCTATGTGCGTGGCAGGCAACCTTTTTCCCCACAGGTTATAGCAACGGAAGCGCAATTGAAGTGGGACGATATCGCACGCATGCTGAGCATATTGTTTCGGGAGGGTTCGGACGAGAAAGAGTGCATTATATCGCACCAGCTCCAGATCGAGTGGAAGATGAAATGTCAAAATTTTTAGACTGGTTTAACAGCCAACAACCGATTTCACCCATCATACGTTCCGCAATAGCTCATTTTTGGTTTGTCAGCATTCACCCATTTGAAGACGGAAATGGACGAATGGCACGTATTCTTGGCGACTTATTCCTTTCTAAGGGTGATAAAAGTCCATTCAGATTCTATAATATGTCGTCAGAAATAAACAAAGATAAGCGGCATTATTACGAAGTTCTTGAATGCGTCCAACGTGCTGACGGAGATTTCACGGAGTGGTTGCGTTGGTATTTAGACACGCTACTCTCCGCATTGATTAATGCCGAATTGCTTGTCAATACAGTTTTGAACAAGGGGATTTTTTGGCAACGCGCAGCATCTGTACCTATGACAAAACGCCAAACTGACACTTTGAACCTGTTCCTTGATGGCTATGAGGCAAAACTCACTACAAAAACCTGGGCGAATGTCAACAAGTGTTCTACCGACACGGCAAACCGCGACATTCAAGACCTTGTAGGGAAGGGGGTTTTAAAAGAAGATGTCAAAGGAGCGAAACGCCCAAGTTATTCTATTATTTACGGAACAAATCAAGACCGATTCTCTTCCGACTTTACCGATGTGGAAGTGTCCATTTGCGACAAGGAGTATTATTTGTCGGCAACTTTCAAGGGAGAGAAATGTGTTCGAGAACACATTTTACCGCTTGATGCAGACCGTTTCTCACATGGTGATTTAAGTGAAGCAAACATCTTAGCAAAGTATTGCAGTTACCTACGTATAGGCGACTCTGAATGATTCTCCCCCAAAAACAATGATAGGGAGCCACGCACTCCGCAGCTCCCTATCTATAAAGGTGATATTAGAATTTTATCCCATAACCACTTCCACCTCGTTCACGGCTTTCATCTTGCCGAAAGGCACTACATTGCCCTCGATGGCTTTGCCGTTCAAAGTTACAGACACCACGCCCTTCTCCACTTTCTTAGGATTCTTGACAGTGATGTTCACCACCTTGCCGCGGAAACGGCGGGTTGCAGTGAAACCTTTCCACGCAGGGATGCATGGGTCTATCAGCAGTCCGTCGTAGTCTGGCCGGATGCCGAGGATGTACTGCGCTGCAGTGAAGTACGCCCACGACGCCGTTCCGCTCAGCCAAGGGCAACGGCTTTGGCCGGCGCGCATATTATAGGTTGAACAGGTGGTTTGAGCATACACATAAGGCTCGATTTGACGAACCTCAGCGCGCTCGTTGTAGGCTGCCGGGAGGTAGTTTTTGTAGTTCTTGAAAGCACGTTTTCCGTGTCCGAGAATACAATCCGCCATAATGCCCCAACCTTGTGTGTGTTGGAATACTGCAGCGTTCTCCTTCATACCCTTGATGAACAACGGAGCCTTGATGACGCTTGCCTCTGTCTTCTCGTAAGGAGGGTCGCAAAGCACAAGGCCATACTTTATGGCGAGGCGTTTCTCCACGCTGTTCATAACGGTTTCCGCACGCTCGCCTGTGGCTTGACCGGAGATGATAGACCACGAGTTAGGGTTCAGCCAGATTGTACCCTCGTTGTTAGGGTCGTTCTTCGTACCGAAGATGTAGCCATCTTCTTTGATGGCACGCACATACCACTCACCGTCCCAAGCGGCTGCATCGATATCTTTGGTCAACTTCTCCAAATGACCCTCGGCCCACTTCACCTCATCAGGTTTGCCCAAGCGTTGGCAGATGTCGATGTACACCGTCAAAGCATAGCGAAGTTGCATTGCCACAAAGATGGTTTCGCCTTTGGCACCGAGTACGAGGCAGTCGTTCCAGTCTGCTTTAAGTCCGCAAGGCAGGTTGTGCTTTCCGCAACGGTCGAGGTTGAACTGAATGGCGCGGCGCAGGTGGTCGAGCACCGTACCCTCGCCCTTGTCGGAGTAAGGAAGCACTTTGTTGTAGTATTGGATGTCGCCCAACTCTTTCACATACGTTGGCACGGTGCAGAAGAGCCACATGCAGTCGTCGGAGCGGAACTCGTTTTCAGGCGTAGGAGCCTCGTGTCCTGGGTTGTGGGCGAATGGCTTCACAACAGGCATAGCACCACCATTGGAGTTTTGTCCGGTGAGCATCAGCTCGAGTCTCTCGACAACTTCCTCCGGGATGTTATGGATAACGCCGAGCATATCTTGAATGGTGTCGCGGTAACCCATTCCGTCGCGTTCGCCGCGGTAGATAAGAGAAGCGGCGCGGCTCCAAGCGTAGGTGATGAGGTTGTTGAATGGATTCCACATATTGATCATACTGTTGAAGGCGGCATCCGGAGTTTGCGCAGAGAGTCCCTCGATGCGTCCATGCCAGTAGTTCACCACTTTTTGGAATTCTGCTGTCACTTTTTCAGGAGTTGCCACCATCTTGGCAGCTTTTTTGCCCTCCACCCAGGCCTTTCCGATACCAAGAACCACGGAAAATTCTTTTGTTTCACCCGGAGCAAGATCCAAGTCTACTTGAAGCGTTCCGCAGCCATTATCGCCTTCAGTTACGGTGTTCCCGCATTGTCCGTTGACAACGGAAACCGGGTTGGCGTAGGTGTGGTAGGCACCGATGAACTTGTCGCGGTCGCTGTCATAGCCCGTCACTTTCTGACCTACGACACCGATGAATGAATGGCGTGCTTGGTCTTTGTTTTGGAAATTTTCAGGTTCCTCGGGCATATAGAGGTTGTTTCCGTGGTCAATGAATCCGTTCTTGTAGGATGTTTTGACGATGTACTGCGTGTACTGCAGGTTATTGCTATCGTCGTTCATATTCCAGTTGGAGGCGAACTCTGCATAAGTGAATGCACGGAGTTTCCTTGGACGGTCTCCGGTATTGGTAACCTTTACGTTCCAGACCTCAAATTCTTGTCCCTTAGGCACAAAATAGAGTGTTTCAGTCTTGATTTGGCTGTACTCCGAACTGATTTTCGTGTAGGCCGAGCCGTGGCGGCACTCGCTCTTGTATTGGTCGAGCGGTTTGCCGACAGGTTGCCACGAGCCAGACCAGAAGTCTTTCGACTCGCAGTCGTGCAAATAAATGTAACGTCCGGGCTGGTCTAACGGCACGGTGTTGAACTTCAGTCGGAGGAAGCAACCCTGTACAGAAGAGCGGAAGAATGAGTATCCGCCGGCGTTGTTTGTGATGATTGCGCCGTAGCGGGTATCACCCAAATAGTTACTCCACGATTTGGGAGTGTCTGGCTTGGTGATGACGTATTCTTTGTTTTCGTCATCGAAGAATCCGTATTGCATAAATTTCAATGTTTAAGTTCTAATCTGAAAATAGAATCAATATTCAAAAGTAGTTATTTCATACGATAATGCGAAAAATGGACGGAAAGAAGTTATTTTTGGATGCGAATAAGCCTCATCGGTTATGAAGTGTCAGTTCTTTTCATCTATATTTTCTGGAAATAAAATCCTTCGCCGTGCGCCTTTTTGTCTGTTGGCAGTGTTGATGGCGGTGTTTGCGGTATTATCGTTGCTTCGCTCTCCGTCGGCAGACTATGCCTCGTGGTGGGCAGTGTTACTGTGGGCGTGCGTGGTATTGGGGGGCGGATGGCTTATCGTGCGGCACTGGCGCATCCGGCGGTGGCCGTTGCTGCTGTTTCATTTCTCGTTTGTGGTGATATTGGTGGGTGCGTTACTCACGCACCTAACGGCAGATCGTGGAGAGCTGCGGCTGCGAGTCGGTGAGAAGGCTGTGGGCGTGCTGATGGAGAAACACGGCGAGGTGTGGGCGTTGCCTGCCGAGGTGCGACTGCTGTCGTTCGATGTGTGCCACTACGACGGGACAGACGCAGCGGCAGACTATAAAAGCATCCTTGAAGTAAAAAACTCGGAAACGACAGACACCGTCGTCGTTTCAATGAACAATATATATAAGAACGGGGGGTATCGCTTTTACCAGACTTCGTACGACCCGGATATGCATGGGTGCGTCCTAACAGTGAGTTATGACCGCTGGGGAACGCCCGTAACCTACCTTGGATATGTGCTGCTGCTTGCCGCAATGTTGTCGGTATTGGTAGATAGGCAGAGTGGATTCAGGCAACTATTGCGCAGTCCGCTGTGGAAGGGCGCAGGCATTGTCGCGCTGTTGTTTACATTATCGCCCGAAGCGGCGGCAAAGGAGTTGCCCACATTTAACAAAGCAACGGCAGAGGAGTTCGGACAGATTCTCATCCAATACCAAAGCCGTGTTACCACTGTGGAGACTTACGCATCCGATTTTTTGAGGAAAATCTCCGGCAAGACATCTTATAAAGATTACACCCCAGTGCAAGTGCTTTGCGGATGGATCCTTGCACCGCAAGTGTGGAAAAACGAGCCAATGATTAAGATAAAGGGAAATGATGTGAAGGCAAAACTACGGTTAGACGGCAGGGCGAAATTTGCTGATTTCTTCGATGGAAACGGACATTATCGGCTGATTGACCCCGAAATCGGACTCACCCCCGCCAACTATGGGGAAAAGAAGATGCGAAACTGGGCAGCTGCCGACGAAAAAGTGGAACTCATCGCCTCTCTCTATAACGGATCTTCTCTGAAAATCTACCCTTACACGGAGGACGGGCGCACACGGCTACTCTCGCCGGCGGAGATGCAAGGGAGAAACATCCCAAAAGAAGATTCTTTATTGGCGAATTGTTTTTTCCCTTTGCTATACGATTCTTTCCAAAACGGGGAAGACTGCACGGAGTGGATCCGTAAATTCCGCAGCTATCAGCAAAAACGATTAGGCACTGAGGCGCCATCAGCTACGAAAATCTCCGCAGAACATATTTACAACAAAGTGTACGCCATACCAATGCTCAGTTACCTGACGGTAACGGCTGGGATGGTTGCCTTCTTGCTAATGTGCCTGACCTTGGTGGGGAAAATCCGCAGTGCCGGTGTCCGCTTCTTTTACATATACCTTGCCACAGCGTGGCTTTATTTGACGGCGGTGCTTGCGTTGCGTGTGGTGGTTTCGGGGAGGCTTCCTTTTGGCAACGGATATGAAACACTGATGTCCATCGCTTGGCTCGCCCAAATTGGGGCTTTGCTTGGGGGGCGCAAGGTGAGAATGCTCTACCTCCCGGGGTTGCTTATCTCTGGATTCGCCTTGTTAGGTGCGTCTATCAGCAATATGGATCCACAAATCACACCGCTTATGCCCGTGCTGAATTCGCCATTGCTCACCATACACGTCTCGCTGATGATGTTCTCCTACACGCTTGCAGGATTCGTAACGCTGATTGCGCTTGCCTCACTCGTTGTCGGCTGGGGGCTGAAGCAACCTGAAGTCGAGGCTCGCCTGACGCTGCTGAACCGCGTTCTGCTCTACCCCACAGTTTTCTGTATGGCGGCAGGAATCTTCATGGGGGCAGTGTGGGCGAACGTGTCGTGGGGCAGTTACTGGTCGTGGGATCCCAAAGAAACTTGGGCATTGATCTCGATGGTGGTGTACGGCTTCGCTTTCCATGCGCAGAGTCTGCCAATGTTTCGCCGTCCACGCACCTTGCAAGTCTACTTGCTGTTGGCGGTGCTGTGCTTGCTGATGACCTATTTCGGAGTCAATTACCACTTGGGCGGTATGCATAGTTATGCAGGTTGAACACGTTGAGTATCTTGCTGTTACATACATTCCCGCTGAGAGACTCGTTTCTCATTTATCATTAATTGGTAGGTAGAAGGTGTCAAAATAGCCACAAAATGGTATTTCGCAGGAGGGGATTAACCGCTACATTTGCAATGCGTTGATAAAGATACAATGCGAAAAAAATGAGATGCTTTTTTTCATGAGCAAAAGAGTCCGTTGAAAAACGGAGAGTGGCACCGGGACAAACAGTACATAAGCCATAATTAAATAGACCCGGCCGCTCCCTTTAAGGCTCTAAAACAATGGAAATTAGTTATAGCACATAAGGACAAGTGAATAAATCAAAAGAGACATTTCTTTGCGAAAAGAGGAGTCTCTTTGCTTTTTCCGGCAAATTCCAAATCGGGAAAGATTTCCTCGCCAGTCTGCGCTCAAAAATAGCGGATTTACACAAAATAAAAGACCTCTGGCTTAATAACTTTTATTGGAAAGTCTAAAATCGCATATTTAACATCATATTGAAGAAAAAATCCAAGAATTTGGGGTGGTGGAAAACATTAACAATCCTTAATTCTTGTATCTTTGTGCAGAAAGAATCAAAAAATTTAAAGTCGGGCAAGCCGACGAAGGGATGGTGTATGGATTTGCAGTCTTTTTGGATAGATAATTCTATTGCGGCGTTTTTGGTAAGTTGCGTTTTTGCGGGTCTGCTGATTCCCAAGATCGTACTTATCGCCTTTCGCAAGAACCTTTTCGACGAGCAGGATGGGCGGAAGATTCACCACAGCACCGTGCCGAGGCTGGGGGGAATCGCTTTCGGTCCGGTGATATTGTTCTGTTTCTCCATCTTGCTTTTCGTGAACCTGCTCTCGGGTGGCACGCGCATCTTGGAGGCGTTTCGTGTGGACGTGCTGCAGCTCTCGGCGTTGGCCTGTTCCCTCATCCTTATGTACCTGATTGGCATTGCCGACGATTTGATTGGCGTGAAATACCGCGCCAAGTTCGTTTTCCAACTGGCATGCGGCGTGTTGTTTCTTTTAGCAGAGCTTTCCGTTACAGATATGGAAGGGTTGTTTTTCCTGAATGAATTGCCTAAGTGGGTCGCCTACCCTATGTCCGTCATCCTTTTCGTCTTTATTGTGAATGCCATCAATTTGATTGACGGCATCGATGGACTGGCCTCTGGGCTGAGTAGCATCGCCCTGGGCTTCTATGGCGTTATTTTCCTGTATGCTGAAGAGTATTCGTATGCGCTACTTGCCTTTGCGACGTTAGGCACCGTCGTTCCGTTCTTCTATTATAACGTATTTGGCAAAGTGGAAAAGCAGCAGAAGATTTTTATGGGCGACACCGGCTCGCTCACCATCGGCACGATATTATGCTACCTCAGCATTCACCTCTCAAACTTAGACGAGGCGCAAGTCGGCTCCCACCCATTGGTATTGGCGTTCGCACCCCTGCTTGTCCCTTGCATGGACGTTGTGAGGGTGTTTTTCCACCGCCTGCGCAATGGGAAAAGTCCGTTTCTGCCAGATCAGAACCACATCCACCACAAACTACTGAAATTGGGAATGACGCAGCGCAAGGCAATGATTTGCATACTTTTCTTCTCCTCTCTTTGCGTGTGTGCGTGCGTGTGGCTCTCGTTTTACGTCAATGCGACGTTTATACTGTTAGGCTGCGTGCTGTTCTTCACGTTGATCAATTGTTGGATGACAAAGAAGATTGGCGCACGGCAGACTGGAAAATGATTTTCTGAATTCACTATTGCTATGCACCGCCAGTTAGGCTTAGTTCTTTAAATTCAAATTGAGAACGAACCGACACACCAAACCACGGTATATTCTTTCGAACTCATCAATCTGCCAGATATTTGTCCATTTTATTGATTACGTCCTGCGGAGTAATCATAGACAGGCATTTATAGTCGCCGCTTAGACATAGTTTGTTCCCATAAATGGAGCAAGGACGGCACGGCAAGTCCATTTGCACCGCGTCCTCCGTCTTTTGCCCGTATCCGTAGAAACCAGCGTAGGGGTGAGTCGCTCCCCACACCGACACCACTGGCGTGCCTACCAACGAGGCGAGGTGCATATTGGCAGAGTCCATTGAGAGCAGCACCGAACAATGTTTCAGCACAGCCAATTCCTCCATCAGACTGAATCTGCCCACCAACGACACCACATTGGCGTATCGGCTTGCCCAGCCATCAAGTATCTCCTTCTCTTTCGTTCCACCCCCAAATAGCAGTACGCGCACACCGTCCTTCTTGGCATAGTGGGCAACGATTTGCTCGGTGCGGTCTGTGGGGTAAATCTTTCCCTGATGTTGCGCGAAAGGGGCGATACCCACGATTTTAGCCCCCGTGTTTTGTATTTCAGGAATGGACGGAAGCGGCAGTGCCTCGTCGGTAAAAATCGCCCCATCTGACATTGGGAAGTCGAACCCAGCCCTTCGGAATGTATCTTGATACCTTTGGATAGAACTTTTCAGTTGCTTCCGCACTTTCCGTTCGGCTTGGGTGAGGGCTTTTTTCTCGGAGCGGCCTTTGTCTATCACTGCCACTGGTGTTCCCGTCAAGCGGAAAAGCGTCCGCAAGATTTTGCTTCGCAGCACGTCGTGCAAATCAACCATCACGTCAAAATGCGACATTTTACGCAACTTGCGGAAAAGTTTGAACATACCGAAGATGCCGGCATACTCACCTTTGGTGTCTACGGGCACGAACGTAAGGTTGCCGAATTGGCTAAACAACGGAGCCAACCGCGGAACGGAAAGCATAGTAACGTGTACCTCGGGGTGGGCAGCAAGAAAAGAGGCGACGACAGGAACCGTCATCGCCACATCTCCCATAGCAGAAAGCCGCATCACCAGTACTTCCTTCCTGTCCATACCTTATTTTTTTCCGTAAAGCACGGGGTTGAGTGCTGGGTCGTTGTACATTTTCATCTGCTTGTAGACTTTCATATAGCGGTCGCCATTCTCAATATCCTTGATGAGCTGGTCTATGGCAGACGAGAGGTCGCTTCGCTGTTCGAGCAGCACATCTAACTTCTTCTGGCAAGCGGCGATGTGGTCGGCGTCCACGTCGGTGCGTTCCACCTCTGCGCGCATATGGTATATTTTAAGGGCAAGGATGGAGAGTCGGTCTACCGCCCACGCCGGGCTTTCCGTGTTAATGACAGCCGTAGGTTTCACCTTCACACTGCCATATTTTTCAAGGAAATAACTATCTATCCGCTCCACAAGGTCAGTCCGGTCTTGGTTGGACTTGTCGATTCTCCGTTTGATGGCGAGAGCCTCAACAGGGTTGATCTCAGGGTTGCGGATGATGTCTTCCAAGTGCCATTGCACTGTGTCTATCCAGTTTTTCAGGTACAGCACATTTTCTATTGTCTGTGGAGCGTACGGATTCCTCATCGGTGCGTCCACGTTGTCTGTTTTGTGGTAGTCCACTATCGCTGCATCGAACAGTTTGTTCGCATCTTGACTGAAACTCATTTTTTTTCGGTTAGGAAGATAATGCGCAAATTTAGGTATAAATGCGTATATTTTCAGATTGTGTGGGCGAAAAGTTTCGCAAGGAAAAGAAAAAGAGAGGACTGTGTTCCCAATCCTCTCTCCGTTTGTTTAAACCTATGTGGGTTATTTTTCAATTGGCTTGCCTGCCTTCACCCAGCCGTCATATCCTTCGCTCAGGTTGTAGGTTTTCTCCTTGCCCCAGGTGTTGGCGACGCGGCCTGGCAAAGCCATTCCGTATGCGCTCCAGCCAGAGGTGCCAGCGTTTCCGTAGATGTAGATCCTTTGCTCTGTCGTGAACAACGACTTGAGTGTCTTCATAAACGTTCCGTTGTCGTCTTGCCAAGTTTTGGCATCCGTTCCGTCTACATTGACGGCTCCTGGAATGTGTCCCGCAGCATATTCTGTTGCGTTTCTCACATCCACGATTTGAGGGGTTCTACCCGCCGCGGAGTCTGCCGCAATCGCCGCAGAGAACTTTGCCACATCGGCTTTGATGTAGCCTGTCAGGTCTTCCTCATCGCCTCCGCCGCAACCGTCGCAGGCAGACATACACACCGCAAGAACTGCGGCAAAAAACAATCTGAAATGTTTCATATACCTATTATATAAGTTAAACTAATGCGTGCAAATATACGTTTTTTTTCGTTTCAACAAGTTTAATGTTTCACTTCTACGATTTTTGTTTCGGGCAGGGTCGCATTGCGCACTTCCACGCTCTTCGCCACACTCTTCGCCAAATCGATGAAGGCCTGCCCCACGATAGACTGCTCGTCGCACGCCACCGGAACGCCCTCGTCGCCGCCCTCGCAGATGCTCTGCACGATAGGGATTTGCCCTAACAAAGGGATGTTTAGGCTATCTGCCAATCGTTTGCAACCCTCCTTGCCGAAAAGGTAGTACTTATGGTCGGGCAATTCGGCAGGAGTGAACCACGCCATATTTTCCACCAACCCAAGGATTGGCACGTTGACCTTCTCTCCCTGGAACATACTGATACCCTTCCGTGCGTCTGCCAGGGCCACCTCTTGCGGTGTGCTGACCACAATTGCACCTGTAATGGCGACGGTCTGCACCATCGTCAAGTGTATGTCGCTTGTTCCCGGCGGAAGGTCGACGACGAAGAAATCCAAATCGCCCCAGTTTGCGTCCGAAATCAGTTGTTTGAGGGCGTTGCTCGCCATTCCGCCACGCCAAAGCACGGCATTTTCGGGGTCTACGAAGAAACCGATGGAGAGCATCTTCACGCCATATTTCTCTTCCGGGCGGATGAGTTCACGACCATCCACTGCCTCGAGTATCGGACGGGCGTCCTCCAAACCGAACATTTTCGGAACAGACGGACCGAATATATCGGCGTCTAACAATCCCACTTTGTAGCCCAACTTCGCCAAAGCGACAGCCAAATTGGACGCCACGGTCGACTTCCCGACACCGCCTTTCCCCGATGAAACCGCAATAACATTCTTCACCTGAGGCAAAAGTTTGTCTGGAGCCTTGGGCAGTTCCACACGGTATTTCACATCGATGTTACCTTTGATTTCCGCCTCCTCGCCGGCATAGGCGAGAATGGCTTGCTCGGCGGCTTTCACGAGCGATTTCGCAAAAGGGTCGTTCGGCTTCTCCAGAATCAGGGAGAAGGAGATTTTATTGCCGTCGATGCGGATGTTGTCGTCCACCATATTGGCGGAAACAATGTCCTCGCCAGTACCTGGATAGCGCACATGTTTGAGCGCATCCAATATCAGTTGGGGGTAAAATGCCATAATCAATTCCTTTTCGTGTAACAAAGGTATAATTTTTTATCAGAATATGTCTTGCCAAATTTATCCAATTCAATGACGAATTTTTTAAGGTCAGACAGACCAGATTCGTCTAATTTTGGCACGTTCAAAAAATTCAACATTCAAATTAATCTATTACAATGAGAAACCATTTCAATTATGCTTTGTCGGCTTTGATTGCCATCGTGCTGCTGAGTATCTGCTCGGCATACGCTGCCGACAAGTCCCGCGGGCTGTGGGCTTCTTACAACGTGAATGCGAACGGAGTTTTCGTCAGCTGGCGTATGCGTGCCACCGACGCTCCAAAATCGACCACCTACAAACTCTTTGCCGACGGCAAACTCGTCAGCACCCTCACCGACCGCACGAATGTAACGCTCGGCACCAAGTATGCATCCTCAACCTTCTCTCTCGAAGTGTATGACAAGGATGGAAATAAAATCGACTCGCAAGAGGGCGTTAAATGCGATGCGAAATTCTACCATCATATTAAATTAGACACACCAGCCGATTATCCAATGGGCGACACAGCATATGCTTACAGTCCGAACGACTGCTCCGCCTACGATATGGACGGCGACGGAGAGCAAGAAATCATCGTAGGATTCCAAGGTGGTATCGGTGCTACATGTGCGCCAACGGCCCCTCCTATCTTGGCTTGCTATAAGTTAGATGGTACAAAATTGTGGGAAATCAACCTCGGACCGAACGTGTTGGGCGGTTGCCGCTTCGTCTTCCTCTGCTACGATTTTGATGGCGATGGCAAGGGCGAATTGATCGTGAAGACTGCCCAAGGTGCGAAAGACGCGACGGGAAACTTCCTTTCGAAAGGCGCAGCCAAAGGTGCAAACCACTATGCTTCATCGGTCAACTCTTCTAACGTCATCACCGACGGCGGTAAAGAGTGGATCACCTGCTTCGACGGTGTAACAGGTAAAGAGTTGGCAACCATCGACTACTGGCCATATTTCAACATTCAATCCAACTGGAATCCAAGTGGCAACAAAGACACCAACACCTACGGTCACCGTGGAAACTGGTTCAAGGGTTGCGTGGCATTCCTCAACGTCAACGGGCAAGCAAAACCTTGCGCCGTTACCACTCGCGGTATCTACACCTATTCATACGCTGCTGCCTATACTTGGGACGGTAAGAACCTCACCAACCTCTGGAAACACTCTTCCGACAAGATTGGACAGGGCATCTACGGAAAGGGCGCGCACAGTATCACCTGCGGTGATGTGGATGGCGACGGATTTGACGAGATCATCGTCGGTGCGGCTTGTCTCGACCACGACGGAAGCGTTCTCTGGCGCGCTGCAAACGGACACGGCGACGTTACTGCTTTGGGTGAATTCAGATCAGATAACCCTGGAATGGAATATTTCTTCATCAAGGAGGAGGGAGAAGCCTACGACTGCGCTATCTTGGACGCAAAGACAGGTAAAGTGCTTTCAAGCACACCTGTAACCACTGGAGATGTAGGTCGTGGATTGATTTTGGATTGCGACTCCACCCATGATGGCTCTGAGTATATGATCATCTCCTACTCAGATATGTTTAGCAGTTCAGGGGAATCTATCGCTCCTTGGCACGTCGGCACCACCAACAGCAGTTCGCTCAACATGCGCATCTACTGGGATGGCGACTTGCTCGAAGAGTATCACGACCGTTCGCACGTCGACAAATGGGACAACGTGAACCATTCTTGGGGAAGAACTATGACGTTCTATAATTACAGTTACGCAACCACAAACAACTCGTCTAAAAACAACGTTTGCTTGCAAGCCGACCTCTACGGCGACTGGCGCGAGGAGGCTGTCTACTGGGGTGCTGACAAAAGCGGCACACAATACCTCTGTATCTTCACGTCGACCATCGAGAGCCCATACAAACTGCCTTGGCTCCGCGACGACCACACCTACGATATGGCAGTGGCTTGGCAAAACTGCGGTTACAACCAAACTCCATACTTAGGATATAGCCCGATTGAGTATTACAAAAACCTCAACGTAGTGCCTACCCTCACCAAAAACGGAGCAGGTTCGAGCAACCAAACCATCAACAAGGGCGATGCTATCGTAGACTTCTCTTACGTTTGGGCGGGTGCAGATGGCGTAACCGTTACAGGACTCCCAGCTGGTGTCAATTACACCATCAACAAGACAGAAAAACGTGTTTCCATCTCTGGAACGCCAACTGCCGAGCCAGGTGTCTACAAATTCACTGTAACAACTGTAGGTGGCGACCCAGCAGCAAAGAAGTCAGGCTCTATCACCATCGCCTACACCGACCCTGCCGAGATCATCAAGCAAGGAGCAGGTTCGAGCAGGCAAACCGTCTACCAAGACAGTGCGATTGTCAACTTCAAATTCGCTTGGAAGAACGCCACGACGGTAACCGTTACAGGCTTGCCAAATGGTGTTACTGCCACAGTGGACAATGACGCTAAAACCGTCTACATCACAGGATATGCAAAGGATAATTTAGGCAGATACGATTACGCTGTAACCACCGTCGGCGGCATCACCGATTCCGTTCGCACAGGCTACTTCGAAATCGTGAAATACGACCCAACAATCGTAAACGACGCCTCTGCCGACAATATCTACATTGCACCTAATCCTATGTCCGAGAAAGCCTCCCTCTACGTAGAAAACGCCCTCGGCGATGTGGAATGGGCAATCTACAGCACGAACGGCAATTTGCTGATGAGTGGCAAGTCGTCTGGCGAAAACGCCGAGCAAGGCATCAAAATTGAGCGAGGAAGCCTCAACGCAGGATTCTATATTCTGCAAGTCCAAACATCAGACCGAACCGAAACCTTTAGGCTACTGGTGAAATAAAAGAGTGATTACAACAAAATGAAGGAGGTCGACTTTTATAGCCGACCTCCTTCATTTACACAAATCTCAGTCTATTCTTGTGTATACTTGGAAATGAGCGTGCTGAGTATGGGAAACAGATTGTTGCGACAATTGCAAAACGCCTGACTTCATCACATTTGTGCGCCATCAAATGGCGTACATTGAGGATCAATGAGTTAAGTGCAAAAGATGGGTGACGCAGGGTGACGCGGAAGGAAATATCGTATCTTTGCGTCATGTTTGTAAGGAAGAAGAA
>CAVGRN010000017.1:0-45759 GCA_963631545.1 Paludibacteraceae bacterium | reverse complement strand
AAATGCCAGGATTATTAGGAAAGAAAATCGGAATGACATCCGTTTTCAGTGCCGAGGGAAAAAATATTCCATGCACTGTTATCGAAGTAGGTCCCTGCGTAGTTACACAAATCAAGACCGTCGAGAAAGATGGTTATGAAGCTGTCCAAGTGGGTTTCCAAGACAAGAAGGAGAAGAACACTACCAACGCTGAGTTGGGACACTTCAAGAAAGCAGGTGTAGCACCCAAGAGACACTTGGCCGAGTTCAAAGGTTTTGAGTCTGAGTACAAGTTGGGAGACCAAATCACGGTTGACCTGTTTGCAGACGCTAAATTCGTTGATGTTGTCGGAACGTCAAAAGGAAAGGGTTTCCAAGGAGTTGTTAAGCGCCACGGATTCGGTGGTGTGCAACAATCTACACATGGTCAGCACAACCGTTTGCGTGCGCCAGGTTCTGTAGGTGCCTGCTCTTACCCTGCAAAAGTGTTCAAGGGAATGCGAATGGCAGGTCGTTTGGGTGGAAACTCTGTAACCGTCCAGAATCTCCAAGTATTAAAAGTTATTCCTGAGAACAACCTTCTCATTTTGAAAGGTTCGTTGCCAGGAGCTAAGGGTTCAATCGTAATTATCAATAAGTAATGGAGCTTAGTGTATATAATATTAAAGGTCAGGATACTGGAAGAAAGGTTTCTTTGAGCGACAGCATCTTTGGCATTGAGCCAAACGAGCATGTAATGTATCTTGATGTGAAGCAGTACTTGGCAAACAAACGCCAGGGAACTCACAAGTCTAAGGAGAGAAGTGAAATTTCTGGTAGTACCAGAAAACTCGGCCGTCAAAAAGGAGGGGGAGGTGCTCGTCGTGGAGACATCAACTCGCCTGTATTGGTAGGTGGAGCGCGTGTGTTCGGACCAGTTCCTCGTGATTATAGCTTCAAGTTGAATAAGAAGACTAAGAGTTTGGCTCGTAAGTCTGCTTTGTCTGCTAAGATCAAAGACAACGCTATCGTCATTGTCGAGAACGTGGCATTTGATGCACCAAAGACGAAAGATTTCGTTGCAATGCTGAAAGATTTCAACATTGAGGGTAAGAAGTCACTTTTGATTTTGTCAGAACCAAATAAAAACGTATATTTGTCCGCTCGTAATATCCAGAGGACTGGCGTTGTCTTGTCTTCGGACTTAAATACGTACAATATTTTGAATACTTCTTGCCTTTTGTTGACGGAAGGTGCGTTGGCAAACATTGAAGAAACTTTAAAAGACTAGGAGGTCGAATAGATGAGTATCATTATTAAGCCGATAATAACGGAAAAAATGACAAACCAAAGCGAGAAATTTTCTCGCTATGGTTTTCGTGTTTCCCTGACTGCCAACAAGATAGAGATTAAGAAGGCAGTTGAGGAGTTGTATAATGTTAAGGTTGTTGCTGTTAATACTGCTCGCGTAGAGGGTAAGGCAAAGAGCCGTTATACGAAAACAGGAATCCTTAAAGGACGTCAGTCTTCATACAAGAAGGCGTATGTTACTTTGCAGGATGGTGATGTAATAGATTTCTATAGCAATATTTAATACAGATGGCTGTTCGTAAATTCAAGCCCACGACACCGGGGCAAAGACACAAAATTATTGGTTCATTTGAGACAATTACCTCAAGTGTACCAGAAAAATCTCTTGTAAAAGGACTGAGAAAGACTGGTGGACGTAACAACACTGGTAAGATGACGATGCGCTACATCGGAGGCGGTCACAAGAGAAAGTATAGAGTAATTGACTTTAAGAGAGACAAAGATGGTGTTCCAGCAGTAGTAAAGACGATTGAGTACGATCCAAACCGTTCGGCTCGCATCGCACTTTTGTTTTACGCTGATGGAGAGAAGCGTTACATCCTTGCACCAAATGGTCTTCAGGTGGGACAAAGTCTGATGTCTGGTAGCGAGGCAGCACCAGAGGTCGGAAACGCACTTCCATTGCAGAACATTCCGTTAGGAACAGTGATCCACAACCTTGAGTTGCGTCCTGGACAGGGAGCATCCTTGGTTCGTTCGGCAGGAACGTTTGCGCAATTGACTTCGAGAGAAGGGAAATATGCGATTGTGAAATTACCTTCGGGAGAGACTCGTATGATTCTTTGTACTTGTAAGGCTACTGTGGGAACGGTCGGCAACTCAGAGCACTCTTTGGAGAGATCTGGAAAGGCTGGACGTTCACGCTGGTTGGGTCGCAGACCACGCAACCGTGGTGTTGTCATGAACCCAGTAGATCACCCAATGGGTGGTGGTGAAGGTCGTAACTCAGGAGGTCATCCAAGGTCTAGAAAGGGCTTGTTGGCTAAGGGTTACAAGACACGTTCGCCAAAGAACGCTTCTAACAAGTATATAATCGAAAGAAGAAAAAAGTAATTTAAAAGGTAGTTTTTATGAGTCGTTCATTAAAGAAAGGTCCATTTATTAGTGTGAAGCTGGAGAAGAAGGTCTTGGCAATGAATGAGAGTGGAAAGAAATCCGTCATCAAGACTTGGTCTCGCGCTTCCATGATTTCTCCGGACTTTGTGGGTCATACCATCGCAGTTCATAACGGAAATAAGTTTATTCCTGTCTACGTTACCGAGAATATGGTAGGTCACAAATTGGGCGAATTTTCGCTGACTCGTACGTTTAGAGGACACGGTGGAAACAAGAAGAAGTAAACCGTGAAGATGAACTAAAAAAAGTATTCAAAAATGGGTGTAAGAAAAAGAAATAAGGCAGAAGAAATCAAGGCGGCTAACAAGTCCCTTTATTTTGCTAAATTGAATGATGTCCCAACATCTCCGCGTAAGATGCGCCTTGTGGCAGACCTTATCCGTGGAATGGAGGCGTATAGGGCTTTGGCTGTACTTAGATTCTCGAAGAAGGAAGCTTCTATCAGATTGGAGAAACTCCTTCGTTCTGCAATCGCTAACTGGGAGCAGAAAAACGAAAGAAAGGCGGACAGCGGCGAACTGTATGTTAGTAGGATTTTTGTAGATGAGTCAAAGACTTTGAAACGTCTTCGTCCTGCTCCTCAGGGAAGAGGTTACAGGATTCGTAAGCGTTCTAACCACGTGACTATTTTCGTTGATTCTATAAATACAAATGCTAACCAAAATTAATTGTTAGATGGGACAGAAAGTAAATCCAATTAGTAACCGTTTGGGAATCATCAAAGGTTGGGATTCTAACTGGTTTGGAGGAAAGAAATATGGTGATACTATCTTGGAGGATGCCAAGATAAGGAAGTACCTGAATGCCCGTCTTGCAAAGGCTAGCGTTTCAAAGATAGTCATTGAGCGGACGCTTAAGTTGGTTACTATCACGGTTTGCACATCAAGACCAGGTGTGATTATCGGTAAGGGTGGCCAAGAGGTTGAGAAATTGAAAGAAGAGTTGAAGGGCGTTACCGACAAGGAGGTTCAAATCAATATCTTCGAAATCAAAAAGCCTGATTTGGATGCGATGATCGTTGCAAGCAACATCGCACGTCAGGTTGAGGGAAAGATCGCATATCGCCGTGCTACGAAGATGGCCATCGCTTCTACTATGCGTATGGGAGCTGAGGGTATCAAGATTCAAGTGTCTGGTCGTTTGAATGGAGCTGAGATGGCTCGTTCTGAGATGTACAAGGAGGGAAGAACTCCTCTCCACACATTCCGCGCAGACATTGATTATGCACAGGCAGAGGCTCTGACGAAGGTCGGCTTGATAGGCATTAAGGTTTGGATTTGCCGTGGAGAAGTATATGGAAAGAAGGACTTGGCTCCTAATTTCACAGTCTCCAAAGAGGCTAACAGAGGCGGAAATGCTCCTGTTGCGGGTGGTAAACCACAAGGCTTCAAGAGAAAAAAGAAATGAGTTCTGTTAAACTGATTTGATTTAAGGAAAGATGTTACAACCTAAGAAAACAAAGTTCAGAAGACAGCAGAAAGGCCGTATGAAGGGTATCGCACAACGCGGTAACCAATTGGCGTTCGGGTCTTTCGGTATTAAGGTTTTGGAGTCGAAGTGGATTACTGGTCGCCAGATTGAGGCTGCACGTGTCGCCGTTACTCGTTATATGCAGAGACAAGGACAGATTTGGATTAGAATATTTCCAGACAAACCAATCACTAAGAAGCCAGCCGAGGTGCGTATGGGTAAGGGAAAAGGTAATCCTGAAGGGTTCGTTGCCCCTGTTACTCCAGGAAGAATTGTGATTGAGGTAGAGGGTGTTTCTTTTGATGTTGCCAAAGAGGCGTTGCGTTTGGCTGCACAGAAGTTGCCTGTTGCCACAAAGTTTGTCGTTAGACGAGATTTTGATGTTCAAAACCAAAACTTGTAATAGATTATGAAAGTAGCAGAAATTAGAGAGTTGACCACTCAAGAGTTGCAAGACAAGCTTGCAGCAGAGAAGGAAACATTGGTGCGCTTGAAGTTGACGCATGCTGTATCTCCATTGGAGAACCCTTCTCAAATCAAGGCTGTTCGTAAGAATATTGCTCGTTTGAACACGATATTGAGTCAGAGAGAAAATAACAACTAATTGAATCTGATCAAAATGAGAAATTTAAGAAAAGAGAGACAGGGTGTCGTAACCAGCAATAAGACTGACAAGACCATCACGGTTGCAGTTAAGTGGAAGGAGAAGCATCCTATTTACCAAAAATTCGTCAACAAGACGAAGAAATATCACGCTCACGACGAGAAGAACGAGTGCAACATCGGAGATGTCGTAAGGATTATGGAAACTCGCCCGTTGAGTAAGACTAAGAGATGGAGATTGGTAGAAATCATAGAAAGAGCTAAGTAGTATGATACAACAAGAGTCAAGATTAGTCGTAGCTGACAACAGTGGAGCAAGAGAGGCTTTGTGTATTCGTGTCCTTGGTGGAACGGGTAAGCGTTATGCCACTGTAGGTGACATCATCGTTGTAACGGTGAAGAATGTCATCCCTTCAAGCGATATGAAAAAGGGTACGGTTTCCAAGGCGGTTGTTGTCCGTACAAGCAAGGAAATCAGACGCCAGGATGGATCGTACATCCGTTTCGACGATAACGCTTGCGTGTTGTTGAACGCTGCGGGCGAGATGAGGGCGAGCCGTATCTTTGGTCCGGTGGCAAGGGAACTTCGTGCCACTAATATGAAGATTGTTTCATTGGCACCAGAAGTGCTTTAATTCCTAATTTTACGAGAAATGAGTAAGTTACATATTAAAAAAGGGGATAAGGTTTACGTTAACACCGGGAAACAAAAAGGAAGCACTGGAAATGTGCTGAAGGTGTTCGTAAAAGAGCAGAAAGCCATTGTTGAGGGAATCAACATGGTTTCCAAGAGTACTAAGCCAAGTGCTAAGAACCCTCAGGGTGGCATTGTTATGCAAGAGGCTCCTATCCATATTTCCAACTTGAACTTGATTGATCCGAAGAGCGGAAAGCCAACCCGTATCGGCCGTCGCAAGAACGAGGATGGTAAAACTGTTCGTTATTCCAAAAAATCAGGGGAGGTAATTGATTGATATGAATACAGCAAGTTTAAAGAAAGAATACGCTGAGCGTATTGTTCCTTCCTTGATGAAGGAATTCAACTATAAGTCTGTGATGCAGGTTCCGGTTTTGGAGAAAATCGTGATTAACCAGGGTCTTGGACAGGCTACGGGTGATAAGAAAATCATCGAGGTGGCAATCAACGAGATGACAGCTATCACTGGTCAGAAGGCTATCATGACGACCTCTAAGAAGGATATCTCAAACTTCAAATTGCGTAAGGGAATGCCGATTGGTGTCCGTGTAACTTTGCGTCGTGAGAAGATGTATGAGTTTTTGGAGAGATTGATTCGTATCTCTTTGCCTCGTGTGAGAGATTTCAAGGGTATTGAGTCTAAGCTTGACGGAAGGGGTAATTACACCTTGGGTATCGAAGAGCAGATCATTTTCCCAGAAATAAATATCGACTCTATACAGAAATTAATGGGAATGAATATTACCTTTGTAACCTCCGCTAAGACGGATGAAGAGGGATATGCCCTTTTGAAGGAGTTCGGTTTACCTTTCAAGAACATTAAACGATAAGGAAATGGCAAAAGAATCAATGAAAGCTCGCGAAGTGAAGAGAGCGAGACTTTGCGCCAAATATGCAGAGAAGAGAGCCAAGATGAAGGCTGAAGGTGATTACGAGGGATTACAATCCATCCCTCGTAACGCTTCCCCTGTTCGTAAGCACAATCGCTGCAAGTTGACGGGCCGACCTAAGGGATATATGCGCCAGTTCGGCATTTCACGTATTCAGTTCCGTGAGATGGCATCCGCTGGTTTGATTCCTGGCGTTAAGAAGGCAAGTTGGTAAGATTTAGTTTTTTAGTGTTAAATATTGTCAGGAGTGTCCTGATCAATTTAATTATTTTATTATGACAGATCCAATAGCAGATTATCTGACGAGAGTTAGAAATGCGATTATGGCAAAGCACAGAGTGCTTGAAATTCCCGCATCTAATCTAAAGAAGGAAATCACAAAGATATTGCTCGACAAGGGCTATATCTTGAACTACAAGTTCGAAAATGAGGGAACCCCTAAGGGTACCATCAAGATTGCTTTGAAGTATGACCCAGTAAACAAGGTCAATGCTATCAAGGGATTGAAGAGAGTTTCTACTCCAGGTCTTCGTAAGTATGTTGGTTACAAGGAGATGCCTAAGGTTTTGAATGGCTTGGGTATCGCTATTGTTTCCACTTCAAAGGGCGTGATGACTGACAAGGAAGCGCGCGAGTTGAAGATCGGTGGTGAGGTTTTGTGTTTCATCTATTAATTGAGGAGGAATTGTAAATGTCAAGAATAGGAAAATTGCCGATTAGTATTCCTGCAGGAGTTTCTGTTTCTTTCAAGGATGATACCGTAACTGTAAAGGGACCTAAGGGAGAGTTGACCCAGAAAATTGATCCAAAGATTTCAGTTGAAGTAAAGGATGGTTCAGTTTCTTTTTCTCGTCCTTCTGATGAGCCAGAGGTTCGTTCAATGCATGGTTTGTACCGTTCGTTGGTGAACAATATGGTTATCGGAGTTTCAGAGGGCTACAAGAAGGAGATGGAGCTTGTCGGTGTCGGTTACCGCGTTTCTAATCAAGGTCAGGTTATTGAGTTTGCTTTGGGATATACCCATAATATCTTCTTGCAGTTGCCAAAGGAGATTAAGATCGAAACGAAGAGTGAGAGAAACCAAAATCCTTTGGTGATCCTTGAAAGTTGTGATAAGCAGTTGCTTGGTCAGGTTTGTGCGAAGATTCGTTCGTTCCGTAAGCCAGAGCCATATAAGGGCAAGGGTATCAAGTTCGTTGGCGAGCAGATTCGTCGTAAGGCTGGTAAGTCGGCAGGTGCTAAATAATTCATTTAAAGGAGAGTTTATATTATGACTTCAAAGATAGAGAGAAGATTAAAAATCAAGAGAGGCATTCGTGCGAAGATCTCAGGAACTGCCGCACGTCCTCGTATGACTGTATTTAGAAGTAACAAGCAAATCTACGTTCAGTTGGTAAATGACGACACTAAGAACGGATGTGTTACTTTGGCCGCTGCTTCTTCGGTTGGTTTGACAGAGAAGGTTACCAAAAAGGAGCAGGCTGCAAAGGTTGGCGAAATCATTGCAAAGAAGGCATCTGAGGCTGGAATCTCCGAGGTTGTTTTCGATCGTAATGGTTACCTTTACCATGGTAGAGTTAAGGAATTGGCTGATGCTGCTCGTAAGGGTGGACTTAAATTTTAATGGTTATGGCAGAGAATAATAATAAAGTAAAATCGACTAACGATTTGGAACTGAAGGATAGATTAGTTGCCATTAATCGTGTAACGAAAGTCACCAAAGGAGGTCGCACGTTCAGTTTTGCGGCAATTGTCGTTGTTGGTAATGGAGAGGGAGTTGTCGGTTACGGTCTTGGTAAGGCCGGAGAGGTTACTGCCGCAATTGCCAAGGGTGTTGAAGCTGCAAAGAAGAATTTGGTGAAGGTGCCTGTTTTGAAGGGTACCATTCCTCACGAGCAGGAGGCTAAGTTCGGTGGAGCCAGGGTTTTGTTGAAACCTGCATCTCAGGGTACGGGAGTTAAGGCTGGTGGTGCAATGCGTGCCGTGCTTGAAAGCGTCGGAGTATCTGATGTGTTGGCTAAATCTAAGGGTTCTTCTAATCCTCACAACTTGGTAAAAGCCACTATTTTGGCGCTTACGGAGTTGCGTGATGCTTATACAGTTGCACAGAACCGTGGTGTATCTTTGGAAAAAGTGTTTAAAGGTTAAACTAGTAAGTTATGGCAACTATCAGAATTAAGCAGGTAAGAAGCAAAATCGGATGCCCTAAGAGTCAGAAAGCCACTTTGGCAGCTTTGGGTTTGAGAAAGATCAATTCAGTTGTTGAACACGAGGACAATCCTTCTATCAGGGGAATGGTCGAGGCTGTTAAGCATCTTGTAGTGATTGAAAAGTAATTATTCAAACGTGTAAAATCGATTAGAAATGGATTTAACTAATTTAAAACCAGCAGCAGGTTCTACAAAAGACCGTAAGAGAATTGGACGTGGTCCGGGTTCTGGTCTTGGCGGAACTTCTACGCGTGGTCATAAAGGTGCGAAGTCTCGTTCTGGCTACTCTCGTAAGATTGGATTCGAGGGCGGACAAATGCCTTTGCAACGTCGTTTGCCAAAGTATGGTTTCAAGAATATCAATCGTGTAGAGTACAAGGCTGTCAATATCTCTGATTTGCAGGCTTTGGCAGCAAAGGGCATCAATGTCATCGACAAGGATGTTCTTTATGCACAAGGACTTGTAGGCAAGAACGATTTGATCAAGATTTTGGGTGATTCAAAGAAAGGCGAATTAACTTCTAAATTGACTGTTACTGCTAATAAGTTCTCGAAGTCTGCTCAGGCAGCGATTGAGGCTCAAGGCGGAACCGTCGTAATCGTTGAGAAATGAAAAAGCTGATTGAAACAATTAAAAATATTTACAGAATCAAGGATCTTTGGAACCGGATTCTGATAACAGTTTTATTTGTTTTCATCTATCGCTTTGGTTCATTTGTTGTCCTGCCTGGGATTGACCCCAACGCATTGACGAAATTGAGCGAACAGACAAGTTCTGGATTAATGGCCCTCTTGGATATGTTTTCGGGAGGTGCCTTTTCCAATGCATCAGTCTTCGCTTTGGGAATTATGCCGTATATCTCGGCTTCCATCGTTATCCAGTTGTTGACAATCGCAGTGCCTTCTTTCCAAAAGAAGCAGAGTGAGGGCGAGAGTGGTCGGAAGAAGATTCAGCAATATACAAGATATTTGACTGTCTTGATTTTGTTGTTGCAAGGTCCTTCCTATTTGGTTAACCTCTCAATGCAGATGAATGCCGCAGGTGCAGCACTTCCTGCTGGATGGTGGTTTAGAATTTCTTCTACTATCATTTTGTGTGCGGGTAGTATGTTTGTTATGTGGTTAGGCGAGCGTATTACAGATAAAGGTGTTGGTAATGGTATCTCTTTCATCATTTTGGTTGGTATCATTGCTCGTTTCCCGAGTGCGATTACGCAGGAGTTCGCTTCTTGCCTGTCTAACGAAGGCGGCGGTGGTTTGATTAAATTCTTGATTGAGTTGGTTTTGCTATTTGTTGTTGCAGCCGCTGCTGTTTTGCTGGTTCAAGGTATTCGTAAGGTGCCTGTACAGTATGCGAAGCGTATGGAAAACGGCAAGCAATACGGAGGTGCAAGAAACTATATTCCGCTTAAGGTGAATGCTGCCGGTGTCATGCCAATCATTTTTGCGCAGGCGATTATGTTCATTCCGTTATCTGTTGCCCCTTGGTTTATGTCGGACGGGTCAGACGGCGGAGCGATCTTCAATGTTTTGCGTAACACAGATGGCTTTTGGTACAATTTTGTGTTCGCATTGTTGATTGTTCTGTTTACTTATTTGTACACAGCAATCACGATTAACCCGAATAAGATGGCAGAGGAAATGAAGCGCAATAATGGTTTCATTCCAGGTGTAAAGCCAGGCACGCCAACCTCAGAGTATCTTGATACGATAATGTCTCGTATCACTTTGCCAGGTTCTTTATTCTTGGCTCTCATCGCGATTTTACCTGCTATCATCAGTTTGGGTGGAGTTTCAATGCAGTTCTCTCACTTCTTCGGAGGTACTTCTTTGTTGATTATTGTGGGAGTTGTGTTGGATACGTTGCAGCAAGTTGAAAGTCATCTTCTGATGCATCACTATGATGGATTGATGGAGTCTGGTCGAATTAAAGGTCGTTCAGGTCTGTCGGCTTATTAAGTCGAAGATGATATACTTAAAGACGGACGAAGAGATTGAGCTGTTAAGGGCGAGTAACCAGTTGGTTGCAAAGACATTGGCCGAAGTGGGTCGTTATTTGAAACCTGGGGTTACCACTCTGCAGTTGGATAAAGTAGCGGAGGATTTTATACGATCGAATGGGGCGGTTCCCAGTTTCTTAGGATATGCGGGATTCCCCAATTCGATTTGTACTTCTGTCAACGAAGAGGTTGTTCATGGCATCCCTTCTAATCGCATCCTTCGGGATGGCGATGTGGTATCGGTAGACTGCGGAGCATTGAAAGATGGTTTTCACGGAGACTCCTGCTTTACTTTTGCGGTAGGTGAGGTTTCGAAGGAAATTGATTCTCTTTTGAGAACTACAAAGGAAGCCCTTTACAAGGGAATAGAGGTGGTTCGGGCTGGTGTCCGTTTAGGAAATGTCGGCCGTGCGATTCAAAGACATTGCGAGGAGAAAGGTTTTTCAGTGGTTCGAGAGTTTGTCGGTCATGGCATCGGTCGAGATATGCATGAGGAGCCGATGGTTCCGAACTATGGTCGGGACAAGTTTGGCATTATGCTGAAAGATGGAATGTCGATTGCTATTGAGCCGATGGTTTGTATGGGAAGTCGTAAGATTTACATGAAGCCGGATGGCTGGACGGTAGTAACAGCAGATGGCAAGTATGCCGCCCATTTTGAGCATACCTTAGTCGTCAGAAGAGGAGGTGCCGAGGTGCTTTCGTCGTTTGAGTATGTTGATCAGATTTTAGCAAATAAGAGGTAAGATGGCTAAACAAGCAGCAATTGAGCAGGATGGAACAATCGTAGAGGCGTTGTCCAATGCGATGTTTCGTGTGGAATTAGAAAATGGGCATGAGATCACGGCTCATATTTCGGGGAAGATGAGGATGCATTACATCAAGATTCTTCCAGGAGACAGAGTCAGAGTTGAAATGTCGCCATACGACCTTTCAAAGGGTCGAATAGCTTTTAGATACAAATAATTGTCATAGATTCATAGATATGAAAGTAAGAGCTTCTTTGAAAAAACGTACCCCAGAGTGTAAAATCGTAAGAAGAAAGGGACGTTTGTATGTGATTAACAAGAAAAATCCTAAGTACAAGCAACGCCAAGGATAATTTTTTATTATCTTTGCGAAAATTTTTAGTTTATATATGGCTATAAGAATTGTAGGAGTAGATTTGCCTCAGAACAAAAGAGGTGAAATCGGTTTGACCTATATTTATGGTATAGGTCGCAGTAGTGCAAATAAGATTCTTGCTGAAGCTGGTGTTGACAAAGACATCAAGGTGAAGGACTGGTCTGACGAGCAGGCATCGAAAATTCGTGAGATTATCGGTGCTAATTTCAAAGTTGAGGGAGACCTTCGTTCTGAAGTTCAGTTGAACATCAAGAGATTGATGGATATTGGATGTTATAGGGGAATCCGTCACCGTCTTGGTTTGCCATTGCGTGGACAAAGCACTAAAAACAACGCCCGTACTCGTAAGGGTAAGAAAAAGACCGTTGCTAACAAGAAGAAGGCAACAAAGTAAGCTAACGCTGTAAATATAGATTAAGAATATGGCAAAAAAAGCAGTAGCAACCAAAAAAAAGGTAGTAAAAGTTGACGCTATCGGTCAGTTGCATGTTCATTCATCGTTCAACAACATCATCGTTTCTTTGTCAAATGGCGAAGGACAAGTGATTTCTTGGTCGTCGGCAGGTAAGATGGGCTTCAGAGGTTCTAAGAAGAACACTCCGTACGCAGCCCAGATGGCAGCACAGGATTGCGCTAAGGTGGCATACGACCTTGGTTTGAGAAAGGTGAAGGCATATGTTAAGGGACCGGGTAATGGCCGTGAGTCTGCTATCCGTACCATCCATGGTGCAGGTATCGAGGTTACGGAGATTATCGACGTTACGCCACTTCCACATAACGGTTGTCGACCACCTAAAAAACGTAGAGTATAATACCCTTTAATTTACAAACTACTTTCGAACCTCGCATTGTGAATGATTGCATTTGTTAAATCCTCTCTGCAATCGCGGCTGCACGGTTCAAGGTTTGGATTTTAAAATTCAAAAAAATGGCTAGATATACAGGTCCTAAAACTAAAATTGCGCGTCGTTTTGGTGAGCCAATCTTTGGTCCAGATAAGGTTTTGGCTAAGAGAAATTTCCCACCAGGACAGCATGGCGTGAACAGAAGAAAGAAATCTTCTGAGTATGGCATTCAGTTGAATGAGAAGCAAAAGGCTAAATATACCTACGGTGTTTTGGAAAGACAATTCCGCAACCTGTTTGAGAAGGCCTCTGCGAAGAAAGGTGTAACGGGTGAGGTATTGTTGCAACTTCTTGAGTCTCGTCTTGATAACATCGTTTTCCGTTTGGGTATTGCGCCAACCAGAGCCGCTGCTCGCCAGTTGGTATCTCACTGCCACATTGTTGTTGATGGTGAGGTTGTAAATATCCCTTCTTATTCGGTTAAGCCAGGTCAAATCGTTGGCGTTCGCGAGAGAGCGAAATCTCTTGAAGTTATCGAAAACTCTTTGTCTGGTTTCAATCACAGCAAGTATGCGTGGTTAGAGTGGGATGGTTCCTCTTTGTCCGGTAAGTTCTTGTATCTTCCTGAAAGGGTTGATATCCCGGAGAACATCAAGGAGCAACTTATCGTCGAACTCTACTCTAAATAATAAATAATTGATCCATGGCAATTTTAGCATTTCAAAAACCTGATAAAGTAATAATGTTGGAGGCGGACAACTTCAAAGGAAAGTTTGAGTTCCGTCCGCTTGAACCCGGTTATGGTATTACTGTTGGTAATGCTTTGAGGCGTATTTTGCTTGCCTCTCTTGAGGGCTTCGCTATCACCTCCATCAAAATCAATGGTGTTGACCACGAGTTTTCCGTTATTCCTGGAGTTGTCGAGGATGTGACCAATGTGATTCTCAATCTGAAGCAAGTACGCTTCAAACAGAAGGTCGAGGAATTTGACAGCGAAAAGGTGACTATCAATGTCTCCGGGGAAGAGTTCAAGGCAGGTGATATTGCTAAACATTTGTCCGGTTTCGATGTCCTCAACCCAGACCTCGTTATTTGTCACTTGAACAAGGATTATAACTTTACCATTGAAATCAACATTGGTAAGGGTCGTGGTTACGTTCCTGCTGACGAAAACAAGGTGCCAGGTTCTGAAATAGGAGTACTTGCTATCGATTCTATCTATACACCTATCCGTAACGTAAAGTACGCTGTGGAGCCTTTCCGTGTAGAGCAAAAGACTGACTACGAAAAGTTGGTTCTTGAAATTGAAACTGATGGCTCCATCCACCCTAAGGATGCCTTGAAAGAGGCTGCTAAGATTCTTATCTATCACTTCTTACTCTTCTCAGATGATAAAATCACTTTGGATTCTTCTGACGAGGGTGCTAACGAAGAGTTTGACGAGGAAGTTCTCCATATGCGTCAGCTGTTGAAGACTAAGCTCGTGGATATGGATCTTTCTGTTCGCGCACTCAATTGCTTGAAGGCTGCGGATGTTGAAACTTTGGGTGAACTCGTTGTCTACAACAAGAGCGATTTGCTTAAATTCAGAAACTTCGGTAAGAAGTCTCTCACTGAGTTGGATCAGCTTCTGGCAGACAACAACCTTACCTTCGGTATGGATATCTCTAAGTATAAATTGGATAAAGAATAATAAAATGAGACATAATAAGAAATTCAATCATCTTAGCCGGCAAAAGGGCCACAGAGATGCGCTCCTTTCCAATTTGGCTATCTCTTTGATTAAATACAAGAGAATCAACACCACCCTCGCTAAGGCAAAGGAATTGAGAAAGTATGTTGAACCTTTGATCACTAGATCTAAGGACGATTCAACTCACTCTCGTAGAATGGTTTTTAAATACTTGCAGGACAAGTATGCTGTTACAGAGCTTTTCCGCGAGATCTCTCAAAAAGTTGCTGACCGTCCAGGTGGTTACACTCGTATCATCAAGACTGGTTTCCGTTTGGGCGATGCTGCAGAGATGTGTTTCATCGAGTTGGTTGACTATGATGAGAACATGGCTAAGAACAAGGTGGAGAAGAAAGCCACTAAGACTCGTCGTTCTTCTAAGAAGAAGACTGAGGAGGCTGCTGCTCCTGCTGCTGAATCTGCTGAGGAAAAGGCTGCAGAGTAATTCTCTCTTAATTCATAATAGGACCATCATTGACTATGTCAGTGGTGGTCTTGTTTGTTTTTTAAGACAATTAATTTTACATTTGTAATGGGAAGTAGGGCATAAGTGTATTTTGCTGATTTTATTTGTAATGCAATTCTGCTTCTTTGCGGATTTTGTAGAATATCGAATAGGAACTTTCTGATAAAAGGTGAGCATAAGACATAATTTTAAATTTTTATAAAAAACATGAAAAGAAAAAATCATTTAGCGGTTTTTATGGCGCTAACCACTGCTTTTTCAACGGCGATGTTTTCTTGTCGTTCTGTTAAAAACATTGACAGTCCAAAGGATAAGAGCATTGTGGTGCTTTATGACAATGATGTCCACTGCGGTGTAGATGGTTATGCAAAGATGGCGGGGCTTCGTAATGCGATTTCGGACACCGCATACGTTGCAGTTGTTTCAAGTGGAGATTATCTGCAAGGCGGTACTGTCGGCACTATTTCAGAGGGACGGTATGTCGTAGATATTATGAAGGGTGTTGGGTATGATGCGGTAACGTTGGGAAACCACGAGTTCGACTATAAGACTCCACGTATGTTCACTCTGCTTTCTCTCCTTGGTGCTCCGGTTACATGTGTCAATTTGCGCAATACGAATACGGGGGAGTTCCCATTTGCTCCGTACGTTATGAAGACGATGGGCAAAAAGAAGGTGGCATTTGTGGGGGTAACGACTCCTACCACGGTTGCTACAGAGGAATATGCGTTTTTTGATGAGAAAGGGACGCAACTTTTCGACCTTTGTATGAAGGATGTTTACCGCATGGCGCAGAGTGCAGTGGACAAGGCTCGGGCTGCGGGTGCTGATTATGTGATTGCTTTAACACACTTGGGTGAAGACCTTAATGATATGAATGTGGATTCGCATGGGCTGATTCGTAGTACAACGGGCATTGATGTGGTGTTAGATGCTCATACTCACTCGGTTATCCCTTCGGATACGGTGCATAACAAGCAGGGACAGCCTGTTATGATTTCGCAGACGGGAACTAAGTTTGCCAATATTGGTAAACTGCTGATTACCGCAGACGGACGCAAGACTCTTCAATTGCTCCCTACGTCGGAGATAACGAATGTTGACGCAGCCGTCAAGCATGTTACAGACAGCATCAACACGTTGGTAGATTTGCAGACTAATATGAAGGTTTGCGATAGCGAAGTTGCTCTCACCATTCTCGACGACAAGGGCAAGCAGGAAGTGCGAAAAGGGGAAACGAACTCGGGAGACCTTGTCGCAGACGCATTCCTGGCGTTGACCGATGCCGATTTTGCCTTGACCAATGGTGGTGGAATCCGGTGCGGACTGTCTGCTGGTACGCTCACATACGGCGATGTAATCAGTATGTTGCCTTACGACAATCGTATCAGCGTGGTTGAAATAACTGGGAAACAATTGGTTAAAGTGTTGAGTGCTTGTACGAGTTCTTTGCCTCAGGAAAACGGAGATTTTCCACAGGTGTCTGGCCTTAAGTTTACGGTTGACATGAAAAACGGTAAGAAAGTGACGGACGTGGTGGTGCGTAACAAGCAGACTGGTGCGTATGAACCAGTGGAACTTGAACGTACCTATCAGTTGGCAACGATAGATTATTGCATTGTGGGCGGAGGATTCCATGGATTGTTGAAGAAGAATAATATAATCAAAAAAACGGGTGTTGATTATGGCGACTGCCTTGTCCGTTATTTAGTGCAAAATCTTTCGGGAAAGATTGGAAAGGAATATGCAGCACCGCAAGGACGTATCACGGTAAAATATTAAATTCCTATTGATTTTCTAAATTGATGTAATATGAACAGATTTTTTATTCTATTGGCTTTTTTGATTGGCAGTTTGGAAACTTTCGCCCAAACGAGTAAGGTCAATCTGAGCGATAAAGAGTTAGTTGATTTTTTGTGGGGTTTCGCCTATGCCCACCCAGATGGTTTCACTATCGGAATTGACGATTTTGTCCAACCCAAGGAGGGAATCGTGGTGTCTTACGCTGCCACACAGAACAGTTCAGACAAGAAGAGTTTACCGGCTGTCATCAAGCATGCCCGCAAGCATGATGGTTTTGTCGGGGGTTGGTTCAGTCCGAAGGATAAGAAATTTTATTTCGACAGTAACAGGATATTTCCAGAGGACAGTTTGGCTGCTGCGTTGAAGTTCGCCCGCGAAAATGGACAACATACGGTGTATGTATGCTCGAAGGGTATAAATGTCAAGTCGGACTACGACAAGGCAGAAAACCGTATCATCTTTGACTGCGATATGGGAAGTTCTACTGACGATATTTTTGCGCTTATGATGCTTTATCGATATATGGATATGGGGCGTTGCAATCTTTTGGGCGTTATGGTCGACCGTATGGGGGCTGCCAATGCTGATGCTGTGGATGTCTTGAACAACTTCTATGGTTACCCGAATATACCGATTGGACTTGAACGTTCTGGCATTAAGCGTCCTGTCGTGTTTATCCCTTACCATAACTTCTCATACGCATGCGACACAGAAGGAACTCCTTTGTTCAAACGAAGCATAAAGAGCAAAAACGACTATATGGAAGGCTATAAGTTGTATCGCAAGATTTTGGCAGCACAACCTGATAGTTCCGTCAAAATTTGTTCGGTGGGATTTGTTACTACGCTTGCACGCTTGCTTCAGTCGGGTCCGGATGAGTTCTCTTCGCTCTCGGGTGTGGAACTTGTCGCAAAGAAGGTGACGGATCTCTATGCAATGGGCGGTGTGTTCGGCGAGGCGGTAGAGCCGGATTATAATTTCACCCAGGCCATAGATTACTCTCTTCAGTTTTTCAAACTGCTGCCAAAGTCGGTCAACGTGATTTTCTCGCCTGGCGAGGTGGGCGACCCTTTGGACTACCAACCAGAGGTTGTGCTTCAAGACATCAACTGGACAGACGTTCATCCTATCAAGTGGATTTATAAGTTCACACAATGCAACACGGGGCAGAAGATGTGGGATCCGCTTGCCGTCATCAATGCGGTTGAGGGTGATGCTGTGTTTAGTATGTCAGAACGCGGATGGGTTGAGCTGACGCCGAAAGGTGAAACCATCTTCACACCAGATCCCAAAGGCAACTGCCGCTACCAAAAGCCAGGTAATGCCGAGTGGAGCGATAGCGTCTTGAAGTATATCCGGTTGATGAATATTCAGCATTAATAGTTGCTACGAGGCGACAGATAAATTTCGTCAATTCAATCCAGACTACGAAGGTTATAGAAGGAGGCCTTTTGTAGTCTGGGTTGGTTGTCAATAAATGAGTGAACGATAACATAATGGTTCGTGGAGATTTGGTTCTGCCTTAAACAATGAACGTGAACTTGCTTTTGTCGCGGAATCGTATCATCCAACAAAACACAAACATTTTACGTTTGGTGGAAAAAATATTTTTGATGTTAATCGTGTGTGGAATTATCCTGTTCTACATTTGAGAAAAAATATTTCTGGAAACTAAAACGTATCGGTTATGATAACATTATTCATTATTATCGTCGTCATTGCGATTATTTCGTCATCTTCAAACGACAAAAGCAAGAAAGAGCAGGCGAAAGCTCAACAGGTGGCAAAGCAGATACCTGATCTCTATATCAAAGGGAAAAAACTGACATCGAAAGAGCGTGCTTTGAATTTGTGGCCCAGCGAGTATGACATTTTGGATGTTTTCCAATTCAACAGCGCGGATTCAAGCATTTATCTGAAAATGTTGGACGGTAGAAGCATCCACTGCCCACTCTCGAATTTGGAAGTTGATTTCGGCGATATGAACAACGGAATGTACCGTTTTGGAATTTCTTATGGCAAAACGTCTTTCTCTTTCTATAACTATGCCTACGTTTTTTCCGATGAGGAGTATAATGCAATCGCAAATGTCCTTTTGTTGGCGGGCATAACCCATAACACTTTCATTTTCAGCAATTCGTATAAATTTTGCAAAGGCGTTAATTCCGCCGCAAGAGCGTATAATAAATTAAATAGATGACGGTTGAAGTGTTCTGTTCCTTTTTCCGCTTTTCATAGAATTTTAAGAACCCCAAATCATAATCACTATGCAAACAGCAACGTTGGATTTTCAACATAACGCGCGAACCGTTTTTTCTGCCGTCTGTAGGGTGTTCAATCATAAAACGCAGTTTTGCAGTATTGAACGTAACGACGACCTTTTCACCATTGAGGGTCGCCACGGCGCTTGGCTCTCTCCGTTCACCGAGAGTATCAAAATAAAAGTAGTTGCCACTGGCTTCAAATCAAGCCGAGTAACGATTGAGTCAACATCTCGTTCTATCTTGAATATCATTAACTTAGGAGCAAACAAGGGCAACGTGTCCGACCTCGCCGACTACATCAGCAACCAAGTCTACAAACTTGCCCAGACCGACGACCATTGCACCGACGAAGGCATCCGTATGTCCGATCCCATTAAATTCAAAGACCCGAACATCCAATTCAAAGACCCGGAAATCAAATTCAAAAAATGATTTTTCGGCGGTGATTGACAACCTTTGGGGTGGGGTAGTCGTTAGTGGCATTTTTCGTCTTCGCACAATATCCCATTGACCAATAATTTCTTAACTTTGCGCTTGCGTGGGGTTACCCTAAACGCCCCCGTGAGTTAATTAGACGGAAAAAATTTTTGTATCGTATGAAGCACGAGTTAAGAAGTTCGTTCTGCACGCAAGGTCGTAGAATGGCCGGCGCAAGAGCCCTGTGGCGCGCCAATGGTATGAAGGAGGAGCAAATCGGCAAGCCTATCATCGCTGTCGTCAATTCATTCACCCAGTTTGTGCCGGGGCATGTCCACCTACATGAGATAGGGCAGAAAGTGAAGTCTGAAATCGAAAAACTCGGTTGCTTCGCTGCGGAGTTCAACACCATTGCCATCGACGACGGCATCGCCATGGGACACGATGGTATGCTCTATTCCCTCCCTTCGCGCGACTTGATCGCCGATAGTGTGGAATATATGGTCAACGCACACAAAGCGGATGCGATGGTCTGCATCAGTAATTGCGACAAAATTACCCCAGGCATGCTCCTCGCCACTATGCGTCTGAATATCCCGACGATCTTCGTTTCGGGCGGACCTATGGAAGCGGGGCAGTTGGGCGACAGACACTTAGACCTTATCGACGCTATGATTATGTCTGCCGATGAATCTCTCTCCGATGATGAAATACGCAAGGTGGAGGACTGCGCATGCCCAACCTGTGGCTCTTGCTCGGGAATGTTCACAGCCAATTCTATGAACTGCCTGAACGAGGCTATCGGCTTCGGCTTGCCGGGAAACGGTAGCATCCTTGCCACCCACAAAAACCGTGAGCAGCTGTTTGTCGACGCAGCCAAGACCATTGTCGATAACGCATACAAATATTATAGGGATGGAGACGAGAGTGTCCTCCCTCTCAACATTGCAACCCGTCAGGCATTCCTTAATGCGATGACGCTCGACATCGCTATGGGCGGATCTACCAACACCGTGCTTCACCTTTTGGCTGTGGCTCACGAGGCGGGTGTTGATTTTACGATGGACGATATCGATATGCTCTCTCGCAAAACCCCTTGCATCTGCAAGGTCGCTCCTAACACGCAGAAATACCATATTCAGGATGTGAACCGCGCAGGCGGCGTCATCTCCATTATGAGCGAGTTGGCGAAGGGCGGCTTGGTTGACACAAGCGTGAAACGTGTGGACGGTCTCACTTTGGGTGAGGCTATCGACCAATATTGCATCACGAGCAAAAACGTTACAGAAAAGGCCATAAAGAAATACAAGAGTGCGCCAGGCAACAAGTTTAACTTGAAACTCGGCTCGCAAGAGAACTACTACGACACGCTGGACACCGACCGCACCAACGGCTGCATCCGCGACCTGCTACATGCCTACACCAAGGACGGTGGCTTGGGCGTCCTGAAAGGTAACATCGCCATCGACGGCTGTGTGATCAAGACCGCCGGCGTGGACGAGAGCATTTGGAAGTTCAGCGGTCCCGCCAAGGTGTTCCAATCGCAAGACGACGCCTGCAAGGGCATTCTCGGCGGAAAGGTTGTATCGGGCGATGTCGTGGTCATCACCTATGAAGGTCCGAAGGGCGGTCCGGGTATGCAAGAGATGCTTTACCCAACGTCCTACATCAAGTCAAGGCACTTGGGCAAGGAGTGCGCTCTGATCACCGACGGTCGATTCTCGGGCGGAACCTCTGGTTTGTCTATCGGCCACATCTCTCCGGAGGCAGCCTCGGGCGGAAACATCGGATTGGTGCGCGACGGAGACATCATCGAGATAGACATTCCAAACCGCACTATCAACGTGAAACTTACTGATGAGGAACTCGCCGCACGCCGCAAGGAGGAGGAAGCCAAAGGCAAAGACGCCTGGCAGCCCGTGCGCGACAGAGTCGTTTCGAAGGCATTGCGCGCGTATGGCAAGATGGTTGCCTCTGCGGATAAGGGTGGAATCAGAATCGTTGACTAATAAAAAGGAAGTATGAATGGCTCATATATATTGATGGAGTCGCTCAAGGCAGAGGGCGTTGATACTATCTTCGGATATCCCGGCGGTAGTATCATCCCTGTTTTCGACGCTCTATACGACTACACGAAAGTTTTCAATTACCTGCTGATGCGCCACGAGCAAGGTGTTGTGCATGCGGCAGAGGGCTATGCGCGCACGTCAGGGAAGGTGGGCGTTTGCATTGTAACCTCGGGCCCTGGGGCGACAAACGCCATCACGGGTATCGCCGACGCTATGATGGACAGCACGCCGCTGATTGTCATTTCCGGTCAGGTGGGTTCTGCGGCATTGGGTACGGACGCTTTTCAGGAGATTGATATGGTGGGCATCACGCAGCCAATCACGAAATGGTCTTACCAGATTCGCAATGCCAGCGAGGTGGCGTGGGCTGTGTCTCGCGCCTTCTACATTGCCTCTTCGGGTCGGCCTGGTCCTGTCGTTTTGGATTTCACGAAGAATGCTCAGAATGAGGAGGCGGATTTCAATTACAAGAGGTGTGATTTCTCTCGTGGCTATATTCCTGAACCTGAGGTTGATATAGACCAGATAGCGGCGGCGGCTCAACTCATTAACTGTGCGAAGAAGCCGCTCGCCCTTGTGGGGCAGGGCGTTGTACTTGGCGGTGCGGAAAGGGAATTGATCGCTTTCTTGGAGAAAACAGACATTCCAGCTGCGTCGACTTTGTTAGGACTCTCCGCTATGCCTACCAATTTCCCTCTCAACAAGGGATTCTTAGGTATGCATGGCAACATCGGGCCCAACATCAAAACGAATGAGTGCGATGTGCTGATTGCCATCGGTATGCGCTTCGACGATCGTGTTACGGGCGATCTCAAAACATACGCAAAGCAGGCTAAGGTCATCCATTTAGATATTGACCCCGCAGAGGTGGATAAGAACGTGAAAACCACTGTCAAGGTATTGGGCGACGTGAAGAAGACGCTGCCCTTGCTCACGCAAAAAGTGGCAGAAACACGCCACACGGAGTGGATAGACTCGTTCGCCGAATATGAGGAGCGGGAGAGAAAGAGTGTCATTGACAGGGCGATTAATCCGAAGGAAGGTGCGATTACAATGGGCGAGGTTGTCCGAAAGGTGTCTGAGGCGACCAAGCACGATGCGGTTTTGGTTACCGATGTGGGGCAGAATCAAATGGAGGCTGCCCGTTACTTCCAGTACAAGCGTACTCGTAGCATCGTAACCTCGGGCGGACTGGGTACTGAGGGCTATGGTTTGCCGGCGGCTATCGGTGCGAAAGTTGGCGTGCCTCACCGTACGGTGTGCCTCTTCGTGGGCGACGGCGGTTTGCAGATGACCATACAGGAGCTGGGTACGATTATGCAAAGCAACATCGGTGTGAAGATTATTTTGCTGAATAATAATTATTTGGGAATGGTGCGCCAATGGCAGCAGTTGTTCTATCGTGAGCGTTATTCGTCTACCCCGCTGGTGAACCCAGACTTCTGTAAAATCGCAGATGCGTATGGAATCGCCAACCGCTCTGTGTCGGATCGTAAGGATTTGGACACCGCAATCGAGGATATGTTGAAAGACGATAAAGCCTATCTGCTTGTCGTCAACGTCGAGGAGAACGGAATGGTTTACCCAATGACTCCGGCGGGTGCCACTGTAACCACGATTATTACCCCAACAGAATAATGGAAGATGCTATGGATCAGCAAGAAAAGAAATTATACACGGTAACCATTTTCTCGGAAAACCATGTCGGTCTGCTCAACCAGATTAGTAATGTCTTCACCCGTAGGGGACTGAACATTGAAACGCTTTCGGTGTCTGCCTCGGCGTTGCAGGGAATCCACAAGTTCACCGTAACCACCTTTGCGGACAGCGATACGATTGAGAAAGTGGTGAAGCAGATAGACAAGCGTGTGGACATCATCAAGTCGTTCTACAATACAGACGAGGAACTCGTGTACCAGGAGATAGCACTCTATAAAGTTGCCACAGACCAGTTCCTGAATTTGGGTTCCGTGGAGGAGTTGATTCGCAAGTACAACATCCGAATCCTCGAAATGACGGAAAACTGCGTGGTGTTGGAAAAGACGGGACATTATGACGAAACGCAGGGCTTGTTCAGCGAGTTGAGCTCGAAACTCACTGTGTTGCAGTTCATCCGTTCGGGAAGAATCGCCATCAATAAGTCGAAAATCGAACGATTGTCTGATATGCTGGCGAAATTGGAGGAGAAAAACCAAAACAGGAATAAGTAAGAACTTGTGTTATGGATTTCGTTGAGAAACTTCACCTTATGGTGCAGCCTTTTGAGGTGGATTTCAGAGGGAAGATGACGCTGCCACTGGTGGTCAATAACCTTCTGAATGTGGCTGGAACGCATGCCGACAGGAGAGGCTTCGGAATAGCGGGCCTCAATAAGGAGGGACATACTTGGGTGCTTTCGCGCTTGGCGTTGGAACTGACCGAGTACCCGAAGACAGACGACAAAGTTGTGTTCGAAACTTGGGTGGAGGGACTTATGCGCACTTTCACCTTGCGAAACTTCGCCATCAAGAAGGAAGACGGAACGCCCATTGGTTATGCGCGTACGGTGTGGGCGATGATTGACACCACCACGAGGAAACCGCAAAACCTCGTTGGCATCGGTCTTGAACAGTATCTCGTGAAGTACGATTGCCCGATAGAGAGGGCAGGGAAAATTGTTGAGCCGGATGGTTTTCAGGAGTCTTCCTTTACGGTGAAATATAGTGATGTGGACATCAACCAGCACCTGAATAGTGCAAAATATGTGGAGCATATTGTGGATGTGTTTTCATTGTATGAGTTCAGCAAAAGGGATATTCGCCGGTTCGAAATCGAGTTTATCGATGAGTGTTTCTTCGGCGAAACCATCAAGGTGCATAAAACGGAAATTTCGGAGACGGAGTTTGCCGTTGTCCTGAAAAATGAGAAAGACGAGGTGGTTTGCAAGAGCCGTCTTTTGTTCACAGAGCAGGGTGCGGAAGAGAAGTATAACGTGGGAGAGTAGAAATCTCCTTAGGTCTTGAAAAAGCACCGCCCAATCTAAGAATCCTCGGATTGGGCGGTGCTTTGTGTTCGGCAATCTTCTTATGGATGGACGATTGTGCCGATGTTTTCTCCGTCAATCACTTTTTTCAGATTTCCTTTCTTGTCCATATTGAACACCACGATAGGGAGTTTGTTGTCGCGGCAGAGGACGGTTGCTGCCAAGTCCATCACCTTGAGGTTCTTATTGAGAATCTCGTCGTATGAGATTTCGTCATATTTAGTGGCAGTGGGGTCTTTTTCAGGGTCGGCGGTGTAGATGCCGTCCACGCGGGTGCCTTTGAACATAGCGTCGGCTTCAATCTCGATGCCTCGGAGCGATGACCCTGTGTCCGTCGTGAAGTATGGACAGCCGGTGCCTGCGGCGAAGATGGTGATGTAGCCTTTGTTGAGCAACTCCAGAGCGCGGTCTTTCGAGTAGAACTCGCCGATTGGCTCCATTCGGATGGCCGTCAGCACCTTGCAAGGAACATTGAGTGAGTTGAGCGCCGAGTTGAGTGCCAATGCGTTGATTACGGTGGCGAGCATGCCCATTTGGTCGCCTTTCACACGGTCGAATCCCTTTTGCGAGCCACTCAGTCCGCGGAAAATGTTGCCTCCGCCGATCACGATGCCGATCTGGATGCCTCGTTCGGCGATCTCTTTGATTTGCTCGGCATACTCCATCAGGCGATTTTCGTCGATTCCGTAGCCTTTTTCTCCCATTAGCGATTCTCCGCTAAGTTTCAGTAAGATTCTCTTGAATTTCATTTTTTTATGGATGTGTTTTAGTTTCGTTTTATTGGTGAGGGTCAGTCTTTCTCCAAGGAGTTTTCTTCGGACGCTTTTTTTATGATTAGGATTTGTCCGATTTTGATGTTGTTGCCGCGCAGACTGTTCCAGTTGATGATGTCGTTTGTAGAGCAGCCGTAGGTTTTGGAAAGCCGGTAGAGGGTGTCTCCTTTCTTCACTGTGTGTTGTATGTCGCACAGTTCTGTCTCTTCCTGTTGGGTTTGCTCTTCTTGCGTGCATTCGGTTGGCGTTTCAGGTTCTACGTCCACTAATAATTGGGTGGAGTCTGTCGTGGTTTCTTGGGTTGGAGCGTCTTTGGGGTGATGGCGTTTCTCCGTTTCGTCTGCGATTTTTTCTTTGGATTCTTCTGGTTCTGGCTTAGAAGCGTCAGTCGAATTTGCCGGGGCGTTTTCTTGTTCCACTGCTTCTTCCGTCTCCTCTGTTTCCTCGGCTTCACGTTCCACCTCACCGATGATTCGTTTCAGTCCGATGAACCGTTTGTTGTAGTAGTCCACACCGGGGTAGTAGTCTATCGTGATGCCACGTTTTGTTGAAGCGTGGATGAATTGCAGCGAATCTCCGCTGATTCCGCAGACGATGCCCACGTGCCCCACCGCCCGCTTGCTGGCGTTGCTCCCTTTGAAGAAGATGAGGTCGCCCACTTTTGCCTTGCTTGCCTTGACTTTTTCTCCTTGCAAAAACTGCGAGCTTGACGATGCGTTGAGCGTGTAGCCGAAATGGCTAAACACGTAGCCGGAGAAACCCGAGCAGTCGAATGTCTTCGGCCCTTTCGCTCCGTATTTGTACCTGCACCCGATGTGCTGCTTCGAGAATTCAATGAGCGAGTCGCGCAGCATTACCGTTTGTTTCTGCTCCCTTGCCACGGCGGTGAGGGGCAATAATGCGAGCAGGATTATGGTGATAGATTTATGCATATCCAGTATTTTCGCCATCGGTTGGGAATGACGGTATGACAAATGACAAAGTTAGAAAAAAAATAGTATATGCCGTATGGACGGCTACCAAAGACGCCCGGTGTGGATTTTGTCTTGTGCAGACTTTAATTCAAATTTAGAAGTACAAAATTTTGGTTGCGCTATATTTTATGGTTAAGTTTGTGATATAAAGTAAGCACGCTATGGCAACGGTTGTGAATCGAAATCAGGAGAAAAAGGATCGGAAGGAATGGGCGGTGATTAATATGTTCCGCTCGTGCTATTCCTCTTTTCCTATCGGGACTTTGGAGAAATCGGAGTCGCCCGACTTCCTTTTGCGCCATAGCGACCAGTTGATTGGCATAGAACTTACGGAATTGAAGTACGAACGCGGCGACAAACTTTTTAACCTTCGTGCGCACGAGGATTTTCTCAACTCGCTGATGGAGGATGCGCAGCGCATTGTTGAGGCGCAATGCCCCTATAAGTTGGTGGTTGAGGTGCTTTTCTCCGAAGAAATCAGCGGAGTGGTGCTGATGGTGGACGAGGAGGCGCGCCAGTTGGTGCGCCAGGGCCTTGCCGAAGAAGTGGCAAAGGTGGTGATGGACAACATCCCCGAGTGTACTGGCGGAAAATACAAGGTAGACCGTACCTCGAAGTATGGCTACCATACGTTGCACGCTAAGATACAGGGTGTTACGGTGTTGAATGTTACCGGTCGCTGGTACGATGGTTTGTGGTATGCGGCGATTGCCACGCGTGTGAAGCCGCTTTCCATCTCAAGTGTCTCGCAGCGATTGTTGGCTAAAAACTGCAAATTGCGCAATTATCGTTCCGATTGCAACGAACAGTGGTTGGTGATTATTCAGAATAGTTTCCTTATGTCCAGTTCCTATAATCCGCTTACGGCGCAGAAAGCCCTCTCGCATCGTTACCGCAGTAATTTCGACAAGGTGTTTGTCTTTGAACGTAGCGAAGGCATTGTTTCCCAGCTCCTCACGGAGAAGTATGCGAAATGACTTTCCTCAATCCAAAATTTATCCAAAGTTTTTCCTGCCGAAGAAGTTGGAAAGAAGGGGGTTATCCGCCTGTTTGCCGTTAAATCTAAAATTTTGTTAATGCTAAAAAGTTAATACTGAAAATAATTCGGTATCTTTGCACGCAGAAACCATATTGCTCCATACGGAAAGTCGTATTTTGTGGGGCAAAAAAAAAGATGAGTATGAATTTGACACGATATCTAATCTGTGCTTTTGCGTCCGTGCTTTTGTGGGGGTGCATTCAGGATGAACCGTTGAATTCGGAGGCGGATATTTTGTATTGCGACCTGTCGGACGAGCAGGCGTACTTGGTGTCGAAAGCCGACACGATGCTTGAAGTTACCAGTATTATGAATAACATCACGGTCTTTGTACGTCCGGGATGCGACCTCACCAAGATGGCTCCGCGCTTCATCTTGACGGAGGGTGCGACCATCTCGCCGGCAAGCGGTTCCGTGCAAGATTTTTCTGACAATAAAGCCGTAACCTACACTGTAACCTCCCAAAGTGGAGAGTGGAAACGCGAGTATAACGTGACGTTCCTTCAGGTGATGGATTTCCCAACGCACCTTGGTTTCGAGCATTTTATGCTTAATGCCACGGGTAAGTACCACGTCCTCTACGAGGTGGTGGAAGGTGTGGATGTGCTCTCTTGGTGGAACTCAGGCAACCCAGGTTTCAGCCTCGCCTCGAGCGTTGGTCCTGAGGGTTACCCTACGGTGGTGGTAGAGGACGGCTACGAGGGTAGGGGTCTGAAACTGACTACCTGTTTCGCCGGAAGTTTCGGTAAGCAGGCGGGTATGCCAATCGCCCCAGGCAACCTCTTCCTTGGCACGTTCGATGTGCAGCAGGCACTCAGCTCTCCGCTCACTGCCACGCGGTTCGGAATCACCTTCACGCAAGTGCCTGATTCAATTGTGGGTTGGTACAAATTCAAGTCTGGTCCGCAAATGACCGACTCCAAGTACAATAACATCAGCGGTACAGACGATTTCAACATCTACGCCATCTTCTACGAGAACACCGACGAGGAGGGCAACGCTGTGATGTTGGACGGCACCAACGCTTCCAAAAGCGAGTATCTTGTGCTTTACGCCCAAATTGAGGATAAGGACGAGACGAGTGAGTGGCGTCGTTTCTCCTTCCCATTCGAACAGAGAAACGGAAAGACCATTGATTTAGACCGTTTGCGCAAGTATGGTTACAACTTCTCGTTGGTATTCTCTTCAAGTTTGAAGGGGGACTACTTCACCGGTGCGGTGGGCAGCGAGTTGTGCATAGACGAGGTGGAGATTGTCTGCAAAGACCTCTCGACGTTGGAGAAATCCGACAATTAACTTTGAATTTCCAAAAATGAAAAACGTAGGCTCTATATTAATTGTTTTGGCAATGCTGATGGCGTGCGGAAATGTTTCCGCTGCGATTGAAAATAGCACCGCCGCATTGCAGGACACGCTGTTGGCAGACTCCCTCACCCAGAAGAAGTCTCGCAACAAATCTTATTTTGAGTTTCGCGCAGGTTATGAAATCGGAGGAACTGTGCCGTTCCCACTGCCAGCGCAGATGCGGAAAATCAACGGATTCTCGCCGTTGGGCAATTTCTCCGTGCAGGCGTTGGGCAACATCCCGATGTGCAAGCACTGGGAATGGATGCTGGGGCTGCGATTCGAACGCAAGGGCATGACCTCCGACGCTACGGTGAAGGATTATAATATGTCTATCCAGGATGACGACGGCGGACTGATCTCCGGACGGTGGACGGGCGATGTGAGTATGACGGCAGACCAGTGGATGCTCACCCTTCCGCTTTCCATCTCCTATAAATTCACTGATGTGGGCAAATTACGCTTAGGCACTTATTTCGGTTTTGTGGCAAAGGGGAAATTCTATGGCGAGGTGTGCAACGGATATTTGCGCGAAGTCGACCCGACAGGCGCGAAAATTGAGATTGACGACAAGCCGCAATCATTCGATTTCAGTGGAGACTTGAGGAAGTTCCAGTGGGGGCTGACCGTTGGCGGTGAGTGGCGTTTGTGCCGTCGCTTGATGGCGTTCATTGATTTAGACTGGGGATTGAACGATATTTTCGTGAATGATTTCCAGACCATTACGTTCGATATGTTCCCGATTTTCGGAACAGTGGGTGTCGGCTACCAATTCCGTTGACGAAAGAGTGCCGCAAAGTCCCTTTTTTTTGTAATTTTGCGCGCGTTTGCGTTGAGGTTCTTCTGAAAAATGAAAACTGAAATGCGCATTTTTGTGGTTTCGGTTAAAATAAATAGCGGAATCCATCGTTTTTCAATCGTGTTTTTTTGAAAAGATTTTGAAAAAGATAGCCTTTTGCATATTGTTGTTCACCCTTGCTTCGGTGGGGGCATACGCTGAGCATGCGCACGGACGCACCAATTATTTGATCAATGCGGACAATCGCCTGTATCACTTCGGTTTCACACTCGGACTGAATATGATGGACTTTAACGCCACGAATGCGGCGGTTGTCGACGAGGATGGCAAGGTGTGGTTTGGCGAGGATACACGTATGACGCCGGGCTTTTCTGTGGGCGTTGTCTCTGACTTGCGGATTTTCCGTTGGTTAGACCTGCGTTTCTGCCCGTTGCTGTTGTTTAACGAACGCAATTTGCGTTTCTTTGATGCCGACGGGGTGGAATCGCCCGAGGGTAACGTAACCGTGCAGTCCAATATAATGGAGTTCCCACTCTCGCTCAAATTCCGTGGGCAGCGCAAAAACAACTACCGTCCGTATTTATTGGCGGGTGCAGCCTTGACGTTGGATATGGGGCGCGACTCCGAAGCCACCATTATGCTGAAGCAGATGGATTACGGTGTGGAGTTCGGTGTGGGGTGCGACATCTATCTTCCCTACTTCAAAATCGCTCCTGAGTTTAAGGTCTACTTGGGTCTGGGCGACGTTTTGGAACGCAACCGTCCCGAAATCGCCGACATCTCGGAGTTGAAATACACCAACACATTCTCGAAACTAACGTCGCGGCTCTTCATCCTCTCGTTCAATTTCGAGTAAAGAAATCGAAGAAATCTTTTTATACATAAATAGAAGACTATGGCCAGTGCTGTAGTCTTTTTTTATGACCTGCCCCACAAAAAAAGTTACCGTTGAAATTTATTTCGGGCAATAGTTTGCTTAATCTGCTAAAAAACATTATTTTAGCCGCCTGTAAATAGACGCGGTTTTAAAGCCTATCCTGAGATTTTGTTGGGACTTTGTCCCCTGTACATTTAGAAAACCATAAAAAATAAGTAAGTGAACTTATTTACTAAGATGAAAAGATTTGGAATGTTGGTCGCTGCTGTAGGATTGGCAGTGGCAAGATTGTCTGCGGCTCCGTGTGTAGTGGGGGCAACGGACTTTGACGTGCCATCCACGTTGTGCGATATCAAATTGACAAACGACGAGAAGGGGTGGTTCAGCCCAGATTTGAGTAGCAAGATTGTGGCGTTGAATGCTTCTGGCTGCACATTTTATGCCTCACCATCAGATGCGATTCAGACGAGTCTTGCCTCGAATAGTCTGACTGCCCCTGGCAAGATGATCACATTCGAGGCCTGGCAGGCCGACTCCGTTTCGGGTGAGGGCGCAAAAAACAAAGTGGGTTATTCTGCCATCGTTTCAAATCCAAAATTGATAAGTCCGATACTGGGGAAGGGCAGTGGCTCGCCGATGTTGGTCAATTTCGGGACAAGCGAAAATTCGTATGTTCTTGCATACACGGTAAAGGGACTGACCCCGGGCGCAACGGTTTCTTTCTCGGTTGATGCCTACAATTTGTTAGACTATACGTCGCTGGCGGCTTCTATGGCAGCAAAGGGGGTAACAGAAGGAAAAATTGAGATTTTTGGAGCGGAATATGATGTCCAAACAAAAAAATGGAATGAAGAGAAAGGCGATGAATTGCTTTGTAAAGTCGCTTCGCAGATTAATGCGAACGGAGCGTTGGAGGGCGGAGAAACTAACCAACTGAAACCCGGTGCAACCACTACAATCACCTATAATGGAGTGGCAGACGAGAATGGAAACATCACTTTCTATGTAGGAAGAGCCGAAGGAATGAGCAATGTTCCCCTTGGTTTTGACAATATCCGTGTGGAGAGTGAGATGAAGCCGGAAATCTCTTATTCCGGCTATCCTTGTCCAGCAATGCCGATATTGGTGGGTTTAAAAAGCACTTATCCAGAGGGTACGACCTACCAGTGGACAGAGTCTGTTACAGGAACGACAGGAAACGGTAGCACGTTTACCTTCGAAGCCCCTAATGCGGGAACGTACAAGATACAGGTGGCTGTGTCGATTGCAGGTTGCGACCCTTCGTTGAGCGATGTTTACGAGTTGGAGGTGGGTGACTGTTGCAAAGATGCAGATGGAAATCCGATGGCGATGGTGGATGTCTTTTTCGACGATTTCGGCTCGTTTGAGGGCGACCAATACACATACATCGACTTGAATGGCGAGCAGCAGACAGTAACCGCGACGGATAACTTGAACGGGAAATTCGGTCACTGCGTGTCCGATTTGAAAAACGACGGTGCGGCAGTGAAGGTGAAATACAATAAGAACATCAAGAACGAGGGCTACGCCATCGGCACACAGGATCCTTACTCCAAGAAGTTGATTTCGCACGACGAGAATGCAAACGGCGGTTTTCTGATGATTGACATCAAATCAGATGGTTGGAAGGAAAAGGCTTTGTATGAACGGACGGTCTGCGGACTCTGCCCAGGCAAGGAGGTTACTTTCGGTGCGGCGGTTTCCGCTATCAACAAAAATTCAAAGCCATCGGTCGGCACGCTCTCTGTTGAGTTGGTTGACGAGGGCGGAACGACACTTTACACGAGTGGAGACAAGAAATTGACGGGCCCCGCCTGGGAGTGGTATGGCGAAACCTTCACCCTGCCTGCTGGAACAGAGGGCTGCGCCACTATGCGCATCGTAAGCAAGGAGGATGATTATGAATCGGGTCAGCGCGGCGATTTCGCTATCGACGACATCACTTTCCGTGTTTGTCTTCCACCAGACATCAATATTGGCTATGAGTTGGAGGGGTCGCAAGATTTGACAGACCTCTGCTCGGATGATCTGTTGACTTTGGTGTGCGAAACCTCTTCCGCATCGTCTAAGTTCTTTGGAGAAACGATGAGTTATATGTTCCAATACACTTACGATGACCCGAGAGTGACGGATGCTGAGAAGGTGAATTGGGTTTCGTTGGCAGACGAAACGGGTGCATCGATACTTTCAACCTCCAAATTTGAGATTCAGAATCCTGCCGACCACCCTTCGTTCGCCAAGATTAAGAGTGGCGATGCCCAGGAAGTCTATTTCCGTGTAGTAGTAGGAAAAGCAGAAACCCTGAAAGACCCTGAAGAATTGAAAGTGAACGCGTTATCGCCTTGCAGAAACATCTCTGTCTGCATAAAATGTTTGGAGGCTGGTTTGAATTGCGATAAATGTACAGAGCCAGATGCCAATGTTTTTGCCGTTGAAGGTGGTTATTTCGACCCTGTGGAGAATGTCATTGAGTTGAGCAAAGAGGTGGGGCAGACAACCATCACCCTCAAAAATGCCATTCAGGGAGTGAAAGAAAGTGGTGAAAACTATTACGATTATACGGTTTCGTGGTATAAGGGTTCTTCGGTTGAAACGGGAACTGCCATTGCGGGTGCGTCGGCAGTGATGACCTCAACGGCGAATGTTGCACCGTCGCTCACCGTCAACTTTGAAGATATCACGGAGGATGGCGTGGAATATACCGTCTTCATCCATGATAATTTTGACACGGATCCAACGGCTTGCGATGTGGAATACACCCTCACGGTGAAGTCTGTTGAGGCTCTTCCGCCAGTTGTGCAGGATGTTTCCTATTGCGAGGGCGAACCTTTGGCTGCCTTGACTGCCCAAAAACAACCCAAAGAGCCAAAGACTGCCGAGCAGTACACGTTGCTTTGGTATGGCACTGAGGTGCCTGCCAATACCCTTGTGCCTGCGGAGTGGGAGGGCGACACCTATCCGCTTTCGGGGAATGCGAAGGTGACGGGAAATGCAGTAACAACCACCTCCTATTGGGTGGCTCAGCGTGATGATCAGACGAAAGCGGTCAGCATTCCTGTAGAGATTAAGGTAACTGTATACCCATTGCCAGTCCTCTCGGTTACCGACCCTGAGGCGGTTTGCTCTGAACTCGTGGATTTGAAGCCAACCTCATCTGTAACAAACGAAGTGCCAGGAATGACGTACACAACCACTTTCTTCAGCGATGGAAATGGAAGCAAGTCGTTGACTTCTACTTCTGTGGCAGAATCTGGTACATACTATGTTCAAAGTTCGTATAATGCGAATGTGTCGTCAGCGGCGGTTTGTCAGTCGGAATTTCTGCCTATCAAAGTGGTTATCGATACGTTGAGTATTGCTGCTGAAAATGTGGAAACCTGTCCCGATCAGAGTGCGGTTTTCAATGTAGATGTGAAAACGAATGTCGCCACGGTTGACTATGCGTGGAGCGGAAATGGAGAAACAGGAAACACGCCAACCTTTGAAACGAAGGCATTCGTCGGGGGCAACTACGGCGATGTTTACAATTACTCGCTGACCGTTACGGCTGGTAAATGCGTGAAAACGAGAGACTTGACGGCAACTCTTGGCAACGGACCCGTTGTCGGCTCGCTCACCTTGGCAGACCCAACCAACGAGGATGCTCCGACAAAAATCTATACCAATGATTTGACCTCGGAAGTGTTTTATTATTGTGGCGGAAATGTTGCCGTTACACCAAGTTATGACGGCGACGGCGATTATGAACTGACCGACCCGACCAATAATACTTTGTCGTCCGCCCCATTCACCATTAGCGAAGAGGGGACGTATACGCTGTCGTTCACCAATGGCTGCCCAACAAAAGTGTCGTTCTCAATAAAGAACGCAATTGTTGAGGCTACCAATACCGCTTCGGAATTGGATATTTGTGAGAATGAGAGTTTTAACGCCACACTGTCTGTTCAGCCAAGTAATGTAATTCCGTATACAATAGCGTGGACGAAAGATGGGGTTGCTATCCCGAACGCTACCGGTAAGTCGCTGGACATTGCTTCTGCAAAAGTGAAAGACGGAGGAGCGTATGAGGCGAAAGTGAACAGAAGAGGCTGTGTGTCAATCACTTCTATCGGAACATTGAAAGTAAAGTCTGCGCCAAACATCAGTTTGACACTACCGGAACCCCCAACCATTTGTGCAGGAGAGAGTGCCGAACTCACCGTTACGAATGTTTCGCCCGATGGTACGACGATTGTTTGGAACGCCGATGCCACAATCCAAAGCGGATTGGAGGGCGAGAGCATTACCGTGAAGCCGAATTTCACAAGCGGCAATAACCATCAATCCACTTATGTATATAGTTTGAAAGCCCATAATGAGATTTGCAATGCCAATAAGTCATATCAGGTAACCGTGAAGGTGGACGAACCATTGAAGGGAACAATCGTTGGCAATACGCCAGTGTGCGAGGGCGAGACTGTGCATTTCTCGGCCTCATCGTATGGTGCTGAAACATACGCTTGGATGGTGAATGGAACGGCAGTTGGCAATGCCGCCGATGTTGTGGCAACTCCAACAGAAACAACCACTTACGATGTGCGGATGTCGCGTGGCGCATGTTCTGCCGCCGCCCAGTATGTGGCAGAAATCGTTCCAATCCCCGAAATCCTATCAATGGATTCGGTCGGTATTCGCAAGCGTATGGTGCAGGTCAAACCTGGCACGGGTTACGGAACGATGCTCTATTGGATGGATGACGATGAAGCATCGCAGACAACCGACAATTTCTTTGAAGAAATTTCATTTGGCGTGCATAAAGTTACGGTGGAGGATGCGAATGGTTGTACCTCGTCGCTCAACTTCAAGGTGATGCCGCCCGCCATCCACATACCGATATTCTTTTCGCCTAATGGAGATGGCGTGAACGATACTTGGGTGGTTACGCCCCTCGCCGAGGTCTATCCAAGGGCGGTTGTGAAGATTTATGACCGTTGGGGAAAACTCCTTGCGAATTACCTCGGTGCGGAGGTCGAAGGTTGGGACGGCATTTATGACGGACGCGTGATGCCGTCTGCCGACTACTGGTACGTCATTGATATCGAAGAGTTGGACGAGCAATACACCGGACACTTCACACTAATGAGGCGCTGACGAGCGTCTTTGCGTTGTGGAGTGTTTCTTGAAAAATCTCCTTGGCTAAATTTGCATAAACAATTATAAAAGACTATATTAGCCGCTCATTTTATGCCCGTTTCCTTGCTATGGCAAAGTCAAGCACGCTTTCTCTTTGCTTGTATGGCTGAATGGAAACTGTTTTTGTGCGTTTTATCCCAAGAGAAACGGTGATAGCGTTTCTCCGGTGAAAACGGCAGGTTTTATGGTTTTGAAAGGAAAAATAATAAGGAGAAAAGTATATGAATTCATTTAGTAAAATGAAGAAGATAGGGCTTTTTGTCGCAGCGTTCGGATTGGCTGCGGCGCGGTTGTCGGCTGCCTCGTGTGTCGTGGGGTCGACGGATTTTGACGTTACCTCCACATTGTGTAACATAGACTTGACGAACGATGCGGATGGCTGGTTTAGTGATGAGTTGGGCGATGAATTGGCAAAACTCGCTAAGTCGGGCTGCAATTGGTACGGCTCTCCGTCTGATGTGCTGCAGACGGGTATCGCCACCTACAGCCTCTCTGTGCCGGGTGCGATGATTGATGCCGCCGCCTGGACGGCAGACTCGTCAACGAGTAATGCTGCCCAAAACACTGTAGGTTATTCGTCCATTGTGTCCAACCCAAAACTGATAAGTCCGATTTTGGGAAGCGGAAACGGCTCGCCGATGTTGGTCAACTTCGGAACGAGCCACGATAATTCCTACGTTTTTGGCTACACCGCAACGGGATTGAACCCTGGTTCCTCGGTTACTTTCTCGGTGGATGTCTATAACTTGTTGGATCTTGCATCGCTTGATGCATCCGCTACTGCAAGCCAGACGACCACGAACATTGGTCTTTTCGGTGGACAGTATAACCCAGATCCTCAGCAAAAAAAGTTTTATGGTAATGGTGGCGATGGTGCAAGTTGTACTTATTCAACAAAGCTAAATGAGAGAAGCGCACCAGATAATGCAAAGAGCTTCACGGTTCCAACGGGATCGTCCAAAACATTGACTATCAGTTCTGTGGCAGATGAAAATGGTATGGCGTCATTCTATATCGGTCGTATGGGTGGTATGAACGCCATCGCCCTCGGTTTCGACAATATTCGCGTGGAGGGCGAAATCAAACCGGTTGTTTCTTATTCCGGAAACCCTTGTCCCGCCATGCCCATCATGGTGAAGTTGAAGGATACTTACCCAGCGGGGACAACCTACAGTTGGTCTGAGTCTGTTACAGGTTCTACTGGGTCGGGCAGCACGTTTAACTTTGAGGCGCCCAAGGCTGGAACATACAAAATCCAGGCAACGGTAACCATCCCTGGTTGCGATCCTGCCACCAGTGATGTCTATGAGCTGACGGTGAAAGAATGTTGCCAAGATGCAGATGGCAACCCGATGGCGATGGTTGATGTCTTCTTCGATGATTTCGGCTCGTTCGCTGGGAACCAATACACCTACACCGATCTGAATGGAGAGCAGCAGACTGTAACCGCAACGGATCAACTGAATGGAAGCTACGGCTACTGCGTTTCTGATTTGAAAAATAATGGTCAGGCTGTAAATTTTAAATATAACAAGGATATCTATTCTGAGGGGTATGCCATCGGTACGGCAGATCCATATTCCAAAGTTTTGCAGTCCTATGATGGAAATCCTAATGGTGGATTTCTTGTAATGGATATTAAAGCATCAAGTGGTTGGTTGAATAAGGCACTGTACGAACAGGAGGTTTGCGGACTTTGTCCTGGTAAGGAAATTACTTTTGGTGCTGCGATTGGGGCAATTAATAAGGCAACTTCTAAACCGTCGGTAGGTACCTTGTCTGTAGAATTGATAAGTTCAGATGGTAAGGAATTGTATTCAAGTGGAGACATAAAGTTGACAGAACCGCAGTGGAAATGGTGCGGTAATACATTCGAGTTGCCTGATGGAACGGAGGGGTGCGCTACTATGCGTATCGTGAGTAAAGAAGAGGGCTATGATGGAGATGAACGAGGCGATTTTGCCCTCGATGACATCACTTTCCGCGTCTGCTCGCCGCCTGACATCAACATGGACTATGAGTTGACGGGTAAGGCGCAAGACCTGCTCGACCTCTGTACCGACGATTTGCTGACCCTCGAGGGCGTAACCTCGTCTGCCGCAACGAAATTCTACGGTGAGTCTATGTGTTACATGTTTCAATACACATACGACAACCCTAAGACTACCGACGCCGATAAAGTGAACTGGATTACCATGTCGGATGATGCCGGAAACACCATCTTCACAGATTCAAAGTTTAAAATCAAGGATCCAGCCGACCATCCCGCTTTCGCGAAAATCAAGGATGGCGAAGAGGCGGAGGTCTATTTCCGTGTGGTTGTCGGAAAGAAGGCAACGCTGCAAGATCCTGATGAGTTGAAGGTGAACGCCCTCTCGCCTTGTCGTAACATCTCTGTCTCTACAATGTACGTTACCGCAGGTTTGAACTGTGCGAAGTGTACCGACCCAGATGCGAATTCTTTTGCCGTTATAGGCGGGAAATTCGATGCGAAGAAAAACATCGTCGAACTCTGTGAGGAGGATGCGGCGGCGAAAATTTCCCTCGAAAACGCCATCCACGGAATCGACAAAGATAACAATGACTACTACGATTATACGGTAACTTGGTACAAGGGTTCGTCAGTGGCTGATGGAACTGCCATTTCTGGTGCTTCGGCTGTGATGACGCAGACCGACAACACCGCGCCAACACTCACCGTCACCTATGCGGATGTTACGGAGGCGGGTGTGGACTATACCGTCTACATTCACGATAACCTCGAAGCAACCAAGACGACTTGCGATGTGGAATATACCATCACCGTCAAGGCATTGCCAAAACCAACGGCAACGCTCACCGACCCTGATGCGTTCTGCGAGGGCGCGCTCACCGCTTCGCCAGCCGCCACCATTACTGGTGCGACCATCACTTGGTATGACGATGCCGCTGCAACAACAAAATCGGCTGCCGACCCAGATGTTGCCGCAGTTACTGCTGCCGAGTCGCCAAAGGAGTTCTATTACACGGTGACGGATGCAACAACGGGCTGCGTTTCCGATGTCAATACCTACACCGTAACCGTGGACGCCATCCCCGAGCCGCTGACCACGAAACTCGTGCAGTACCTCAAGGTGGATGCGCCATTCAGCAACATCACCACCCAATCGGCTGATGCCGTAACGGGTGCTGAAACAGGAGCGACGGTGATGTGGTTGGGGCAGTACACTACGGATGCTGAGCCAACATCGAGAACAGGTGCTTCAAGCACTGTTCCAACGCCGACGGCGAAGGATTTGACCAACTCTGACGACGAAACCTATTATTATTGGGTATACCAAGTTGCCGGCGGAGCAACTGCCTGCGAGAGCGACTTGACTATGCTCACCGTGAAAATCCTCGGTGCGCCTGCACCTAACGTAACGGATACAACCTACTGCTTGAATGGGACGCCTGCGGACCTCTCGGCAAACGCCTCCATCAACCAGGCAGATGCCACAAAAACCTACGAACTTGTGTGGTATGAGGCTGCTACGGGAGGTACTGGCTCAACAACTGCCATAACACCTTCTACCGCTGCGGTGGGCGAAACGACCTACTACGTTTCCCAGCGCGATGCCAATAGCATCACCAATGAGAGTTCGCGTATGCCAATCAAGGTAACTGTGGTAGGTGTGAAAGCACCAGACCTCTCGACGGTTACAACCACCTATTGCAAGGGCGATGCGGCGACTGCCTTGCCAACCACCCTCAATGAGGATAATGCGAAATTCTACTTCGCTGACAAAATCGTTTGGAACGATGGAACAGCGGACGACGAAACATTTACGCCAAACACCGAGGTTACTGCAACCACAAATTACGATTACACGGCGACGCAGTATTACACCATCCCTGGTACCACACAGCAGTGCGAGAGCGAATCATCTGCGGTTACCATTACCGTGAATTTCACCGATGCGGCTGCCGACGAAGATTATTCGTATCTCGCCGCCGAGGCTACTGGCAATAAATTCCCAGCCATTACCGAGAAAGGTTGGACGGAAGAGGCAGGCTATACCTATTATTATAAGTTAGAGGGAGAAACTTCGTTCTCTACCACAGTGCCAACCCCAACCTATGATGTCAACACCTTGCAAGGTCAGACGGCGACACTCACCTACACGGTTTACAGAGTGGACAAAACTACTGGTTGCCAAAGTGAGGAATCGACTATTACTGTCAAGATTAGCGATGCGCTTCCACCAAAAGTAAAGGATGTGCTTTACTGCGAAGGCGAAACTTTGGCAGCCCTGTCTGCCGAGAAACAACCGCAAGGCACGAAAACGGCTGCCCAATACACGCTGCTTTGGTATGGCACTACAAAACCAGCCAGCACCACCACTGCAGCCGAGAGTGAGGGCGACACCTATCCACTTTCGGGAACGGCTTCGGTAACATCGAACGCCGTAACCACCACCTCCTATTGGGTGGCTCAACGAGATGACGAAACGCAGGCTGTCAGCCCTGCCGAGGAAATCAAGGTGATTGTTTATCCAAATCCTGTTCTCGCAGTTACAGATCCCGAGGCGGTATGCTCACAGGCGGTTAAGTTGGACCCAACCACCACCGTAACCAACGAGGTGACTGGTATGACCTACACGAAAAACTTCTTCGGCGACGCTGCGGGTTCAACGCCATTGGCGGCAACCTCGGTAACGGAGTCTGGCACATACTACGTCCAGAGTTCGTATGATGCGAAAGTAACTTCTGCGGCGGTTTGCCAGTCAGAAATTAAACCAATCAAAGTGGTTATTGATACGTTGGGCATCACAGCCGAGAACGTGGAGACTTGCCCAGACAAGAGCGCAACCTTCACCGTTGAGGCTAAAACGAACGTGGCGACCGTTACCTACGCTTGGAGCGGCGACGGCGACAAAGGTAACACAGCGACATTTGAAACAAAAGTGTTTACAGGCGGCTATGGCGATGTCTACAACTATAAACTGACTGTTACTGCTGGAACGTGTACGAAAACGAAAGACTTGACCGTAACTCTTGGCAATGGTCCGGTTGTCGGAACACTTACTTTGGCAGACCCAACTAACGAAGACACTCCGTCTAAAGTCTACACCAACAGCTTGACCACGGATGTCTACTATTATTGCGGCGGTAACGTAACCGTAACGCCAAATTATGAGGGCGACGGCGACTATGTGTTGACTACTCCTTCGAATAAGACCTCTTCTTCTGCACCATTCACCGTTAGTGAAGAGGGAACGTACACATTGGCGTTCACCAATGGCTGTCCTACGAAAGTGTCATTCGCTATGAAGAATGCGAGTGTTGAGGTTACCAACACTTCTTCTGAATTGGAAATTTGCGAGAAGGAGAAATTCAATGCGGCTTTGACGATTAAACCCGTCAATCAAATTCCATACAATGTAACGTGGACGAGAGATGGCGCATTGCTTACCGGACAATCGGGCGAAATCTACAATGTAGCCTCCGCAGCGGTGTCAGACAATGGTTTGTATGCCGCATCGGTCAACCGCCAGGGTTGCGTCGCTTCCACGGATATCGGAACATTGAAGGTGAAACCTTACATCGCCCTCACCGAGAACACAACGCCGGTGGTTGTGCCTAAGGGCGAAAGCACTACGTTGAATCTCGTCATCAATACGCCTGCGAGTGGCAACGTGCAGACCATCGAGTGGTTCGACAACGGCGGTACAGCCTCCGTCAACAGCACCAGTTCATACAGCGTTGAGGATGTGCAGAAAGACCACAAGTACAAGATTCAGTTGAGCGACCCAGATTACTGTCCGGCATCAACCGAAATGACCATTTGGGTGGATGCAAAACTGCAACTCTCCACTTCGTTCCCAGATGTCCTTTGCGAGGGCAACGACTATCAGTTGGAGATCGATACCACGGGTACGGGCGCATTCCGCCAGTCGGGTGTGAGCCACACGCTGAGTGTAACCCGCTCAATGAACGGTCAAACGACAGATGTATCTTCAAGCGTGAAGAAGCAAGGCACGAAGTTGCTGTTAGATGTTGTGGCAGAGAAGGATGTAACCTTTGAAGTGTCGTTCGTCTATGGTTCGCAAAACGAACATTCGACGGAAACTGCTACGGTGATTCCGTCTATCAGTGTAACATTACCAGAAACGCCTACCATTTGTGCCGGCGAGACGGTGGATCTGTCAATCACGAATGTTTCGCCAGATGGAACTACTATCACTTGGAACTCTGATGCGACCATACAAAGTGCTTTGGAGGGTGAAACCGTCAGCGTGAAGCCGAACTTTGTGAGCGGCAACGGACACCAGTCTGTTTACACCTACGGCTTGAAAGCCTACAATGCGACGTGCGACAGTTACAAGCAGTATCAGGTAACCGTCAAAGTGGATGAACCACTCAATGGCTCGGTAACCGGCAACGCGCCAGTCTGCGAGGGCGACCCAGTGCAGTTTAGCGCAGCCACCTACGAGGCCTCAACCTACGCCTGGACTACGGGCGGAACTGCTGTGGGCAACACTGCCGACATCACAGACCATCCATCTGTAACCACCACCTACGATGTGGCAATGACCCGTGGCGTATGTACCGCGACGGCACAGTATGTGGCAGAGGTGGCATCTATCCCAGTGATTGTGGCAATGGACTCTGTGGGTATCCGCGACCGCGAGGTGCAGACCAAACCAGGTGCAGGCTCTGGAACGTTTATGTATTGGATTGACGATAATACCTCGTTCCAAACGAGCGACATTCTCTTTAAGAACCTCACTTTTGCCGCACATAAAATCACGGTGAAGGATGCCAATGGTTGTACCTCGTCGTTCAACTTTGAGTTGATGCCGCCATCCATTTCTATTCCGGAGTTCTTCTCTCCAAATGGTGATGGAGTGAACGATACTTGGATCATCACCCCGCTTGCGGAGGTTTATCCGAACGCCATTGTGAAGATTTACGACCGCTTCGGAAAACTCCTCGCTGAATATCTCGGCGATAAGTCGGAGGGCTGGGACGGAACCTACAAGGGTACTGCAATGCCATCCACCGACTATTGGTATGTGGTTGAGATAGAAGAGATTGAAAAGAAATACAACGGCCACTTCACGCTGATGAGGCGATAGTTGAAAGTTGAGGAAAAAAGGGAAGGAGCGAGTGGGGAACTCGCTCCTTTTTTGTGGGAAATAAAACTCCATTTTTTTATTAGTATGTGTCTCTCCGTATCCTTTTTTGTATCATCACGCAACCTGCAAACTAATTGCCATTTGACCTATACGCCCAAAATTCTGACGCTCCTGCAAAGACGTCACCCACATTCGTGGAGTTGCTCCGGATTGGCGACAATGGTCCGGATTGTGTTCATGTACTACACCATATTGTTTTAGCGGACAGTAATAGATTCAAAACGAATCGAATCGGCGACTCAATCAAAACGAATCGGCGACTCAATCAAAACGAATCGACGATTCAAACGAAACGAATCGACGATTCATTTGAAACGCAATAGTATCACGGTTTTCTTGTCCCGAATACAGATTCAAATTCGTACTTTTATCTCAACGTAAGTTCTAACATTTTGCTCATTGTGCATGCCGCCCTCCGTTGTGTGGGTGGCTCGGCTAAACTTGACGGAGGATGATTGAATATTATATTTTCTTCCGCATCGCTTATTTTCTATACTTAGCTCATTGATTTTCAATGTGTGTCATTAGATGGCGCACAAATGTGGGGGATTCAGGTGAAATAAAACTTGAATTTTTTTATTAGTATGTGTTTCTTCGTCTCCTTTTTGTATCATCACACAACCCGCAAACTAATTGTTTTTTTTATGTGTAATAATGCTGTCTCCATAGTAGATTCTGCGAATAAATGTTTTTCTTTGTTCTGTGTTCGAAAGAAAGGACTGAGAGTGTTAACTAATTGTTCAATGAAAAATCGTAAGCTTTTATGTTTATAAAATCAATGACTACGTCTGGATTAATAGCTCGCCCCTCTGATTACAAGCCTAATCTCTTTCTTCTCACTGAAAGTGCGGAAAGAGCGAAGGAAAATGCGTTCGTGGATTATGTGAGTCATTTGGCGGACGAAAACTTGGTTGTTGAAGAAGTGGAAAAAATATGTTTGGCAGACCTTTTTCAAAAATTGAATGCTAAAAAACCCAATGGGGAGTACTCGGTTTACTTCTGGAAACAGATTAAAAACCATAAGTACGAAATCTATTGCGGTTTTGGTGCGCAGACATTTCCCCAAGGAAGTGTTTACGTCTATAAATCGAAATCGATAGACGAAGGTTTGAAAACACTGTTTGATAAAGGCGGTGTGCGTACTTTGGAGAATGGATTTTTTTCAGTAACAACAAGCTATAAACCAGAGGTGATAATTGAAAGTGTGGACATCCTCGCTTCTTCTTCGGAGTATCTGAGGGAGCTAGAAAGAAGAAGTGTGAAACGCGGAAATGAGGATAAATGCGAAACTAATTCTGCTTCAGAAACCGAAAAGTGATGTTATATTGATTCTTCCCCTTGTTATTGGGCTTGCTTCACCTACCTCACACATTAAACTGTTAAAATAAATAATAATGGTAAGTAGGTTCTGTAGTCCGTGTCAATTCTGTCTTTAAACAATGATTTTACTGTAAAATTATAAAAAGGCAAAAAATGAATTTTCACCTTCCTTTAATGGTTTGATTGTCAAAGTATTATTCATTTTATGTTGTAAAACATAAAATGGGGGGGTAAAATGGTTGATTCTGTCTATATTTGTGTATAGGTCACGTTTTGAGTATACAAGACGATGGTAAATATCATTATTGCATTTTTCCATTCTTTTATAGACGGTATCAGAATTTATTATTTGAAAAGATTATATTTAATAAATAAAAATAAACAAAATGACGAAATCAGAGCATTTTATTTCATTGGTGAACGATGCGTATGCTATCGCCAATGGGTATTTCAATGAGGAGTCGAAACGCAAGGCGGAGCAAGCCAAACAGTCGCTCGTCAACGCTTTGCAGAAAAACTCTTTTGTGAAAGTGCCATTCGTGGGCGATTTCAGTGCAGGTAAAAGTTCGCTGATCAACGCCTTCCTTGGTGTGGAAGATTTGTTGCCAACTAACATCACTCCCGAAACGGCTGTCGCTTACGAACTCTATTATTCAACCGACGAGAAACTTGAAATTTGGAAAGACAACCAATTGCAAGCCACTAAAGCGTTGTCCGACATCTCAAACCTCAACCTCACTCCTAATAATTTGGTGAAGGTTTTCATCAACAATCCTGTGGTCAAAAGTCTGAACGACCGCCACATCGTGATTGTCGATATGCCGGGAATTGACTCGGGTGTTGAGGCTCACAATAATGCGATTCTTCACTATGTGGAGGACGGCACGCATTTCATGTTGGTGAACGAGGCAGAGAGTGGTACGCTTCGCAACTCTACCATCAACTTCATCGACGAGGTGAAAAAGTATGGGGCGAATATCTCCGTCATCCTCTCAAAATGCGACAAGAAATCGTCTTCTGAAGTGGAGAAGATTCGTAGCACAGTCGAGATTATCGCACGCGCTCACTCGGGTAAAAATGTGCAAGTGGTAACATCTTCTGCGGTAGACGAGGAGGTGGACAATGTGATGGACATCTTGAATGGTTTGGAGGCGGATTCTTTGGTGGAGCGTCGTTTCGGCAAATCTGTGTTCGATTTGATCGCAGGCTATATCACCGACCTTCAGTCGCAAATCACCTTGCTCGGCACGAGCGACAGCGACTGTTTGGAGAAGCAAGCCAAACTGAAAGAGGAACACGAGGCGGCTATTGCGGCATTGCAAGAACGTTCGCACGAGGCTCAACCGCTCGCTGGTTCTGTGCAGGATGTGCTGAACGATGTGGAAGACGCATTGCGCGACAACGAGGAGAACTTTGTGGATTATATTTTCGCCAATCCGAAAGATACGGCAGGTTTGAATGCGCAGTTGATGTCCACTATCCGTCCTGTTGTGGCAAACTCTTTGCAACGTGAAATCGGAGAATATTCGGAGGTGATTGGCTCGGCAGTGAATGATTTTTCCGAATCAACGAAAGACATTTTCGAGACGGACGAGAATAATGCTTGGAACGATTTCGGTGATGTGGTAGGAGAGACTATCGCACCAGTGGTGGGTGTTGGTTTGACTACCATTCTCTCATTCTTGCCACGTTTATTAGGAACAGTTTTAGGCCCGCTTGCCACATTGTTCACTACTATCTTACCAGGGTTGATTAGCGATTTGGTTGGCAAACTCTTCGGACCTAACGAGGAGGAGCAGAAGGCTAAACTTCGTGTGAAATTCTCTACCGAATTGGTGGGCAAGGTGGTCAACTCGTTGCGAGGTAACATTGAGAAAGCCATCACCGAACAGCGTGCTGCAATCGACCAACAAGCGAAGTCGCTTATCGACGACGAAAACAAGAAATACCAAGACAACATCAATGCTATCTTGCAAGAAGAGCAGAAATCGAAAGAGGAGCGCAATCAAAAGATCTCCCTTTTGTCTGGTGTTGTAGAGAAACTCAAAGGAATGGTGAATCAAATTAAAACCGCATAAATATGGCATTTGATAAAATTAATAGTCGCGCTCAGCAGAACGGCAAGTCCACTGCGTATGAGGGCAATAAATACGAGGACCCGCTGAAAGCGATGGATCTCGTGGCGCATATTCTGAGGGCGCAGAATGGGCTGGATCTGGCAA
>CAVGRN010000016.1:0-46812 GCA_963631545.1 Paludibacteraceae bacterium | reverse complement strand
TTTGTAATCATTTGCGATTATTATTTGCAGGGACGAAATTTTTTTGTGAAGTTGTTTTGCTTTTAATAAAAAAAAGTTATTTTTGCACCATTAAGTTTTGTTTGCAACTCCGGATTGGGATCTCGAAGTAGACGAGGTCAGACCGGGGAAAAAGCAATCCAGAACATATTCCAAAATAGTTGGATGCAGAGGCAGAACTTGTGGTTTGTCCGCAGTTGCTATGCGTGTTCTATTTGTTTTTGGAGGAGTAAGACGTATGTGAATGCGGCTTCTCCTCTTTTTTGTTGATTACACAAATGATTTTGCTCCTCCGACATTTGGAGTGATGGGGGAAAAGAAAACCGCTGAACATTTGTATCTTTTAATCGGACAAAACCAAATAGATATAGGAAAAGACATCGTTCGCCGCTGGCAGTTGTTCCTACGCCTACTGCTTTTCCGAGTATGTTGTGGAGCCGCTGACTTCATCAACGCTTCCCTTGGTTAATAACTTATGTGGACATAAATTCCTCATCTTAATATAATTCCTTATATTCGCAACCTATCATAAATTAGCGATTGTTTATCAGAGTCAAATCATTAAAAACTAAAAGTCTATGGCGGAGAAAACACGATATTCAGATGAAGAATTGGAGGAATTCAGACAAATAATATTGGAAAAGCTCGAGGCAGCGAAGAGAGATTATGAGGTTTTCAAGGCAAGCGTGTCTAACCAGGACGGAAACGACACGAGCGACACATCTCCGACATTCAAGCTCCTCGATGAGGGTGCATTGACGATGACGAAGGAGGAGGCCGGCCGTCTGGCGCAGCGGCAGATGAAGTTCATCCAGCACTTGCAGGCGGCTTTGGTCAGAATTGAAAACAAGACATACGGCGTTTGCCGCGAAACGGGTAAACTAATCCCGAAGGAACGCCTAAGAGCCGTTCCGCACGCCACGCTCTGCATCGATGCCAAAGAGAAGGGCGTTAAATAGTTTCCTATTAAGTCTTACGATACCTACTAAATGATGTGCATAAAATCCGCCAATGACAGTGACAGGTGCTGCCATTGGCGGATTTTGAAAACCCAAACCCAACCCCGAATAATGACCCGGAAGCAAAAAGGCATCGCCGCCTTGATACTCGCATGTGCGCTGGTTCTTTTGGACCAGATAGTGAAAATCTACGTCAAAACCCATTTCTTTTTAGGCGAACATGTGGATGTGTTCAGCTGGTTCCAAATCCGTTTCATTGAGAATAACGGAATGGCCTTTGGCATTGAATTGTTCGACAAGGTCGCGCTGACGCTCTTCCGCATTGTGGCAGTGGCTTTCCTCTCGTACTACCTTTACCGTGTGGTGCGTAAGAACTTCAAGCTGAGTTATGTGCTTTGTGTGGCTGCGCTTGTGGCGGGTGCGTTGGGCAACATCATTGATTGCGTGTTCTACGGCGTGGTGTTCGATGCGAGTCAGTTTCCACACCTCGCCACGCTTTTCCCCGAGGGGGGCGGTTACGCTCCGTTCTTCTACGGGAAGGTGGTGGATATGCTCTATTTCCCGCTGATTGACACTACACTTCCGCAGTGGATTCCGTTCGTCGGAGGCTCGCATTTCACGTTTTTCGACCCTGTGTTCAACATTGCCGACAGTGCCATTTGCGTGAGTATCTTCTATGCGCTGCTTTTTGAACGCGACATTCTGAAAACCGAGTTCCAAGACGAGGAAAAAAAAGCAACCCGTTGAGGCTGCAAAAGATGAAGAATATGAGAAATAAGTTGTACGTATGGCTGCTCTGCCTGCCGTTGTTGGTGGTGGGTTGCCACCCAGACAAGGGCAAACCCGTTATCGGCGAAGACGAGATGGCGGACATCCTTTACGAATACTACCAGGAGCAGGCGATTATCTCCGTGGGCAGTCTGCCAGATAAGAACGACCGCAACGATTACTATTGCCAGTTGCTCAAAAAATATGGCTACACTGAGGCGGAGTTCGACTCGGCGCTCGTGTGGTACACGCAGAACCTCGATGTCTGGGAACAAGTATATATACGGGTGTACGACCGTATGTCGGTCAAGATAGACTCGCTGAAACGCACCCTCAACACTCCTGCACCAGAGCACGTGGCTGGGCCAGACACTGCAAAGACCGACTCTGCTGCCGTGCTGAACCCCGACACGTTGTCGCAATGAAACGATATGCCGCACAGAAAATCCAATTGTCGCAGAGCGAGGTGCTGAGCAACTCGTTTGTCGAACTATCGGACGATGGAGAGATTCTCCGCACGGGTGCGTTGGTGGAGGGGTGCGAGGCACACACCACGCGGTTTGTCAACGGCTGGTTGTTGCCATTCACTAAGGAGAAAATTCTGACAAGTGGAGGAGGAAATATAGAAGAAACCGTGGGGAAACTTTTTGCGGAACGTGGCTCGTATGGAGTGGGGGACAGAGTGGCAGTACTGACGGCAGTCAGTGGCAGAGGCGTATTTGCGGGTGGAAAGTGTGAAGCGGATGTTGTCGTGAACGAGATAGTCCGTTTTTCGGGTACGAAGCGGGAAACGACGGACGAAAAGAAGAGAATTTCTGACTGCGCAGTGTAAATCGCCCTAAAATTACTTTGTTAAAAAGTGTTGTGCAAAACCGAATGATATATTATATTTGTGCAAATTATGCACAGGTGAAATCTGGAAAGTAATAACGTAAAAAAACATATAATAAAATAGGAGTATGAAATTTGGACATTTCGACGATCAACGTCGTGAGTACGTGATCACCAATCCGCGCACACCATGGCCGTGGATTAACTATTTGGGTAATGAGGATTTCTTTGGACTCATCTCAAACACAGCCGGAGGATACGATTTTTACAAGGACGCTAAGTTCCGCCGTATCACTCGTTACAGATATAACGGTGTGCCTATGGATGCGGGAGGTCGTTATTTCTACATCAATGACGGAGGTACAATCTGGAACCCAGGATGGAAGCCATGCAAGACTGCTCTCGACAAGTACGAGTGCCGTCACGGTATGAACTACACCATCATCACTGGTGAGAAGAACGGTGTTGAGGCTGAGGCTCTCTTCTTCGTTCCTTTGAAAACTCATGCAGAGGTTCAAAAGGTTAAGTTGACTAACAACACTCCATTCCAGAAGAGTTTGAAGTTGTTCTCATTTGCTGAGTGGTGTTTGTGGAACGCTTCTACCGATATGGAGAACTTCCAACGTAACTTCTCTACTGGTGAGGTTGAGGTGAAGGGTTCTGTCATCTATCACAAGACAGAGTACAAGGAGCGTCGCGACCACTACGCATACTACAGTGTAAACGTTCCTATTCAAGGATATGACACAGACCGCGAGACTTTCCTCGGACTTTACAACGGATTCGATGAGCCACAGGCTGTCGTTGCTGGTAAGCCAGGTAACTCTTTCGCTCATGGATGGTCTCCAATCGCTTCTCACTACATCGAGGTTAACCTTGAGCCAGGTGAAGTTAAGGAGTTCGTCTTCGTTCTCGGTTATGTTGAGAACAAGCAAGAGGAGAAGTGGGAGTCTAAGGGTGTCATCAACAAGAAGAAGGCTGAAGAGACTATCGCTAAGTTCGACACTGCCGCTAAGGTAGACGCTGCATTCCTCGAGTTGAAGAACTACTGGGATAACTTGTTGAGCATCTTCACTGTAGAGAGTGGAAACGACAAGTTGGATCGTATGGTCAACATCTGGAACCAATACCAGTGTATGATCACCTTCTGTTTCTCTCGTTCTGCTTCATTCTTCGAGAGCGGTATCGGTCGTGGTATGGGATTCCGCGATTCAAACCAAGACTTGGTTGGTTTCGTTCACCAAATCCCTTCTCGCGCTCGTCAACGTATCATCGACATCGCATCTACTCAGTTCCCTGACGGTGGTTGCTACCACCAATACCAACCTCTTACAAAACGTGGTAACAACGATATCGGAGGTGGATTCAACGACGACCCAATGTGGTTGATCTTCGGTACAGTGGCTTACATCAAGGAGTCTGGCGACTTCTCAATTCTCGACGAGCCAGTTCCATTCGATAACAAAGAGGGGTCAGAAAAGAGTTTGTTCGACCACTTGACAGTTTCTTTCAATCACGTTGTTAAAAATCTCGGTCCTCACATGTTGCCTTTGATTGGCCGTGCCGACTGGAACGACTGCTTGAACTTGAACTGCTTCTCTTGGGATCCAAACGAGTCATTCCAAACTACTGAGAACAACTCTGAGGGTAGCAAGGCTGAGTCTTTGATGATCGCTGGTCAGTTCGTTATCTACGGTCGCGACTACGTTGAACTCTGCCGTCAGATCGGTAAGAACGACGAGGCTAACCGCGCTGAGAAGTTCGTCAACGATATGGTTGAGGCTGTTAAGAAGCACGGTTGGGACGGAGAATGGTACTTGCGTGCATACGACTTCTACGGAAAACCAGTTGGAAGCAACCAAAACAAAGAGGCTAAGATCTTTATCGAGTCTCAAGGTTGGTGTACAATGGCTGGAATCGGATTGGAAGACGGTCTCGTAAAGAAGTCTTTGGATTCTGTAAAGAAATACCTCGACTGCGAGCACGGTATCGTATTGAACAACCCTGCATTCACAGAGTACGTTGTTGAGTATGGTGAGATTTCTACTTACCCTGCTGGTTACAAAGAGAACGCTGGTATCTTCGCTCACAACAACCCTTGGGTCATCATCGGTGAGACTGTTTTGGGTCGTGGAGACTATGCTTGGGACTACTACAAGAAGATCTGTCCTGCTTACGTTGAAGAGAAGAACTCACTTCTCCACAAGGTTGAGCCATACGTATACAGCCAGATGACTGCTGGTAAGGACGCTGCTAAGCCAGGTGAGGCTAAGAACTCTTGGTTGACAGGTACTGCTGCTTGGAACTGGTACGCTATCACTCAATTCATCTTGGGTATCAAGCCTGCTTACACAGGTTTGGAAGTTAATCCTTGTATCCCAGCAGACTGGAAGAGCTACGTTGTAAATCGTAAGTTCCGTGGTGCAGACTACAAGATCACTATCAAGAACACTGGCGTTATGAAGGGCGTTAAGGAGTTGATCGTGAATGGTAAGAAAGTTGATGGAAACATCATTCCAATGCAACCTGCTGGTAGCAAGAATGTTGTTGAAGTAATTATGGGATAAAATAGTGGACCAAGGGAATGCTCGAGACAGAGGGTTCCCTTGGTTTCGCACATAAAATCTTGAAATATAAATGTTGCTAAGAATATGAAGAAATTGTTCTTTTTGTCGTTGGCGGCTCTGTTGGCTTTCTGCTCGTGTGGAGGAAACAGCCAGAGTGCGACTGCAACGAACGACACCACGAGGGCTGAGGCATTGGTCTACCCAGAGAACTCCCCAGTTGCGAAACACGGAAAGCTCCAAGTGAATGGCCTGCAGTTGTCCGACAAGGACGGCAACCCAGTGCAATTGGCTGGTATGATCACAATGGGCTGGCACTGGTGCGGCGAGTGCTACACACGCGAGTCTATCGAGAACTTGGTCAACGAGTGGGGCATCAACACATTCCGTTTGGCTATGTATATTGAAGAGGGCGGTTACAATGAGACACCCGAGGAGACTTTTGCGCAAATGTGCAATTTGATTGACATCTGCGGTGAGTTGGGTATTTATTGTATTGTTGACTGGCACGTTCTTACCCCAGGAAACCCACTTCATCCAGACTATGCCGGTGCGGATGATTTCTTCCAGAGAATCTCCCACAAGTATGCTGGTGCAGACCACGTCCTCTACGAAATCTGCAACGAGCCAAACAACTGCCAGGAGAAGGGCAACCCAGAGAAACCTTGGGAGTGTACGAAGGAAACTAACGTTACTTGGGAGATGATTTCTGAGTACGCTAACAGAATCATCCCTATCATCCATTCAGAGTATGACGCTGTCGGTGCTCAACACCCAATCGTCATCGTGGGAACTCCTCAATGGGATCAGCTGGTAGACGCTTGCTTGAAAGTGGGTATGTGCCAAGGAAATGGAAAAGACCTTTGCGACTCGCTTCCTGCTCGCGACGCTCGCTTGAAATTCGACAACGTAATGTACGCTTTCCACTTCTACTCGGGAGAGCATAACGAAGGATTTGAGAAAGATGGTAAGCCAGACTACTACAACATGTACTCATACATGTACGACGTTTTGGGTAAATTACCAGTTTTCTGCTCTGAGTTCGGTTTGACCGACGCTAACGGCGACGGCAAAGTGGACTATGACCGCACAGACAAATGGCTGCTCCTTCTCAGCGGAAACAACGCTGGTAAGCAGATGGTCAGCTTCATGAACTGGAGCTACTCAGACAACGAGCGTTCTTCTTCGGCGTTGAACCCAGGCGCATGCGCAAAAGAGAACTGGAACGATGTAACCACCTCGGGCGCATACATCAAGAAAGTCCTTTCAGTGGTGAACAAAGGTGTGGCAGACACTACCGTGTTGAAGCCATCAAATCTTTATACGAAATAATTTATAGGAGGGATGGGCGACAAAAGCCTATCCCTTTCCTTATATCTTCAGAATCTGACTACATGAATATCACAAAGACGCTATTTAAAGGATTGTCGGCTGCAGCCGTGGCAGCACTTTTCACACAGTGTACTCCCGCTGAGCAGGCGAAGAAAGAGGCTGAATTCCCTCACGCGACCTACGAATTCCAAGCCAAAGATACTACTTGGAAGAACTTGAGCGTTCGCGAGAAAATCGGACAAACAATGATGGTAGTCTCTAAATATTTCGACTATAAGGAAGTCGGAGGTGGAGACATTAAGGCGTTCATGGAAAAATATCCTGTTGGAGGAATTTTCATCGCTCGCTGGTATTACGTAAACTATGAGAAAGAGCCAGAAGCCCTCATCGCACGCACGATGAAGGAGTTCAACGAGGCTTCTAAATACCCTTTGTTCTTCTCAGAAGACTTCGAACGCGGTATGGGCGAAACGTATGGCAAATACACCCACATGCCAGCCGAAATGTCTATCGGAGCCGCTAACGACACTGCATTAGCGTATAATTTCGGAAAATCAATCGCTACAGAGGCTAAGGAGATGGGCTTCAATTGGCTGCTCCACCCTGTGTGCGACTTAAATATGAATCCTCTGCAAGAGTTGGTTATCGAGCGTTCAATCTCCGATAGTGCCAACCTCGCAATTCCTTTGTTGAGAAACCAAATGCACGGTATACACGACCAAAACGTTATCGCTACCGTCAAGCATTTCCCTGGCGACGGTGTAACCATGCGCAACCAACACATCGTTACTACGCCTAATTTCTTATCAAAAGAGGAATGGATTAATTCTTTTGGAAAACTTTTCAAAGAGATGATCGATGGCGGTGCCGCTTCTATCATGGTGGGCCACCTCACATTGCCTTTCTTCCAAACAGACTCTATCAATGGTCAATTGCCGCCAGCAACTTGCTCGCCAGAATTGATGCAAGGTCTTTTGCGTGATAAGTTGGGCTACAAGGGTGTCATCATCTCCGACGCTTTGAATATGGGCGGCTGCGCTGGCTACTACAAAGATGAGTTGGAACTCTCTGTTCAAGTGTTCGCTGCTGGCGCTGATGTCGTTCTCTGGCCTTCTCTCGCTTATATGGACACCGTTGAGGCTCGTATCAACAGAGGCGAAATCCCAATGTCTCGCTTGGACGAGGCTGTTGAGCGTATCTGGGCTTTGCGTGAGCGTTTTGGCTTGCTTGAGAAAGTTTCGGGCGATTCCATCTTCACGCAGATGAGCGATTCAGACAAGGCTTTAGTGGCTGAAACAGGTACGAAAGTTGCAGAAAAAGCCGTTACCCTTTTGCAAGACAAAAACAACGATATTCCGTTGACAATCGACAAGGTGAAGAAAATCTTGCTTGCTCCTGTGGGCTACTGCATTGACGATAAGAAATTCGACCTCACCAAGAAAGAGTTGGAGAAACGTGGTTTCGAAGTTACTATGTTGGTGAACCCTCACTTCTACGAGTGGGGCTGGCAAATCGACAAGTTGGATGCTTACGACAAAATCATCGTGATGTTCGAGAACCGCTACTTCTCACCATTGGGAACTGCGTTGTTCAAAGACAAAGAGGCATTCGGTGTTTGGACTGTCAACATGACCAACTCTGCTAAACGAATCAGCATCTCTTACAGTAACCCTTATTTGAACGAGTTGTACGAGTCAATCTCACCAGTGCAAATCAACGCTTATAGTTGCGATGCTTTCACGCAGACTGCCGTTGTCAAAGCACTCTGTGGCGAGATTCCTTTCTCTGGAAAATCTCCAGTAAGGTTGCATAGAGATGAATTGAGATAATGAATAACAATAACTTTTTGATATAATGAAAAACGGTAAATTATCCATCTTAGAAAAATGCTCATACGGAGCGGGCGACTTGGCTTGCAACCTCTTCTGGGGTTTGATCTGTATGGCTACGGTGTTCTATACCGACTATTTCGGAATTGCAGCCGCTGCTGTAGGTACGATGGTGTTGGTAGTCTCTTGTATCGATATCGCGTTTGATGTCATCATCGGTGCGATTGCCGACCGCCACAACTCACGTTGGGGACGTTTCCGCCCTTGGATTCTCTTCGGCGTGGTGCCATTCTGCGTGATTGGTTTCTTGACATTCTACACTCCAGAGTTGAATGACACTGGAAAGTTGATTTACGCTTACGCTACTTTCTTGCTCTGCCGTTTGATGTACTCTGTCGTTAATGTGCCTTACGGTGCGTTGATGGGTGTCATCTCTCCAGATCCTCAAGAGAGAACCGATGTTTCTGCTTTTAGAAATGTGGGCGCACAGATCGGTTGCTTGTGCAGCTATGGTTTCGTGTTCGTCATCGTTCGTTACATTCAAGATAACATGCAGGTGGATGGCAAGACCGCTTTCGCATACACCGCTGCTTTGTATGCCGTTGCCGCATTCATCATGTTGATGTGTACATTCTTCTTCACTCGCGAGCGTGTTGAACCAGTGAAAGAAGAGAAGAGTAATCTCTCTGATGATGTAAAAGACTTGATGAACAACAAGCCTTGGATTATGCTTTCTATCGCGGGTATCGCTATGTTGTTCTTCGTTTTCGTTCACAACGGATTGATCCCTTACTACGCTAAGTACTGTGTGGCAGACTATTCAATTGTTGATGGAAAAGAAGTATTCTCGGTTTCTGGCACATTGTTCGGAATCAACCTCACTTGGGAGTTGGTGTCAACCCTCTTGTTGGCTTCTGGTTCTATCTTTACGATTATCGGAACTTTGTTGATTCAGGTTGTTGTGAAGCAATTCGGTAAGAAGAACACTTGGTTGGGCTGTTTTGCTTTGGCGTCCGTCCTTTCAGTCGCATTCTTGTTCTTGGATAAGAGCAACATCGGAACCATCATTCTCCTCAACATCGTCTTCACATTGGCAATCGGTCCTTCGGGCTATATCATGTGGAGTATGTATGCCGACGTTGCCGACAACTCAGAGGTTGAGACAGGTCGCCGTGCCACAGGTTTGATTTATTCTTCAGCCACAATGGCTCAGAAGTTGGGTCAGGCTTTGGCAAACTCAATTCCTGCCTACGCATTGGCTGCCATCGGTTTCGTTGCCAACACCGAGTTGAGTGCAGAGACAATCAGTTCGTTGAAAACTTACTTTGCTGTTCTTCCATTGATTGGTTCCGTAATCGGTATTGTTGCCCTCTTGTTCTACACTATCGATGAGAAGAAGATCCAAGAGAACTCTCGTATCTTGGAAGAGATGAAGGCTAAACAAGGTGGTTTCAAAAAAGTGTAATTGTTAGTTCTATAACATACCTAAAAGTCCGGTGATTTTTCGCCGGACTTTTTTTGTTTGAGGGTCACGTTTTGGGTTAATTCAATAATATTCTTATATTTGCAAATGTGTGCGTTTTATTTATGGGGCTGTCCTTTGGATTTTGACGCTGATTTTCAATAGAATACGTTTTTTAAATTGCTAAAAAGAAGTGCTTATGAAGCGTGTATTACTCTCGGTATTAGGTATATTGGCAATCTTCGCTGCCATTTTCGCGGCTACGACGGGGTCGTGGTTAACCATTGAGAAACTGAACAAGGAGCGTTTCACCGTCCGCACGGACGATGTGGACAGCGTCTCTTTCCGCTTGACGAAGTTGTACGACATTGAGTTTGCCAACTACGATGGTAAAACATTGCAGAAGCTCTCCGTGCAGTACGGCCTTCTGCCCGAGTACACGGGCGCAACCCCGCACCGCGATTCCACACTTTACTACGTCTACAGCTTCCGCGAGTGGCAGCCGTCTGTCGAGCTTGCCAACAGAGACGCCCGATACACGGCGAAGATGGACTCTATGGAACGCAGGTTCGTCAGCCTTTTCTATAACTCCAAGGGTAGGCTTGGCTACAAACTTACCGCTGCTGGGTACGACCAGTATGGCCAGTTCAACCCTATCAAAAACCCATCGGACAAATATTTCTACACCTTCAAGAGTTGGAAACGCGACACGTCCCTCGTTACGCACGACACGCTCATCTACACGCCCCTTTACGACAGCACGCGCTATTACAGGGTGCGTTTTGTGGACTATGACGAAACCTTGCTGAAGTTAGACTCAACCAAAGTCAATACCTACCCAACGCCGCCAGCCGACCCTCAACGCGACTCCACGGTGTACAATGTCTACAAGTTCAGCGGTTGGATGCCGACTATGGTCATTGCATCAAGCGATGCCTCCTACACGGCAATGTACACCACATCCGACCGCCTTTATACGAGTGTTTTCAAGGACTACAACGGAACGGAGGTCAAAACCGTCACCGTCCCTTACGATTCTATCCCGAATCTTAATATGAGCCGCGCAGACGAGGACGGTGTCTCCTTCACTTTCAGAGAATGGTCGCGCGACACGAAAGACATCGCCCAAAATAAACTTTATTACACGGCTGTCTACGACACGATTCGCTACCGCAAAGTTGAATTCGTGGATTACGACGGCAAGTCGCTCAGTTCTTCCTCCGTCTTGGCTGGCGATATGCCAACCGCCCCTGCCGATCCCAAACGCGACAGCACCCTCTACAAGGTCTATACCTTCGTAGGCTGGACACCGGAAGTGGCGAAGGTTTCCGCCGATGTGGTCTATACGGCAAAGTACGATAGTACCGACCGTCAGTTCACCATCATTTATAAGAATTACGACGGTAGCACGTTCAAGTCGGAAACCGCCCTCTACGACCACGAGGTCATTTCTGATGTGCCAACTTATGCGACACCCACTACGTCTTATGTATTTGTGGGTTGGGAAAAGGACGAGACAGACATCGCCCAAAACAAAATCTACTACACGGCCCAGTATGATGCTGTGTCCATAAAGGGCGTGAACGGTGCGCTCACTGCGGGTGCCTTTAAGATTTCGGCTACACAACTTGTTTACTTCTCGCAAGGAAATCTCCAGTTCTATGCCGGCAACGGCAACACGCACAAAGTCGCAGACGGCACTGCCAAAGGTGTCTGGCGTTTCGCCGAGAACCAGTATGATTGTGTCGGAAGTGGCAATTCCAACATCGCCGAGGATTATGCCGGCTGGATCGACCTCTTCGGCTGGGGTACAAGCGGTTGGAACAGCGGTGCAAAGGAGTACCAGCCTTGGTCGACATCAACCGAGAGAACCGACTATACTCCGGGTAATGTGGCAACAAACAATCTGACGGGCGACTATGCCAACGCGGATTGGGGTGTCTACAATGCGATTTCTAACGGTGGCAACGAGGTGGGCAAATGGCGCACGCTGACGAAAGACGAGTGGCAATATCTGCTCGACAACCACAAATGGGCAAACGGAGCGATAACAGATGGGAATGAAACCCATAATTGTCTGTTGCTGTTCCCTATTGGCTTTGTCATACCTGATGGAATTTCATTGACTTACTATAGCGACAATAATTACACCGCAGAGCAATTCAAGCTCCTCGAAAAAAATGGAGCGGTGGCTTTGCCGCAAGGTGGTGATCGGGGAGGAACTGAAACGACAGGGCTGAACGAGCGTGGGTGCTATATGTCGTCCACGGCGAAGGGAACGAGCGATATTTGGGGACTCCAAAAACGTGGAATTACCAATTTCTATCGTAACTACGGACGTTCTGTCCGCCTCGTTCAGGATCTCCCTTACACGGTCTACCGCTATGAGAGACCGGATGGCACGGTGCTCTGCTCTGTGAATGTCTCGGAGGGTATGTCTCCTGTCTATTGCGGAGAAAATCCGAATTATTCGGATGCTAAATACTCCTACATCTTCACGGGTTGGGAAAACCCGACTGACGACCACGTTATCAAGGCGACCTACGACGATTATAGGATGAGAGGGGCGAATGGTGCACTATCCAAGGCTTTCAAGGTGTCTGAAACTAAGAGCGTCTATTTCTCGCAAGGAAACTTGCAGTTCTATGCGGGCGTTGGCTCAACCCCAGGTATCGGCGAAACACACGCGACGGCGAGTGGCGATACACTGGCAGGTATATGGCGTTTCGCAGAGAACCAATATGATATAATAGGTGCAGACAATGCAAACATTGCGGAAGACTATGCCGGTTGGATAGACCTCTTTGCTTGGGGTACAAGCGGCTGGGAGGAAAGCGGGGCGAAGGCCTACCAGCCATGGGCTACGTCCACTACCAATTCGGATTATTACGTGGGCGGTGCCGAAGGCAATAATTTGGAGGGCGATTATGCCAATGCCGACTGGGGTGTTTATAATGCCATTGCCAATGGCGGCAATGTGCCTGGCGCTTGGCGGACACTCTCGCGTTCCGAATGGCTTTATTTGTTCGCAAATACTAATTGGACAATGGGAAAAATCTTCCAAGGAGCAAAACAAATATATTGCGTATTCCTTATTCCAGACGATTTTGTGGCGCCGAGTGGTGTTACTGTTTCGGGAACAGGAAAGGGAACCTCCAGGACGATATCGACTTACGCAAGTTACAAATTTGGAGAATTCGAGGTATTAGAAGAGGCCGGAGTCGTTGCTCTGCCGTTTGCTTGGCTTAGAGATCCTGGCAAAGGAATTAATACTTGGAAAAACCATTTTTGTTATTGGATGACGACGATTACTGGTGCAGATAGAAGTTTTCATACCTTTGGTCAGGTTTCATCTACTTCAATTTCTGCTCGTGTTTCGGGTTACGATGAGCAGCGTTGTTTCGGTAACGCTGTCCGCCTTGTTCAGGATGCTCAATAGCGGTTGTCCCTCCGTTCCTGTCAAGGAGCGTTAGTGCCTGCGTGGCTGTGTTCATGCGTCATCTTGCGATAATGTTTGGTCGGCAACAAAACCCTTTTGGGCGATGTTTCTCTGCCGTTGGTCTATAAAAAGTGTTGATTGACGCGGTGGTGCCTGACAGAATCATTATATTTGTGTCGTAAATAACAATAAAAGTACAAGTATGAAAAAAGTAACAATGTTGGTTGCGGCATGCTTGATGGGCGCATTCTTGGCTACATCGTGCTGCAACTGCGACAAGGGCAAAGACGCTTGTTGCAAGGAGAAAATGGAGTGTCCGCAAGGTCCGGAAGGCCCTAAGCCTGGTTGCTGCAAGGAAGGCAGACCAGAGGGTCCGATGTGCGGTGGCGAAGGTCGCTGCGAGATGAGCGAGGAGCAGAAAGCCCAGTGCGAAAAATGGATGAAGTTTGACAGCCTCTCCGTTGACGAGCAAAAAGCCTTGATCAAGGAACGCAAAGCCGAGATAGACCAGCGTGAGGCTGAAATGGCAGCCAAGAAAGCAGAGTTCGAGGCAAAGTGGGCTAACTTCGACAACCTCTCTATCGAGGAGCAGAAGCAATTGATCGATATGAAGTCTTGCCCTAAGAAAATGGGCTGCAAGAAAGGTGGTTGCCACAAGGGTGGTCCGCGTCCTGATGGCCCTAAGCCAGAAGGTCCAAAGCCTGATTGCTGCAAAAAGTAAAATTTTTGAGTGGGAATAACCCATTATAAAGATGTGCGTCAGTTTCTTCTGGCGCACATCTTGTGTGTATGTACGGGTGCGTGAAGTTGCCGCCAGCCGCCACTGCCCCTAAAATCTCCGATTGCTGGTATTCTATGCTTTGACATCCGTTTCCCGACTTTTTCCGCAATCAATATGACTTTTTGTGCAATCATCAATTAGGGGATTCTGTTTTTCGTTAAATGGATTATTTTTGCTTCGGAAATAAAACGAATATGAAACAGAAAACCATGAAACACTTTTTTGCCTGCGCTGCAATCGCAGGTCTTTGCACTTTTGGTGCCGCCTCCGATGCTTTGGCTGCCCGGCAGTTTGAGTATCTTGACCGCGGCGTTGTTGCCGTCCGCCAGAAGACGGCCGCCCTCATCTCTTGGAGGAGTCTTGCCACAGACGAAGACAACCTCGGGTTCAACGTCTATCGAACAACAGACGGACAGACTGTGAAACTGAACGATGCCCCCCTTACTGGCGGTACAAACTTCACCGACGGCACTGCCGACTTCACCAAGGCGAACACCTATTTCGTGAAGAAGGTGCTGAACGGCGTTGAACTCGAAACTAAAGGCAGTTATACAATGCCAGCCAACAAGGGTGTCGGCGCATATATCACCGTACCTGTGGGGAACATTGATGCCTCGTCTACCGTGCATTTCGTGTGGGTGGGCGACCTCAACGGCGATGGCGCCTACGACTATGTTCTCGACCAGCCCGCATTGGATCATCAGCAACTCCAAGCCTACACCAGCACCGGGCAATACCTCTGGACGGTAGACCTCGGTGCGAATAGTGAAAATAAAAACAATATCAGTCCGGGTGCCTCAACAATCGACGTCGGTATGTGGGACGGCGCAACCGTCTACGACATCGACTGCGACGGCTATGCGGAGGTGATTGTCCGCGTTGCGGATGGGGTTACGTTTGGCGATGGGAAAAAATACAGTAATTCCACAACCAACGGCCAGGCAATTGCCGTCCTCAACGGTAGGACTGGCGCACTCAAGTATTCTGCCGCGGTGCCGAACGACTACATCTCCGTCGGTCCGCTTGCCGCGATGATGGAAATTGGCTACTTAGACGGGAAGACCCCGAGCCTTATCTGTTGGATGAAGAACCGAAATTCGGACAAGAGTTTCAACAGCCTGATGGTCGCCTACCACGTTACGAACGGGAAGCTCAAACAACAGTGGAAATACGATGCCGGCAAGCAAGGCGGCGGTGCGGAGGCCCACCAGATTCGCGTGGCAGATGTCGATTACGATGGGAAGGACGAGGTGCTGCACATGGGCTATGCCCTCAACGGCGATGGCACACTCCGCTACCAAATGCCGCTCGTCACTCACGGCGACCGCTGGTATGTGGGGGCATTCAACAAGTGCGACAAGGCGATGATGGGCTACGGAATACAGCAAGATCATCCTAACAACTTGCTCGAATACTACTACAATGCCTCTACGGGTGAGGTGCTTTGGACGCATTACGGCGATGAGTCGTGCAACGGACAGTGCGATGTGGGGCGTGGTACCGTGGGTGACCTTGACCCCAACTACGACGGATTGGAAGTGTGGAGTTTCCAAGGAACCTATAACGCAAAGTCGAATGCGCAGATATCCCCTAACTATATGTACCCAGCGCAACGCATCTTTTGGGATGGAGACCTCGCCGCCGAGGGTTACAACGAGGGGAAAATTGAAAAGTGGAATTATGCCTACAAGAATGTTTCTCGTGTGAATACCACCTGGAAGGTCTACGCATCGAGCGGCAGCGACCGTGGCGTGGCGATGTTCCATGGCGATGTGTTTGGCGACTGGCGCGAGGAGGCAATCTTGGTGAACTACGCAAACAAGGAACTCGTGATTTTCACGACAGACATTGCGACAGACCACCGCATCTACTCCTTGATGCAAAATCCTTGTTACCGAAATGGCACGACGACGAAGGGTTATGTGCAGGCAAGTATGACAGACTTTTTCCTCGGCTTCGGCATGGACAAACCGCAGAAACCTGATATCGAAATCATCGGCGGCAACCGCGAGCCAAGTTTCTAACTGGCGTGTGCCGATGGTTCGGTGGCATATAGCGTGGCGTGTCAGATTCTTCTGGCGCGCCTTTTCTTGCCTTTGTCGTCCGCCCAATACATTTAATACCTATATTTGTACAAAATTTTTCATCATAATGCAGGAAGTAGAATATCTATCGTTAGAAGTAATCAGGAAGATTTTGTTGGAAGAAGAGGATTTTTCCTTCTCCCAAAAGATAATGGACAAGGTGCGTCGCAGTTACGAGTTTTTGGAGGATTTCTCGAAAGACCGTGTAATCTACGGCATCAACACCGGCTTCGGCCCGATGGCTCAGTACCGTGTGAGCGACGATGAGCGTGAACAGTTGCAATATAACATCATCCGCAGCCACTCGGCGGGTGCCGGAAAACCTTTGGCAGATGTCTATGTGCGCGCCGCTATGATTGCCCGCGTGGGTACGTTCATCCAGGGCGAATCGGGCGTACACCCCGAATTAGTGGAATTGCTGACGGCGTTCATCAACAAACGCATCTACCCGTTCATCCCCGAACACGGCAGCGTGGGCGCGAGTGGCGACTTGGTGCAGTTGGCACATTTGGCACTCGTACTGATAGGCGAGGGTAATGTGCAGTTCTCGGGCGAACTCTTCCCAACGGCAGACATACTGAAAAAGTGGAATCTAAAACCGATGGGCATCCACGTGCGCGAGGGACTCTCCGTTACCAACGGCACTTCGTTTATGACGGGTATCGGCTTGGTGAACCTCTTCGAGGCGCAGAGACTCCTCCAGTGGGCGGTTATCGCTTCGGTGATGGTGAACGAGATCGCCTCGTCGTATGACGATTTTATGGCAGAACGGCTCAACGAGGTGCGCCGCCAGGCTGGCCAGGGTGAAATCGCCCGCCAAATGCGCGAGTGGAGCGCAGGTAGCCAGTGCTTGCTCAGCCGGGAAAAAGAACTTTACGACGGTGGACACTCCGAAGCAGTGTTCAAACACAAGGTGCAGCCTTACTACTCGTTGCGGTGCGTCCCACAGATACTCGGCCCAGTGTTGGAAACCCTCCAAAACGTGGCTCGCGTGTTGGAAAACGAGGTCAACTCTGCCACTGACAACCCCATCGTGGATGTCGAGAACCAAACCGTCTACCACGGCGGAAACTTCCACGGCGACTATGTGTCATTTGAGATGGATAAACTCAAAATCGCCGTTACGAAGATGACTATGTTGATGGAGCGTCAGATGAATTATCTGTTCCACGACCGTATCAACGGTATTTTGCCGCCATTCGTCAATATGGGCGTTCTGGGCTTGAACTACGGTATGCAGGCGTGCCAGTTTACTGCCACCTCCACTACTGCCGAGTGCCAGACCCTCTCCAATTCGATGTATGTGCATTCCATACCAAACAATAATGACAACCAAGACGTTGTGAGTATGGGCACCAACTCCGCCCTCCTGGCGAAACGTGTGGTTGAGAACGCTTTCCAAGTGATGTCCATCCATTTTATGTCCATCGTCCAGGCGGTGGATTGCCTCGATGCATCTTCTAAACTTTCCCCCAAAACGAAAGTCATTTACGATAGGATCCGCGGATTCTTCCCTAAGTTTGTCGATGACACGACGAAATACCAAGACATCGCCGCAATGGAAAAATTCCTCAGAGAGTATAAATTCTAATTTTACCAAGAGATGAAAAAAATATTTCAAGGATTTCTTTGCCTTGCGATGATTGCACTCGGTGTGGCATCGTGCGGTTCGCAAAACGCCCAACCTGTGGATGCTTCACTACTCTACGGAAAAACGTGGAAGGTAGTGGCGATTGGTGGTAAGGCAGCCCAGTATAAGGAAGACGGCGCAAACATCACCTTCGACAAGGAGAGCCGTCAGGTGGCAGCCAACACAGGATGCAACATCTTCAACGCAGGTTTCACACAGGAGGACGCATCCCTCACTTTCAGCGACGGTCCGCTCACCAAGATGATGTGTCTGGACGCCGATTTGGAACGGCTGTTCCTTGACGCAGTGCAGAAAACACGTGCGTTTACCGTTTCGGCGGATACGCTCACGTTGCGCTCCTCAGGAGGGGAAAGTTTGATGACTTTGGTGCCAGAAGAGAAATAACATTCCAACTATTTTGCAGTTTAAAGAAAAAAACTTATCTTTGCGGCAAGATGAAAATCAGTGGGTGGGGACAGAAGTCCCCACTTTTTATTTAGTCGCAGTATGATTGAAGAGAAGAAGGTAAGAGAAATAGTGGAGGAGTATCTCCAAGGAACCCCATATTTTTTGGTGGAGGTGACGGTCGGGACGGACAATGTCATCGTGGTTGAGGTGGATTCCGAGGAGAGTGTGCCGATAGACTTCTGCGTGGAGTTGTCGCGCCACATCGAATCTCTGTTAGACCGTGATGTGGAAGACTACGAGTTGGAGGTGGGGTCCGCAGGTCTGACCTCCCCGTTCAAAGTGCTGCGGCAATACAAAAAGCACGAAGGCGAAGAGGTGGAGGTGCAGATAGAAAAAGGTCCGAAGTACGTCGGCACACTCACCAACATCACCGATGATGCGTTCGGGCTCGAAATCAGAAAAATGGTGAAAAAGGAGGGTGCGAAAAAGAAAGTGGAAGAAATGGAAACACTCAGCATCCCCTACAACCAGGTGAAATACACAAAATGTACAATAACTTTTAAATAACAATATGGCAAGGCAAGAAGCAGTTAGTTTGAGTGATACTTTTGCAGAGTTCAAAGAACTAAAGAACATAGACAGAAGCACGATGGTGAGTGTCCTCGAGGATTCTTTCCGCAGCGTTATATCCAAAATGTTCGGCACGGACGAGAACTATGACGTGATTATCAACCCCGACAGAGGCGATTTCGAGATCTATCGCAACCGCGTCGTTGTTGAGGATGATGACCTGGAAGATCCGAACACAGAAATCCCTTTGTCTGAGGCGAAGCAGATCGGCGACGATTTCTCTTTGGGCGAGGAGGTGACGGATAAGGTGGACTTCGCTTCTTTTGGTCGTAGAGCCATATTGAACCTCCGCCAGACGCTGGCATCGAAAATCCTCGACTTGCAGAAAGACACGCTCTACAACAAGTACAAGGAGAAGATCGGAACCATCGTAATCGGCGAGGTTTACCAAGTGTGGAAAAAGGAGATCTTGTTGCTGGACGACGAGGGGAACGAAATGCTCCTCCCTAAGATTGAGCAAATACCGTCGGATTTCTACCGCAAGGGAGACACCGTGCGTGCGGTTGTCGCCAAAGTGGACAACAAAAACAACAATCCTAAGATCATCCTTTCTCGCACCTCTCCGCTCTTCCTCCAACGCTTGTTCGAGTTGGAAGTTCCGGAGATTAACGACGGACTGATTACTATCCGCAAAATCGCCCGCATCCCTGGCGAGCGTGCGAAGGTGGCAGTGGAGTCTTACGACGACCGCATCGACCCTGTTGGCGCATGCGTGGGTATGAAGGGGTCGCGCATCCACGGAATCGTCCGTGAGTTGAAAAATGAAAATATTGACGTAATCAACTATACCTCAAATACTTCCTTGTTCATATCAAGGGCATTGAGTCCCGCACGCATCTCCTCTATTCATATCATCGAGGAGTACAAGCGCGCAGAGGTGTTCCTCCGTCCCGAGGAGGTTTCCCTCGCCATCGGTAAAGGCGGTATGAACATTCGCTTGGCGGGTATGTTGACAGACTACCAGATTGAGGTGTTCCGCGATGTGGAGGAAGCCACAGATACGGACGATATCTACTTGAACGAGTTCTTGGATGAAATTGAGCCTTGGGTGATAGACACGTTGAAAAGTATTGGTTGTGACACAGCGAAACAGGTTTTGGCTATCCCTCGCGACGAATTGGTACGCAAGACCGACTTGGAGGAGGAAACCATTGACGATGTACTCCGAATCCTCAACGCAGAGTTTGAGGACGACGGCTACGAACCTGATGCGGACAATTCCAATGTGGAGGAGTACGACAACAACGAGGAGTCGCCTGCACAGGGTACGGAGCAAAGTGAGTAACAAGAAAACTAAAAAAACAACTTAAACAAAAGTATGTCTATCAGATTAAGTAAAATAGCAAAGAATCTAAACGTAGGAGCGGACACCGTAGTGGAGTTTTTGGCCAAGAAGGGCCATCAGATAAAGAATGATCCAAACTTCCAACTCTCCGACGAGCAGGAACGTCTGCTCAACGAGGGGCTTGGCGCGGATCGAAAAATGAAAGAGGATTCTGAAAAGTTAACCCAGCAACGCCAAGGCAACTCCAACAAGGAGAAGAGCGTTTCAATAGAAGGCTTCGAGAAGAAGGAGAAAAAAGAGGTGAAGACTTCCGTCCCAGAGGTACACCAACCTAAGGTGGTGGGCAAAGTCGACTTGGATAGCCTATCTGGCAAGAAGAACCACAACCGCCACGCCGAGGAGGCTGCTGCCCCTGCCCCTGCCGAGAAGCCTGCCGAGCCTAAGGTGGAGGCTCCTGCCCAACCAGTTGTTGAGGCGGAGAAACCATCTGAGCCTGCCCCTCAACCAACCGTCGTAGAGGAGCAGCCAACCGAGCAGAAGAAGGACGACGAGGTGTTCTCGTTGTCGCGCCCTGCGAAGCAAAACCTCACTGTGGTGGGCAAAATCGACTTGTCTACGATAAACCAGCAGACACGTCCGAAGAAGAAATCCAAGGAGGAGAAGAAAAAGGAACGCGAGCAGCGGGTTAAGCCTAACAACGGCAAACCGGGTGAGAATCAACAAGGATCGTCCGAGTCTGCCAATGCGGGCGCCGGCGCAACCGGCGAGGACGCTCGCCGAGGAAAGCGCAAAAGAATCCAAAAGGAGAGAATCGACATCTCCGAGTATAAGGATTTCCGCAACGGCGACAATAACAACCAGCAGCGTAACGGAAACCATAATAATAACAATAATAACCACAATAACGGTAACAATAACAACAACGGTGGTGGCAAAGGCCCTCACCGGAAGGATGGTTTCAAAAAGGGCGTAATCAAGCCGGAAGTCAGCGAAGAGGAGGTGCAGCAGCAAATCAAGGAAACGCTCGCACGTCTCACCAGCAAGGGCCAAAAGACGAAAGGCTCGAAGCACCGCCGCGACAAACGCGAAATGCAAGCCAACAAGCAGCATGAGCAGGAGGAGCAGGAACGTCTGGAATCAAAGAAACTGAAAATCACCGAGTTTGTTACCGTGAGTGAGTTGGCGACGATGATGGATGTGCCTGTTACACAGGTCATCAGTACTTGTATGAACTTCGGATTGATGGTGTCCATCAACCAACGTTTGGACGCTGAGTCCATCAACATCGTGGCAGAGGAATTCGGTTTCGAAACGGAGTATGTGAGTGCCGAGGTTACTGCGGCCATCCAGGAAGAAGTGGATAAGGAGGAGGATTTGGTGCCTCGTCCGCCTATCGTTACGGTGATGGGACACGTCGACCATGGTAAAACTTCCCTTTTGGACTATATCCGCCAGACGAATGTGATCGCAGGCGAGGCGGGTGGAATCACCCAGCACATCGGTGCGTACAATGTTACGCTGAAGAACGGTCAGCAAATCACCTTCTTGGATACGCCAGGACACGAGGCTTTCACCGCTATGCGTGCCAGAGGTGCCAAGGTGACGGATATCGCTATCATCATTGTGGCTGCCGATGACGATGTGATGCCACAGACGGTCGAGGCAATCAACCACGCCTCTATCGCAGGCGTGCCTATTGTGTTCGCAATCAATAAGATAGATAAACCTACTGCCAATCCGGATAAAATCAAGGAGTCTTTGGCCAATATGAATTATCTGGTAGAGGAATGGGGTGGAAAATACCAGTCGCAAGACATCGCTGCCAAAAAGGGTATCGGAGTTCCTGAATTGATGGAGAAGGTGCTTTTGGAGGCTGAGATGCTCGACCTGAAGGCAAATCCTAACCGCAGGGCTGTCGGTTCAATCATTGAGTCGCAGTTGGATAAGGGGCGTGGATACGTTTCTACGGTGTTGGTCAGCAACGGTACGCTCCGTGTGGGCGACGTGGTGGTGGCAGGCATCAACTACGGCCGTGTGAAGGCGATGTTCAACGAGCGTAACCAACGTGTCACGGAGGCGAAACCTTCGGAGCCGGTCGTTATCCTCGGACTGAACGGTGCGCCACAGGCAGGCGACAACTTCAATGTGTTGGAAACGGAGCAGGAGGCTCGCGAGATTGCCACGAAGCGTGAGCAGTTGCAGCGCGAGCAGGGCTTGCGTACCACGAAGCATTTGACGTTGGAGGAGATTGCACGCCGCCGTGCGTTAGGAAACTTCCAGGAGATGAACATCATCGTAAAGGCCGATGTGGATGGTTCGGCGGAGGCGTTGAAGGACTCGTTGGAGAAACTCTCCACAGAGGAGTTCGCCGTCAACGTCATCCACAAGGCGGTGGGTCAGATTTCGGAGTCGGATGTGATGTTGGCTTCGACTGCCGATGCCATTATCGTAGGTTTCCAAGTCCGTCCGTCGGTTTCCGCCCGCAAGGTGGCAGAGAAGGAAGGTGTGGACATCCGTCTGTACTCTATCATCTACGATGCGATAGAGCAGATGAAGGACGCTATGGTGGGTATGCTCTCGCCAGAGTTGAAGGAGGAGATCACCGGAACCGCTGAGGTACAGGAGACTTTCAAAATCAGCAAAGTGGGTACTATTGCCGGTTGTATCGTGCGCGACGGAAAGATCAAGCGCGGCAACAAGGTGCGTGTCATCCGCGACGGTATTGTGGTGTTCACCGGCGATCTGGCTTCGTTGAAGCGTTTCAAAGACGATGTGAAGGAGGTGGCAAACGGCTACGAGTGCGGTTTGAACATCGCCAACTACAATGATTTGTTGGTGGGCGACATCATTGAGAGCTTCGAGCAGGTTGAGGTGAAACGTACGTTGTAGTCTAACGGAGAAAAACGGAGAGCCATGGCTGCGTTGGATATTGTGATGATTGCCTTGATGATTTACTTCATCGTCAAGGGTTTTATGAGGGGCTTCGTTATGGAGGTGGCTTCACTCTTCGGCATCGTGATAAGCTTGTATGTTGCGAAATGGTACGGAGATGCTTTGATGTCATTCATCCTCTCAACGACGGGGTGGGCTGCGGAAGTGAACCACGTGGTTTCCTTCGTGGTGGTGTTCTTGCTGATGCTGATTGCGGTGCGATTCGGTGCGATGCTTGTGTCGCGCTTGGTGAAATTGGTGCTGCTCGGCTGGTTAGACAAACTCCTCGGTGCGGTGTTCTCGTGGCTGAAGTGCGTGTTAGTGATGAGCGTGCTGCTTTTTTCGTTCGGAAAGGTGAATGGCTACATCGGACTTGTCTCTAACGAATATCTATCGAGTACCATCCTTTACGAGCCTGTCCGCTCATTGGCTTACTTGTTTTTCCCTAACGATACAATCAATAACGGAGAATAAACATCAGACAACAATTTTTTTGAGTGGGGGAGGTTGCGGCTTCCCTCATTTTTTGTATCTTTCCATTTAGTATTTTTTAATTTGAAACGTACCCGCTTATGCAAGGAACGCCTTTTTTGAAATCTGTCGCAGACGATTTGGTGAAGAAAATTGGCACTGATTTTTCGAATGTTACCGTTGTTTTCCCGAACAACAGGGCGCAGCTCTTTTTCAACCGATACCTTTTGGATGCGGTGGGGGGAAAGCCATTCTGGTCGTCTGTCATCACCATCGAGCAGCTCTTTTCCTCCCTTTCTGAGTTCCGCATAGCAGACCCCATCAAGTTGGTGTGCCAGTTGTTTGATGTTTACAAACAGGTGTTGGAAAAACATAAAGACCAAGCCTCCGAAGAAAAGGAGGAAACACTCGACACTTTTTTCAATTGGGGAAGGGTGTTGCTGAGCGATTTTGAGGATGTGGATGGTAATATGGTGGATGCCGAGGGACTCTTCCAAAACATAAAAGATACCGTTCCGTTTGAGGCTGATAATTCCCACCTGACGGACGAGCAGCGCAAGGTGATAGAAAGATTCTTCGAGGTGTTCAAGGAAAACGACACGGAACTGAAACGACGTTTCCTTCGCCTGTGGTCGCTCTTGGGCGAGGTGTACAGCGAATTTCGCAAAAAGCTTGAGGCGGCTGGCGAGGTGTACGGCGGTATGATGAAGCGTTCTGTGGTGGAGAATTTGAAAAACGAAAAAGTGAATTTGCCAGAACGCACTTACGTCTTCGTCGGTTTCAATGTGCTGGTGGAGAGTGAAAAACAATTGTTCCGAAGATTGAAAAAAGCGGGCAATGCATTGTTCTATTGGGATTGCGATGCGTTTTATATGAATCTGCCCGAAGCGAAGCAGCGCGAGGCGGGGCTTTTTATGCGCGATAATGCGGCAGAGTTCCCGAATGAACTCCCAACGGTTGATTTGTTGAAACAAAAGAAAGAGATATCAATCATTGGCTCGCCGACGGAGAATGCGCAGGCTCGTTATGTGGAGAATTTCTTGAAGAACAAGAACTACTCCGACACGGTGGTGGTGCTTTGCAACGAGGCTTTGCTGTTGCCGGTGCTACACTCCATTCCGAGTGAAGAGGGGAATAATAAACAATACGTCAATGTGACGATGGGACTTCCCGTGGCGCAGACCCCCATTTTTGGAATGGCGCAATTGCTGCTTGCCTACCAGGAGCGGCTTTTGCTCCGCGAAGTGAAACCAGGATCGTCATTGCAAGCCTCTTCTATCCTACCATTGCTCCGTAACGAGTATTTGCGAGAAGCTTACGATTTTTCTGATTTGAACGAGGAAATTGTCAATGGAAAGAAGAGATTCTTCAAATATGATGATTTGGCCGCTCAGGGCGATTTGTTTAAGCGGTGTGATTCTTCCGTTGACTTGCTAAAGTGGTTAGTGGAGGTTGTGGGGCGTGTTGCCGCATTGTTTAACAGTGAAGACAAGGGTGAATCGGGAAAGGAAAATAATACCGCATTGTATGACAATCTTTACCGAGAGACGATTTACAGAATCTATACTACGCTCAACCGACTTCTATCTCTGTCGGAAGACGATAAAGTTCTCGATGTGGAACTGCCGACGATGATTCAGTTGGTGTCAACGTCGCTCTCGTCAATCTCAGTCCCTTTCACGGGCGACGAGGCAGACGGATTGCAGGTGATGGGGTTCCTCGAAACCCGAAACCTCGATTTCTCGAATGTCATTCTCCTCTCTGCCAACGAGGGTATGTTGCCTAACTCTGGCAAGGAAAACACATTCATCCCTTATTCGCTCAGAAAGGGGTTTGGTATGACGACTGTCGAACATAAAAACTCGCTCTATGCCTACTATTTCTACCGACTTTTGCAGCGTGCGGACAATGTGTCGATACTCTACAGTATCCCGACGGATGGAGCGCAGAAAGGCCAGATGAGCCGTTTCGTCTTGCAGATGTTGGTAGAGTTGGGATATCCCGTGAACCGGTACCAAATCAAATCGGATGTGCCAAAGCAGAACATCGTTTCTTTGGAGGTGGAGAAAACCGATGAAATCAAGCAGAAAATGGACGAATTTAAGTCTGCAGCGGGGAAAAAACAACTTACGCCTTCGGCGATGAACACCTATTTAGACTGTCCGCTGAAGTTTTATCTGAAATTCGTCTTGAAGGTGGCTAAGCCTGAGGAACTGTCGGATGACGTGAAGACGAACGAGTTCGGCACCATCTTCCACCGTTCAATGGAACTTTTCTACGATGGGATGGAGGGTAAAATGATCAATGAGTCTTATTTTGACGATCCTAAATGTAGTAAGGCTGGTATTGAGAAAATAGTGGAGCAGGCGTTCAATGAAAAGTATTATAAGAACGATGGAAAGCCTATGCCGGAAATGTCTGGCTTGCAAATGCTGAACCGTGATGCGATCGTCCGTTTTGTGGAAAAGATGGTTTCGTGCGATAAAGCGTATGCTCCGTTCAAGATTTTGAATTTGGAGAAGGAGGTGAGATGGCCTTTCCCTGTTGAACGTTCTGACGGGTCGACGATCAACATTGCTTTGGGCGGTACAATAGACCGTGTGGACGAGAAAGATGGCAAAATCCGCATCTTGGATTATAAGACGGGGGGCAAAAATGATCCGATTTCTTCTGTGGAAGACTTTTTCTTTTTAGACGAGGAAAATAGGGGAAAGAAAGGCCACCGCCACCATTATGGTTTTCAGGTGATGCTCTACGCCTTGCTTTACTCAAAGTTGCACGGGGATTGCGATGTCTTCCCCGCTCTTGCTTTCATCACGAGGGCGAATGGAAACGAGGATTTTTTGTTGGTGCAAAAGGAAGAGAAAGAGAAAAAACCGATAGATAGTGCCAAAGCCTATTTTAAAGAGTTCGAAGAGAAGTTGCAGGAGCTGATAAGCGAGATGTTCAATCCAGCAAAACCATTTTCGTCTGTCCGCGATGGCGATGGTTGCAAGTATTGCGACTTCCTGTCGTATTGCAAAGTAACCCCGCAGAAGTATTAGAAGACGGCAAGCAACCTCCGTATCATCATTCCCCAGTCAATGGTGGAGAAGAGCAGTATGCAGCCGACACCATTGAGGAATCCCGCCACGATTTGTTGTGGGGTATGGCGTTGCAGTTGCAGGCGTGCGCTGGCTAAGAGTCCGGCGCAGAGCAACGCTCCGCAGATGGTGATCGTCGGGTTGGTGAAGGTGCAGAGGCTTACCAGCAGAATGGCGGCCGTCAGTCCGCCGACCCCCGTCATGTGTGCGCTGATTTTCCACCACCTGCTGATGACGGCGGTGATGAGCGTTGCGATGCTTACCGACACCATAATGTTGACGATGAAAATGGGCATAGCGTATTTGCAGAGCATCACGGCGCAGCATAGGAAAGACACTGCGGTGAGAGCCAAAGGTATTGAGCGGTCTTCTTTTTCGTACATCTTCGGACTTGAAATGACGTTCAGGTGCGCCAACAGCAGGTATGTGCCGAGGGGGATTATTAGACAAAAAAGAATGGTGATGTAGAAGCACGCCACCACATAGAACCGTGGGTAGAACGAGAAAATGGGTAGCTGGAACAAGAGTGTGATGCCGTATAGCGGCATAAATAGTGGGAAAAGTAGAAACGAGATGGTTCTCGCTGCGATGTTGAGTATTCTGTCTTTCATTTTGTTTTTATTGTCAGTCAGTCGGAGGCGGGTTTACAAAATTTCTCTTCGGAGTCGTGCCACGGCGTAGCCCAATTGCTCGCGGTATTTCGCCACGGTGCGCCTTGCTATGTTGTAGCCTTTCTCTTTCAGCAGGTCTTTGATTTTCTCGTCGGTCAGCGGGTCTGCTTTGTTTTCGCTTTCGATGAGGTCGTTGATAATGGTGCGTACCTCGTTGCTTGATACTTCCTCGCCGTCCTCGTTTTTCGTCAAGCCTTCAGAGAAGAAGTATTTGATGGGGAATACGCCGAACTCCGTTTGGATGTATTTGCTGTTGCTCACACGCGAGATAGTGGAGACATCGTAGCCTGTTACGTTGGCTATATCTTTCAAAATCAGTGGTTTGAGTTTCGCCTCGTCGCCATCGGCGAAAAAATCGTGTTGTTTCTCGATGATGGCGGACATTGTGCGCATCAGCGTTTCCTGCCGTTGTTTGATGGCGTCGATAAACCATTTTGCGGCGTCGATTTTTTGCTTGACGAACATTGCGGCGTCTTTCCGCTCTTTGCTTTTCTCCTTGTTTTTCTCGTAGTGGTCTAACATCATAGCGTAGTCGCGGTTGACGCGCAGTGGCGGTATGTTGTCGTTGTTGAGGGAGAGCAACAGTTTCCCGTCTTCATTCTCGAGGATGAAGTCTGGCACCAATTTCACGCTGCTGGTTTCCAAGTCGCTTTCCCACTCGCTGCCGGGCTTGGGGTTGAGGCGTACGATTTCCTCGATGGCGTTTTTGATTTCTTGTTGAGAGAGTCCCGTCTTCGCCTCTATTTGCTTGAATCTTTTTTGTGAGAAGTCGTCAAATTCGGCGGAGAGGATTAGCAGAGCGTCTTGTACGGGCTTCGTCTGAGTTTTTTTTTCCAATTGGAGGGCGAGGCACTCTTGTAGCGAAGAAGCTGCCACGCCGGTTGGTTCGAGTGATTGCACGATTTTCACGGCGCGCTTCATTTCGCTGTCTGGAATCAGTTTTCCGCATTGAAACGAGTAGTCGTCTGCCATTGACTCTGCGGAGCGGCGCAGGTAGCCGTCGTGGTCGATGTTGCCAATGACAAACTCGGCGAGGGCTTTCATCTCCTGGTCGATATGTTGGAGGTGGAGCTGGTCTAAGAGGAAGTCGCACAAAGAGGAACTTGTGGTGAGTTGCTCGCTGGCGTGCGAGCCTTCCGTTCCGCTTTGGTATAGTTTATAGTCGGGAATGTCGTCTTCCGTCCGATAGTCGTCTAACGAGTAGTCTTCGTTTTCGCTCGTGTTGTAGTCTTCCTCTTCTTTGAGTTTGTCGACAGACTCCTCACGGTCGTTCTCACCCTCCTCCAATGCGGGGTTTGACTCAATCTCCTGTTTGATCCGTTCTTCCAATTCAATGTTGGGAATCTCGATGAGTTTGATCGTCTGGATTTGTAGGGGAGAGAGTTTCTGCTGAAGTCTCTGTTGGAGTTTTTGTTGAAGCATACGTTTACGGATATGTTCATTTCGTGTTCGTTTCCCCGCCGTAGCAAAGCAAAGTAAACTTTTTTTTGCTCGTGTGGCGAGACGGAAGGAACTTTCTCGCAAAGATAGTTTTTTTTACGGAGTTGGCTCGCCAAAATCCTCCTCTTGTATATTAGTGGATTATTATCTACCTTTACACGCTCTCTGCGGTGGCGCTGTTGTGCTTTCCCGTTGGGAGGAGATAGTTTGAGTTTGAAAAGAATAGGATAGAAATGAAAGTAGCATTAGTTACGGGTGCGTCGCGTGGCATTGGTCGCGCGTGTGCCGTTAAATTGGCCGAGATGGGCTACTACGTCATCATCAATTTCCAGTCGAACGAGGTGGAAGCCTTGAACACGCTGAAGTTGGTGCGCGAGAAAGGCTCTGACGGCGAGATTATGAAGTTTGATGTGGCCAATGCCGGAGAGGTGGAGAAGTCTATTTCAGACTGGCAGGAGGCTCACGAAGGCGAGTATATCGAGTGCCTGGTGAATAATGCGGGTGTCCGCCGCGACAATCTTTTGATTTGGATGACGAACGAGGATTGGTCGAAGGTGCTGGATACCAGTTTGAATGGCTTTATGTACACCACGCGTTCGGTTTTGCAGCCTATGTTGAAGAAGAAGAACGGACGCATCGTCAATATGGTTTCCCTCTCTGGGCAGATGGGTCTGCCGGGCCAGACCAACTATTCTGCTGCGAAGGGTGCGGTGATGTCTGCCACGAAGGCGTTGGCGCAGGAAGTGGCTCGCAAGGGCGTAACCGTCAATGCGGTGGCTCCTGGCTACGTGCGCACGGATATGACTGCCGACTTGGACGAGGCGAACCTCAAGGCGCAGATCCCGATGAAACGCTTTGGCGAGCCTGAGGAGATTGCTGCAACGGTGGGCTTCTTGGTGTCGGACGCTGCATCCTACATCACCGGTCAGATTATCGCTGTGAACGGTGGTTTGTACACCTAATGGTGTATGTGTCTATCAGTTTTAAAAATTGATTTATAGTATCTTAGTATGAAAAGAATTTTGATGTTTGTGGCGTCTCTCGCCCTTTCCGCTTCTTTTGCGATGGCAGAGCCTACGCCAGTTAAGGACGTGGCAACGCTGAAGAGCAAGATGCAGGTGGCTGCCGCCGGAGTTAACTCTATCCAAAGCGATTTCGCCCAGGAAAAATACTTGTCTGCTATGGGCAATAGCATGAAGTCGTCTGGTAAATTCTACTACCAGAAGAGCGACAAGGTGAAGCTGGAGTATCTTGTGCCTTTCAAGCAGAATCTGGTGATGAATGGCAACAAACTCGTTATGGAGTTGAACGGCAAGAAGAATGCAATGGACGCTTCTGCCAACCCTATGGCTGCCGAACTGAAGAAGGTGATTACCGCTTGTATGAGCGGAGACATTACCTCCATTGGCGAGAATTACAAGTTGGAGTTTTTTCAGGACGGAAGCCTCTATTTGGTGAAAATCACTCCGCAATCGGCTGATATTCAAAAATTTGCGCAAACAGTGGATCTTTATTTGGATATGAGCGACTTCTCTGTGGTGCGTATGAAGATGGTCGAACCATTGAAAAAAGGTCAGAAGAAGAACGATTACACCGAATATTCATTCTCCAACAAAAAGATGAATGCGAAGGTGGCTGAGTCTGTATTCTCTGTTAAGTGATTATAGATGAGATACTTTTGTGTTGCGGCGTTGCTGGCGGCGTTGTCGTTGGCGGGCTGCACTCCTAAATTGTTCCGCGCATCGGGAATGAGGCCAGTGGCTTCGGTCTCGATGTCGCGCGGTTCGTTGTTCCCCGTGTTCGACAGTATGGATGCGCCGTGGTACTACTCTGCGCAGATCGATTTCAAGGACAAGTCAATGGGCGGCATCTTGGCGATGACGCAGGAGTCTGCCGGGCAGTTCCGTTTGGTGATGATGACCACGTTTGGCGTGTCACTTTTCGATTTCTCGTTGTCTGCCGATAGTTTCGTGGTGAACAGCTGTATGGAGCAGCTCAACAAAAAGTCGGTTCTGGGGATTCTTGAGAAGGATTTCCGTGCGCTTTTGATGTTGAACGTGCCAGAAAAATGCAAGGCGGTTTTCTACCAACGTGCCGACAAGAAGGACTGGTCAGGCTACGCCATCAAAACCTCGTATGGCGAGTGCGATTACATCGTCTATCCGCGCGAGGGGGGCTTTGTGCGACAGGTGCAGAATGGTTGCGCCATCAAGCGTATGAGCGCTATGTTTGACGAGCAGGTGGTTACACTCTCGCATCCGAGGTTGGGCCTGAAAATGCTGTTGACCCGTATGGGTGAGTAAAAACGATGTGGGGGTGGAGAGCAATCTGAGTGGGAAGATAGCTAATGCCACCAAATGGTCGGCAGTAACAGAGATTGTCGCCAAGATTGTGTCTCCTATATCGTCAATGATTCTGGCGCGTGTGCTCGCACCAGAGGCTTTTGGCGTGGTGGTTACTGCCACGATGGTGCTTGTGTTCGTAAAAATCTTTGCGGACGGCGGCTTCCAAGAATACATCATTCAGCACAATTTTGACAGTGAGGAGGATTTGGCGAAGTCTTCCGCTGTGGCTTTTTGGTCAAACTTGATTTTCGCTCTCGTTTTTTTCTTCATCCTTGTCATATTTTCCTCGGAGATTGCCGCTTGGGTGGGAAGTCCTGGCTATGGCGAGGTGATTGCGGTAACGAGTCTGACCCTTCCGCTGACTGTTTTGTCGAGTATGCAGATGGCGATGTTTCGGCGGCGTATGGATTTCCGTTCGCTTTTCTTCGTGCGATTGGTGGGGTCGCTGACGCCGATTGTCGTAACCGTCCCGTTGGCGTTTGTCATGCGCAGTTACTGGGCATTGGTCATCGGGATGATAGCCAAGGAGTTGGTGAATGTGGTGGCGTTGACGGTGCAGTCGCGGTGGCTTCCGCGGTTGTATTTTTCTTTTAGGAAATTAAAGGAGATGCTGTCGTTCACTGGGTGGATCATAGCGGAGCGTTTCTCCGCGTGGATCTCAGGCTATGCGGATATATTCTTCTTGGGCGTGATGATGAACGCTTATTATTTGGGAATCTACCGCACGTCTATTACGGTGGTGGGCAGCATAATGTCGGTAGTTACTTCTGCTATGGTGCCGGTGCTGTTTTCGGCTTTGTCTCGGTTGCAGGATGATGGGGAAAGATTCAAAAAAACATTTTTCCGATTCCAGAAGGTGGCGGGTCTTTTCTTGATTCCGTTGGGGGTTGGCATATATCTGTATCGCGAATGGGTGACGGAGGTGCTTTTAGGTAGTCAGTGGGTCGATGCGGTCTATATCATTGGCTTGTGGGGGCTTGCAGACTCTTTGATAGTTGTCCTCTCTCATTTCTGTGGTTCCGTATTCAAAGCAAAGGGGAAGCCGGAGTATATGGTTATCAGTAAGTCAATTTATTTTGTGTTTTTAATCCCGACGGTTGTTTATTTCGCAGGGGGAGACTTCTCCACATTTTGTTTGGCGCGCATCTTGGTGCGTTTCGTGTCCGTTGTGTCGGATATGGCGTTGATGTATCATCTGGTTCGGTTCTCTCCGTTGGAAACGGGGCGCAATCTTTTTGCGGCGGGGGTGGGTGCGCTTGCTATGGTTGCGTTTTATTGTTTTATGCCGGCGGTTTCGTCCTTGCCGCTTGTCATTTTGTCTTGCTTCCTTTGTGCGCTGGTTTACTTGCTTGTTATTTCAATGTTCAAGACGGAACGTACTATTGTGCTTGATATATTCAGACGGCGCAATGTCTTTTCCGTTGAGTAGAAACGGGAAAGGCGCATCCTTGTGTGGACACGCCTTTTGTGGTTCTGAATGCAAGTGGCTTACGCTAACTTCTCTTTAACTGCATCTTTGATTTCCTCTTCAAAATCGGCTTTCCCGCTTTCTACCAGGATGTTGTACCAGCTGATCAATTTTTTGATGTCGGAGGTGTAGACGCGCTTGCGGTCGTAGTTAGGGAGTACCTCGGCCAGATAATCCGCCAGGATTTTTGGATCCGACTTCAGGTCGATTACCACGGCAGCGCCGTTCTCTTTCTTCTTCATTGAGGCGAACACTTCCACCAAAGGCACTTCGCCATCTTCGGTGTACATGGCGATATCGCCCAGCGAAAGGATCTTCTCGTGCGTGTATGCGGGCTGACGTCTATGGTCTTTCAACGATTCAACAATCAACATGTTTCGTCCTTGCGAAACAAGCTCAAACAATCCTGGTTTCCCGGATATGGACAAAATTTTCTTTAACATATCTAATACGACAAATTTTTCAATAAAAATGTTTTATGAATTTTTGCGGTTTGCAAATGAAATAAAAACATTCATTTTGACCAATATCTAAAAAGCAAAAAAAACTTGTAGATTAAAAAAAATGGATGTATAAGGATGTTCTCGTTGAGCCAAATGTGCGAAGTGCCGATTGGGGAAATACGCGTGTAAGCGAAGATTTCTACCATTGTGTCGTTCAAAATCGCGCTTATCCCGCCAATGCCAATTTTTTTTAGCGTATCTTCGCACAAAATTTGCAAACTTCGTTTTTGAAACAATATGATGTACTACAGCACCAACAAAAAAGCGGACAAAGCCACGCTGCGCGAGGCAGTGGTGAAGGGCTTGGCATCCGACAGGGGCTTGTTTATGCCCGAGGTTATCAAGCGTTTGCCCGATTCCTTCTTTGCGAAGATGAAGGATTTGTCGTTTACAGAAATCGCCTACACCGTGGCGGACGCCTTCTTTGGCGAGGATGTGGACGCCAGCTCTTTGCGCAAGATCGTTGAGGAAACGCTCAGTTTCGATGTGCCTTTGGTGCATGTCAACGACAATATCTACAGTTTGGAGCTGTTCCACGGCCCGACACTTGCTTTTAAAGACGTCGGGGCGCGTTTTATGTCGCGTTTGCTCGGCTACTTCATCAAAAAGGAGGGGCAGAAAGAGGTGAACGTTTTGGTGGCAACATCGGGCGATACGGGTTCTGCCGTTGCCAACGGATTCCTCGGTGTGAGCGGCATCCGCGTGTTTGTGCTTTACCCTAAGGGAAAGGTGAGTCCGATACAAGAGTGCCAGTTCACCACGTTGGGGCGCAACATCACCGCTTTGGAGGTGGATGGCGTGTTCGACGATTGCCAGTCGCTCGTCAAATCCGCCTTTATGGACAAGCAGTTGAATGAACACATGAACCTCACCTCTGCCAACTCCATCAATGTGGCACGATTCCTTCCGCAGGCGTTCTACTATTTCTACGCTGTTGCGCAACTGCATAAGTTGGGCATCGACAAGGAGATTGTTATCTGTGTCCCATCGGGCAACTTCGGCAACATCACCGCTGGTTTGTTCGGCAAGCGGATGGGTATGCCGGTGAAGCGTTTCATCGCTGCCAACAACCGCAACGACATTTTCTTCCAATACTTGAAGACAGGCGTTTATTCGCCAAAACCTTCCGTCCAGACCATTGCCAACGCTATGGATGTGGGAGACCCGAGCAACTTCGCACGCATCTTGGCACTCTACGGCGATTCGCATAACGCCATCGCAGCCGACATCGCTGGCTGCACCTACACCGACGAGCAAATCAGCGAGACGCTCCGCGATTGCTACCATGCGCACCACTACCTTCTCGACCCTCACGGGGCAGTGGGCTACCGTGCGCTTACGGAAATGCTCCAACCTGGCGAGACAGGAGTCTTCTTGGAAACCGCACACCCAGCCAAGTTTAAGGCGACGGTGGAGGAAATCATCGGCGACGAGGTGGCTATTCCGCAGAAACTGCAAGACTTTATGAAAGGGGAGAAGAAGAGTATTCAAATCTCCAAAGATTTCGCGGATTTCAAGTCGTTCTTGCTGAAACAGTAGAATATGAAAGTCGTAATCATAAAATATAACGCTGGAAACATCTTCTCCGTGGATTACGCCCTGCGCCGCATTGGTGTTGAGGCGGAGATTACGGGTGATGTGGAGAAAATACTTTCGGCAGACAAAGTCATCTTCCCCGGCGTGGGCGAGGCTGAAACCACTATGCGCTACCTGCGCGAACATCGCTTAGACGAGGTGATCCGCGGGCTGAAACAACCGACGCTCGGCATCTGCATCGGGTTGCAACTGATGTGCCGCTCTTCCGAGGAGGCGGCAAGCGGCAAGGTGGAGTGCCTGGGCATCTTCCCCGAGGAGGTGAAACGCTTCGTGCCGGATGCCGATACGCGCAAAGTGCCGCACATGGGTTGGAACACCGTCGGGTTGTGCCAGTCTCCACTCTTCCACGGATTGGACGATGAGACCTATTTCTACTATGTGCATAGTTACTATGCGACGCTTGGGGCTGAAACGATAGCGCAGACAGACTATATCCAACCTTACAGCGCAGCCTTGCACAAGGATAATTTCTATGCCGTGCAGTTCCACCCCGAAAAGAGCGGAATCGCTGGCGAGGCTTTACTTAAAAACTTCCTGACGTTATGTTAGCAAAACGAATCATTCCTTGCTTGGACATCAAAGACGGGCAGACGGTGAAGGGTGTGAACTTTGTCAACATCCGCAACGTGGGCGACCCAGTGGAATTGGGAGCGGAGTACAGCCGGCAGGGGGCTGACGAGTTGGTGTTTCTCGATATCACCGCTTCGCACGAGGGACGAAAAACATTCGTCGACCTTGTGAAGCGCATCGCCCGGCATATCAACATACCGTTTACCGTGGGTGGCGGCATCCACGAGTTGAACGATGTAGACACACTGCTTTGCGCCGGTGCGGACAAGGTTTCTATCAACTCGGCGGCACTCAAACACCCCGAACTGATTGAAGAGGTGGCGAAACGCTTCGGCTCGCAGGTCTGCACCGTGGCGATTGATGCCAAGATGGACGAGAATGGCGTGTGGACTTGCTACCTCAATGGTGGACGAATCCCGACGGAGAAAACCCTTTTCGACTGGGCGAAAGAGGCGCAGGAACGTGGGGCGGGCGAGATACTCTTCACCAGCATGAACCACGATGGCGTGAAACAAGGATTTGCCAATGAGGCACTCGCTACGCTTTCCGATTCGCTATCCATACCAGTCATCGCCTCGGGTGGGGCGGGCAATATGGAACACTTTAAGGATGTCTTCACCCAAGGGAAAGCCGATGCGGCGTTGGCGGCATCCATCTTCCATTTCCACGAAATCGCCATTCCCGATTTGAAGCATTATCTTAAAAATGAGGGTGTTGATATCCGTTTGGCTTGATTATTGATTTTTGAAAGAAGAAAAATGATAGAATATTTTCCAATCATCGATGAGGAGGGCAATGTAACAGGTCGTGCCACAAGGCAGGAGTGCCACAATGGCAAAGAGAAATTGTTGCATGCCGCCGTGCATCTGCACATTTTTAACGCTAACGGCGATTTGTATCTGCAAAAACGCGCAGACTGGAAGGATATCCAGCCTGGCAAGTGGGATACTGCCGTGGGCGGACATGTGGACTTCGGTGAGAGTGTGGAGATAGCCTTGGCGAGGGAGGCGCGCGAGGAGTTGGGCTTGGCAACCCTTTCGGACCCCGAGCGGTTGTTCAACTACATCTGGGAAAGTCCCGTGGAGCGCGAAATGATTTATGTACACGCCATCACGATGGATGACGAGCCGCAGCCCGACCATTACGAAGTGGTGGAGGGAAAATTCTGGAAGATAAAGGATATAGAAGAGAGTCTTAAGAAAGGGGTATTCACCCCGAATTTCGAATTGGATTTCCAGAAGTTGAAAGACTTTGGAAAAATCAAATAGAAAGGACGATGCTATGGCAATGAAGAAGATACGATGCCCTAAGTGCGACGAGTTCGTGCAGTTCGAAGAGAGTAGGATTGAGTACGGACACTCGCTCGTTCTGCATTGCGAAAACTGCGGGAAAAACTTCTCCGTCCGTTTCAAAGGGAAGGAGGAGAAACCGGCGGATTATACCTACGGCCATATAGTTGTTGTGGAGAATGTGTTCTGTGAAAAACAGATTTTCCCGTTGAAGCTGGGGCAGAATATGTTCGGTCGGCGGTCGCTCGGCACGGAGGTGGATTGTCCCATCCAGACAGGCGATATGAGTATGGATCGTAAACACTGCATCATCCACGTGGAGGTGGACAAGCAAGGAAATATCGTCCACAAAGTGGAGGATTACGACAGCCTTGTCGGTACGTTCGTGATGAACGATATCCTTCAAAAGAAAGAAAAACGAATTGTAGACGAGGGCGAGATCATCACGCTCGGTGCCACGACGCTTATTCTGAAAAAGGGAAAACCTGATTGATGTTTTGCTCGCGGTGGCAAAGTTCCACCCTCACTTTGAATTTCTGGGCGATGTGTTCCGCCATCTTTTGGGCGGAGTAGACGGAGCGGTGTCTGCCCCCTGTGCAGCCGAACGAGAACATCAGCGATGTAAAGCCCCGTTCCATATAGCGTGCCACGTGAGCATCGGCCAAGGCGTAGGCGTTGTCTAAAAATTTTAGAATCTCACCATCTTTTTCCAAAAAATCCTTCACGGGTTGGTCCAATCCTGTGAGGGGCTTGTATATATCGTACTTGCCGGGGTTATGCACCCCGCGGCAGTCGAACACATAACCTCCGCCATTGCCCGATGGGTCCTCTGGAATACCTTTTTTGTAAGAGAAACTGAAAACCTTGACGGTGAGTTTGGTTGCGTCCAAAGTCTTGGACTTCGTGAACTGTGGGTTTTTCGCAAGTCCAACAACCAACGAGGCGAGGTAGGGGAATCGTGCGGATAGGTCACCGTCCATCAGTTCTGATAGGTTTTGAATGGCGAACGGAATGCTCTCCAAAAAGTGAGGTTTGCGCTCGAAAAGTCCACGGTAGCCGTACGCCCCAAGCACTTGCAGCGTGCGGAACAGCACGAAGATGCGCAGCGTCTTCCAAAACTCGCCCTTGTCTACCAATGTGTGTTTGCTCAGCGAGTTGAGGTAGGCATCCACCAAAAAATGTTTCATCTCGTCGGGGTAGTTTGCTTTGGCTTGCCAGACGAACGATGCCACGTCGTAGTATATCGGTCCTCTTCTTCCGCCTTGGAAATCAATGAAATAAGGCTCTCCGTCTTTAATCATCACGTTGCGCGACTGGAAATCGCGGTAGAGGAATGTGTTGCCATCCACCTTGAGGATTTCTTCGGACAATTTCTCGAAATCCTCTTCTAAGCGTACTTCGTCGAAGTCGGTTTCCGTTAGTTTCAAGAAGCAGTATTTGAAGTAGTTGAGATCCCAAAAGATGGAACGACGATCCATTGAAGGTATCGGGAAACAGACGTTGAAATCTAAGTTCTCTGCCGCTTTGAATTGAAAATCCGCTAATTTCTCCATTGTCTTAGCGAGGATTCTGCGTTCCGCCTCACTGAAAACACCGGTTGAAATGCCGCTGTTGATGGCTTTGAAAAGGGACGTGTCGCCGAGGTCTTCTTGCAGATAGCACATTCCGTTGGCAGACGTTGCCAGAACTTTTGGGGTGTTCAGACCCTGCTCTTCAAAGTGTTTCGCAAGGGCGATGAATGCGCGGTTTTCCGCTTCGTTCACACCCACCACGCCGATGAGAGAGGCACGGGGCGATGAAAGACGGTAGTAAACTCGGTTCGACCCCTCGGCGGTGAGCGGCTGGCACTCGGGCGTTTCGCCCGTCAAATCTTGGAATAGCGGAATCAGTTCGTCCATAATTTCAAAAATTTGCCAAAGGTAACTAATTTTGTGGCAAAAGAGATGATGCTATGCTTGTATTCAATACTACGTATACGCTTTCGCCGGTGGTGGAGCGGGATTTCTTGAAGTGGATGTCGGAGGTTTGCCTTCCCACGTTGGCAGAAGACGAGGAGGCGCGCAACCCTCGTTTTTTTAGAATTGTGGCTCAGGGAGCGGACGAGCGTTCGTTCTCCTTGCAAGTGGAGTTGGCAGACAGGGCGGCCTTGGCGAGGTATCAGTCGGGCGGATATGCCGAGTTGAAGCAGTTGCTTATCGAGCGGTTCGGCTGTGGCGTGCTGCCGTTCTCCACATTGTTGGAAGAACATCAGTTTTAGAGCGATGGGAGAAGAGAAGCAAGGGAAACGGGTGATTATGGGCATCGACCCAGGCACCAATATTATGGGTTACGGCATCGTTAGGGTGGATGGGCGTAAGCCCGAGTATGTGGCGATGGGGGTGGTTGATTTGCGAAAGACATCGGACACATACGCAAAAATCAAGCAGGTGTTTGACAGCACGACGCAGCTTGTGCAGCAGTACCAGCCGGATGAGTTTGCTATTGAGGCGCAGTTTTTCGGGAAGAATGTGCAGTCGATGCTGAAGTTGGGCAGGGCGCAGGGTGTGGCGATTGCCGCGGCGTTGCAGCAGGGTTTGCCCATTAGCGAGTATGCGCCGCTGAAAATCAAAATGGCAATCACGGGCAATGGCGCGGCGTCGAAAGAGCAGGTGGCGAAGATGTTGCAGAACATCCTGAAATTTCCCGAAGAAGAGTTGGACACCAAATTGGATGCGACAGACGCACTCGCCGTGGCAATGTGCCATTTCTATGAGTCGGGACGAGTCGGGACGAGCAGGCATTTCAGCAGTTGGAAGGATTTTGCAGCGAAAAACGAGGGTAGGGTGCATTAGCGTTGAGGCGGAAGATTTTTTTTCTGCCAATCGTGTCTTTCCCTCTATGAAACAGACATTTATTTAAAAGAAAGGTATATATTTGCCGACAGAGTTAACCATAAAGTAACAATTTTATTGCCATGATTGCACACAAACTAAAAGTTTGGACGACGGGGTTTGCCTTGCTCGTCGGCTTTTCTCTTTATGCCGAGAAAAGCGTCTACATTCCCTCAAATTTTAACTCCTCCTGGCAGGATGATTATTGTAACAAAAACGGGAAAAACGGTACTATCAACTCTATTGATGACCTGAAGGATGATAGTGAGCGTTGGAGTAAGACCCGCTCGTATCAGACGGAAAACATCGTCTGTTTCTGGGAAGCTGGTTTTGGTACTGACCCCGAGAAGATGATCAACCCGAATAACACGTCGCAGACATTCAACTTGAAGACGTTCTTGTCGGCTTGCGAGGATATTTTCGACCACCACGTCAACACGTTGCACGCCACTTGGGATGATGGAAAAAATCTGAAGAAATACAAGTTTATGTTCATGCTCAACTACACCACCTCTTGGATGGCGTATGGAGGTGGATATGACTATACCATCGGAGCGATGTGGCTCGACCCCGCTGCTTTGGGCGTGAACTCAGCGGCAGCGTATCCTTATTTCACATTGGCGCATGAATTATTCCACTCAATGTCTTACCAATGCTACTCCGACCGTCCGAGCGATCAGTATCGTGCATTTCAAGACACGAAAAATGGTGCGTTTTGGGAGCGTTCTGCCAATCACGGTGCCTTGCAGATGTACCCGAATGTGAACGAGGATTTCGCTCGTTACATGTATGCCACTCACTCCCATTTCCTCAACACGAGGAAGCACTACACAACGTCTTTCTTCTTGGAAAACCTCACGCAGACAAAGGGCGTTCTGGCTTTGGGCGAGTTGTGGAAGCAAAACCTGAAGGACGAACACCCTATGCAGACCGCCTGCCGCTATTTCTTCGACAACGACCAATCTAAATTGAACGCTTTCGTGGCTGAGTCTGCTATGAAAATGGTTACGTTCAACTTTGATGAGGGTACGAACGGAAGATATTATAAGAGTGTGGTTGACGGACTCTCTTATCCGACGGACGGAACGGGTATCGTGCAGTTCTTTGACATCGTTCAAAAGAAACACAGAACAATTCTCTACGCTGTCAACGCTGAGAAAAACCATTATGCGATTCGCGACTGTCAAGCACCGCAGGATTATGGTTTCAACGCCATTCAGATTTTCCCAAAGAATTTGAATGCAGACGGGTCGGCAACCATCAGAATGCGTTTCCGTGGTCATAACGAGAACGACTCGAAGGATGCCAACAAGAAGTCGGGTTGGGCTTACGGATTCGTGGCAAAGAAGACCGACGGTACGGTGCGTATGGGCAACGTCTATAATGGTGCAGATCAAACCATCTCCTTCACAAAGGAGGCTACAGATAGTGAAATATGGCTCGTAGTGGCAGGTGCGCCAACAGAGCACAATGCGGCACACAACTACTCTTGGGAGGCAGGTCTTCCGAAATATTACCGCTACCCTTACGAATTGTGTTTCGAGAATGCTGTGCCTATGGGTTACAACGACGATTACGAGGGTGCGAAGAGCAACGGCGCGCCTCACAGCAATGGTGGCGGTTGGGTAGCCTCAACGGCGACAGTTGCAGCCACGGCGTATGTGGGTCCGAATGCGAAGGTGTTGGGCTCGGCAAACGTTTCGGGTAACGCTCGCATTGAGGATTACGCTATCGTGAAGGGTGCTGCCAAAGTGTATGGCAATGCGGTTGTGAAGGAGAATGCGATGGTCTTCACCAATGCAGAGGTCTATGGCGATGCTGTCATTTCGGGTTCTGCCCGTGTTTTCAATGGCAGTAAGGTGTATGGCAACGCATTCGTAACGGATAACGCTTTCTTGATTTCTACCGAGGTGAAAGACAATGCGATCTGTTGTGGTAACCTTTGGCAACGTGAGTATGGATTCTATTACAATACAAGTGGATTCAAAATCGAAGGCACTTGCGTGGCAGGTGGCGACTGTGAAGATGCCGGTGAACTCAACAACAGCGGTTCTTCCGAAACGAGCGGAACGTTCTTGCAATGGCCTGAGTCGGGTAACAATTCTCGCTCAAGACACGATGGCCTTGGCAACTTGTCTGTTGACCAAATCACGACCCTGCGCAACAATTGGAACGACCTCAATCAACGTTTCTCTATCTTAAATGCCACGCACACAAGCAATTATGATATAAACTATCCATATAGTTACTTTACGGATGATGAGATGACTGTGGGCGAGAGCGTAGACGAAGGCGAGTTTACGGTTACCAACAAAGAAACGTATGTTGCCGTTACGGGAAAAGTGCCAGATGGAACAACCTATAGTGTGGTTAATGCGGCAGGCGTCGTTGTTTCTGAGGGTACTATCTATTCTGCATCGTCTGTCGTGGTTCCAACTTCTTGTCAGTCGGGACAATACACCGTAAGGATTCAGAACAGTGATAACTCATATTGTGAGGTCGTCAGCAAGTAATCGTCTAACTATTTAAACAGATTTATCATGAAAAAAATAGCATATTCAACACTTGCTGCACTGCTTCTTTGCGCAAGTTCATCGTTCGCTGCCATTCAACTGAAGTGGAATGCAACGGCGAATCAAACAAAATATATTTATTCCATATCTGGTTCATATTCGGTTAATTGGGGAGATGGTACGACAGATTCAAATCTTTCGCACACCTACTCGGCGGCTGGCAACTACACCGTCGAAGTTTCTGGTTCGGTAACCGAATTCGACCTTCGCGGTGATGGCGCGAATGGTGAGTCGGGCGTAACGGATTTGTCTATCACCGAGACGGACAAATCGCTTGCGACGCTCAACATTTGGGCAAACTCTTCGCTCACCTCGTTAGACATTTCCAAGGCGATTTCCCTTTCGTCGTTGGATATCACCCTTATTCCTGTTGCAACATTGGATTTGAGTAAGAACACGGCACTTCAGAAACTTGATATGAAGCGTTGTGCAAGTATATCCACCTTGGTTCTGCCAGAATCATTCCCAAGTCTGACAACAGTAGATGTGAACAACAGTTCGCTACCTGCCTGCCAACTCAACGCTTTGTTCAAGGCCTTGCCTTCCGCTTCGGGTACTATCTACTCGGTGGGTTGTACGGGTGATGCCACGAGCGACCCTACGATTGCAACCAACAAAGGGTGGACTTTCGGCAATGGTGGCGCAGGCGATGGCTCGGCCGTCTGCGAAGAGCCGCTCACGGCTGTTTCTAATGTTTCCTCTTCATTGCAAAGCGATAATTATGTTGTCTTGTTCAATGGTTGTGAGAGTGCCACTTCCTACTCCGTAAAAGTGCTTTCAAAAGAAGCAACCGATTGTAATGCAGAGTTCTACACCTCCACCAATGAGAGTTGCAACGTGCCAAGTAGCGCAGTAGACCTTGAAAACTCCACCTACTACGTCTACTCCATTAAGGGGACAAAGTATGTTGAGGCTGGTCCGTTCAAGTTCACCGACAGTGCGACGGGCAATGTTGAGGTGAAGAGCCATGCGTGGAGCGTCTACACTGGCAAGTCGGAACTTGTTGTGGTTGGTATCGCGGCAGGCGACGAAATTAAAGTCTATGGCATCTCTGGCGAGGTTGTCGCAGTGAAATTTGCTGCTGCCAGTGAGGTGCGGTTCAATGTGCCTTCTGGTGTCTATATTGTAAGGAAAGGTGCTGAAACAGAGAAGGTTGTCGTGAAATAGCTATTTGCCTTTTCAAGATAGAATGTTTTGCAGCGGAGGAGGATTTCTCTCTTCCGCTGTTTTTTGTGGTGGTACACATGGTAGCTTGCGCAGAAACATTCGTCCGGAAAAGTGTGCTGTTGTGGTCATTATTCGTTCGAAAAAGTGTATATTTACGCTGAATATTCGTCCGAAAAAGTGTACAGCGATGAAACGAGAGATATATCACGATTTGTTAGAATGGAAGAATAAGAAATGCCGTAAACCGTTGATACTCAATGGTGCAAGGCAAGTTGGCAAGACTTATATACTTCAAGATTTTGGCAAGAGTGAGTATAAGAAATTGGCATACATCAGTTTAGATAGAAACCAGGTGGCAGTTCGCGTTTTTGAGAATGGCGGTGAGATTAGTGATATTTTGATGGCGTTGTCTGCCATTTGCCGGGTTGATATCACCCCAGGCGACACGCTCGTCGTCTTAGACGAGGTGCAGAGTTGCCCCAAAGCGTTGGAGACGTTGAAGTTTTTTTGCGAGGATGCACCCGATATCCACGTCATTGTGGCAGGTTCGCTTCTCGGACTTTCACTGCATAGTGATGTTTCTTACCCCGTTGGGAAGGTGGAGGAGTTGAGGCTCTATCCGATGACTTTTATAGAGTTTTTGGATGCGTGTGGTAGCGTGCAAATTTCAGAAATGCTAAAAAGTGCCAATTGGCAGGTTTTGAGCATGCTTGATGGCGAGCTTGTCAGTTTATTGCGGCAGTATTATTATGTCGGAGGAATGCCGGCTGCCGTTTTGGCGTTTGTAGAGCAGAAAGGTTTGCAAGAAGTCCGTCGGATTCAGCAGCAGATTCTGCGGGATTATCGGCGAGACTTTTCAAAGCATGCCCCGGCGCAAGATGTGCCGCGCATCAATATGGTTTGGGATAATATCCCTGCGCAATTGGCGAAAGAACGGAAGAAATTCGTTTATGGCGCACTGAAACATGGTGCAAGGGCGTCCGAATTTGAGTTGGCTATCCAGTGGTTAGTAGATGCGGGTTTAGTGTATAAAGTGACGAGAGTCAACAAACCAGAGTTGCCGTTGAAGTTTTACGAGGATGCCGATGCCTTCAAACTTTTTATGTTGGATGTTGGTTTGATGGGGGCTATGGTGGATGCGTCATCGGCTTCGATGCTTGTGGGTAACACTATTTTTACGGAATACAAAGGCGCTTTTACGGAGTTGTATGTCTATACGCAATTAGTTACGTTGGGTTTGCCCATTTACTATTTTTCTGATGGAAAATCCACCATTGAGATTGATTTCATGACGCAGTGGAACGACCGTCTTATCCCGGTCGAGGTGAAGGCGGAGGTGAACGTCAAGTCTAAGTCCCTACGCACTTTCATTGAGAAAAACCCTATGCTGAGGGGATTCAGATTCTCTATGCTTCCCTATAAGGAGCAAGATTGGATGACCAATGTGCCGCTTTATGCTTGCCTTTTGAGTAAAAATATCTTTTGAAGTGCGTCGCATCTGCTTTGCATTCTTCCGTGAAAATCCATAAATTCGCACTTTATATAGATTCGTTCTAAAATAAGATTGAAAAATAAGTAAAATGAAAAAGATACTCCTTTTGGTTCTCTTGCCGATATTTTTGGTGTTGGCGGGATTTATTTACTATCGTTTTTATTTCGTCTTCGGAGAAGGTGTCAAGAGCGGTGAGTTGAATTATGTTGTCAATAAAGGCTATGTGTTCAAAACGTATGAGGGGAAAATGATACAAAGCGGATTCAAAAGTTCGCAGTCGGCTGGCTCAATCCAGTCAAATGAATTCATCTTTTCGATAGAAGATGCCGCTGTGGCGCAGAAGCTTATGACGATGGGCGGTAGGCAGATCGATCTCTATTATAAGGAATACCTCCACACGCTGCCGTGGCGCGGCAACAGCAACTTCGTTGTGGATAGCTTCCTCGTGAAATTGGAAAGCCTGACGATGAGCAAGAGCGAGATGACGCTGCAAGAGGGTGATGCCGAGACGCTCGTCTTGACACTCCACCCAGAGGACGCTACAACGAAAGAGGTGCATTGGACATCGTCCAATGAGAAGATCGCCACCGTGGATGCCTATGGCTCGGTAGTCGCTTTGGAGAGTGGTAAGACGGTGATTTATGCCTCTGTGGAGGGGAAGACCGCCAGCTGCTACCTCACGGTTGTGAAACGCCGCTCGTTGGAGCAAAGCGAAAATCCAGCCGCTTTGCCGCAGAATACAGGTGCTGATGAGTCGCCTGCTGAGAAAATAGAACTCTGATTTTGAATATTTGTGTCGTTCCTTGCTGATTTTTAAACGGAAACGTGTAATTTTGCAAGACTGTATGGACAGAAGTATGGCATATAAGTTTTTACTCGCTGCGGTGGTCGCCGTTTCGGTTTCTTTCACTTCGTGTGGAGAATATACGAAGTTGACGAAGAGTACCGATACCGATTTGAAATACGATAAAGCTATGGAGTATTTCGAGGGGGAGGACTATATAAAGTCGGCAACGCTGTTGGAGTCTGTCATTCCTGGAATGAGAGGCACGGCAAAGGGCGAGGAGGGCTTGTACACCTTGGCGATGTCCTACTATAAGAACCGCGACTACATTATGGCGCGGGGCTATTTCTCGTCCTATTGCAAGGCATACCCCTCGGGCAAGCATGCGGAGGACGCGAGGTATCACATTGGCGCGTGTTATTATCACGGGTCGCCCGATGTGAAGTTGGACCAGACGAACACCCAGAAGGCGATAGACGAGTTGCTGGCATTCTCGCAGGCCTATCCGCATAGCAGGCGCATACCCAAGGCGGTGATGATGCTCACGGAGATGCAGGACAAGTTGGCGCAGAAAGAGTATATCAACGCCAAATTATATTACGACTTGGGCGATTATATGGGCAACAACTATTTGTCTGCTGTGGTAACTGCCAGCAATGCGTTGAAGAATTATCCCGACTGCAAATACAGAGAGGAACTCAGTTTCCTCATCTTAGAGTCGAAGTATATGCAGGCGGTGAAGAGCGTCGAGGCGAAGATGGAAGACCGCTACCGCGACACGTTGGACGAGTATTACACTTTCGTGAAAGAGTATCCCGAGAGTTCCCATCGCAAGGAGGCTGACCGGTTTTTCAAAAGAGCGCAGCGTTATTTAGAGAAAAATTGAAAATATAGCTATAAATAAATTTGATTATGGACTACAAGAAGATCAATGCTCCAACAAGCACCATCACGAGGGATATGAACTCCCTGTGCGCTGATACGGGTAATGTTTACGAAACGGTTTGCATCATTGCAAAACGCGCCAACCAGATCAGTGTGGATATGAAAAACGAGTTGGAGAAGAAATTGCAGGAGTTCGCTTCCTACAATGACAATTTGGAGGAAGTGTTCGAGAACCGCGAGCAGATTGAAATCTCGAGATTCTACGAGAAGCTCCCTAAACCAACTTTGATTGCCGCCCAGGAGTATATTGAAGGCAAGGTCTACTACAGAAATCCTGCCAAGAAAGAGGCGGATGATTTTTAAGTTCCTTGCCCTATGGATGTTTCAACGGAGGCCTTTTTAGCCTCCGTTTTTTTGATCTAAATCGTCCCGTTATTTTGCCTGTGCGAATTTTTTCTTTTGCAATTTTAGTTTCTATTCGAATTTTTCCATACCTTTGCACCGCAAAACATTCAGAGGGAGCATTTCAAACAGGGGTGCAACTTTTGGGGATTTTGGGATAATAAAAAAGCAAAGTATGCAGAAAGCAGGACATAACACCATCGGGAACTGGGCGATGATGTTTTCGGTATTGACAAAAGTCAATACCCCCCC
>CAVGRN010000015.1:0-46919 GCA_963631545.1 Paludibacteraceae bacterium | reverse complement strand
GTAAGTGTTTCTTGGATTTTTGATGAAAAACGCCTCGCAGGATTGCGGGGCGTTTTTGCGTTTATTCTTGGGGGAGAATACACGAAGTGAGACAAAAAAGATGACGCGGAACAATCCACGCCATCCCAAAACTCCGAAACGAGGAGTGATATTTACAATTTAGGATTAGAAGTTGAAGCCCACAAACACGCGTGCGCAACCGATCTTCGCCTTAGGTTCAAAGCCTTCGTAAACCTTCCATTCAGCATCTTCCATACCCCAGTCTTGCAACTTCAACTTGCCGAGTTTACCCTCGACACCCACTTGGAAAACACCCACACGAAACGCAGCACCCACCTTATGGTTGAGTCCGAAGAAGTAGTGGTCTACCTTCTCGTCGCTTGTATATTTTCCCAACCCACTCTCATTGTCGTAGATGCGAATCAAGGAGCTGGCTCCGAGGTCGTAGAACAAATCAATGGCGCAAGTTTTACCTAACGCTATCGTTCCAATCAAACCAACATTGAACGCCTCAACGCTGAACTCATTTGCCTTCACATCCAACTTGCTTGCATCAACGTTCAAAAACTTATCAAACTTCGCACGGTTGAATGCGAAATCCAACCAACGTGCGTTAATGGCAAGTCCAGCGACATTTCCACTGACGACGTACCAACGGCTGCCCAACGAAATACCAATCTGCGGCTTGGAATCCATAGAGATCAAGTCATCACCATCGCTATCCACCACGGTTGAGTAATTTTTTCCGAAACCACCGAAAATGCGCAAGTCAAACGAATTGTCCATATTCTGCGCAAATGCCGAAACGCTCGCTGCAAAAACCGACAACACTAAGAAAAATTTCTTCATCATACTATCTTACCTTATTTAATTAGTTATACAATTTCTAAATCAGGCAGACGACACCTCGTCCGCATAACCGTGCGAAATTACAAAATTTTGGACAATATGGATAGTTTGGAACAAGAAAGGGATGCCGCATGCCGACACCCCCACTCCATTCCATAAAGGAAGACTCAATTGGCAGACGGCAAGAAGACGCAATCCGCGCACTCCTCGCACGCTTCGCTCCCATAGATGTGGGCGAACATCCGCACCAAAGCCACAGCAGCAGGCGACGGGCCATCGCTCGGACAAGCAACGGGTGCTTCCGCTTCAAAATCATAAAATACTTCCTCTGATGTTTCGTTAGTAAAAGTTTCTACCATACGCACTTTGTTTTCATTAGTAATATGTCTTGGAAACGAAGTTTGCGCGGTTTTATTTCGCTTCGAATCGTTTTTTTTCAAAATAATCCACAAAAAGGGCGGTTTCATCGGGGAAAATCCACATTCCAACGAGGCAATTTTCCGTTTTATCCACATTGATTTTACAAATTTGAACATTCAAGCATAACATTCAACCTAAATTTGTCATCAGATGAAAGGCAGTAAAAAGCCGTTCATCGGCAAAATTCAGAAACCCTATTATATAAATATACTATATCCGATCTGACCTTTATTTTATGAAAAAACACGTTTGACTGTTGAATGTTGAATAGAGTAATCCGGGGCATAACTGCTCCGGATTATTTTGTTTTTTACCTCACGGCGTTCAAAGGGACTTCGCGTCAGACGCTACAACTTTTTCAATTCAAAGAAGTGATCTACGCAAGACGGAATCTCCTCACGGCGGTGCGTAACGTAAATCATCGTCTTTCCTTTCTGCTCGCAAAATCTCTCGATGACGGCACGGCAACGTTGCTTGCTCCGCAAATCCAAGCCGTGGAGCGGTTCGTCCAAAATCAGCAAGTCTGGATTCTTCACCAACGTGCGTGCGAGCAACACCATACGCTGCTCGCCACTCGACAATGTGAGGTAGCGGCGGTCTGCCAAATGGCGGATTCCAAGCAAGTCCATCCACCGCAGGGATAGTTGCATCTGCTCGTCAGAACAACTGCGAAAGAGACCGATTGTGTCGAAAAAGCCAGACCCGACAATGTGCTTGCACTCCTGGTTCTCCTGAAAGAAAAGGTGCATCTCCGACGATATGTAGCCGATAGGTTTCTTGATGTCCCAAATACTCTCGCCAGTGCCGCGCCGGCGGTCGAATATGGTGATGTCTAACGAATAGGCCTTCGGGTTGTCTGCCGCCAAGAGGCTGAGCAATGTCGACTTACCCGAGCCGTTTCGCCCCACCAAAGCCCATTTCTCACCTCTTTTAATCTCCCAATTTAGGTTTTTGAACAGGACAGCGGCACCATACGCCACATTGATGTCCTTCATTTTCAAAACATACTGACACTCTCGGGCGACACTCGTCCCCGAAGTCGGAAAATCCCCGATGCTGACACTATCAACCGACTCAAAATCAGAAGATTGATTTTCCAGAAAATCTGACACAGACCCCATATCCTCATATTGCAGCGCATCCGCCTTCAATATGCGGTTGGCTACCTTGGGAATCTCGTTCGTAGCAGGAACGAGGAACACCATCTGCTGAAAAGACGAAAGCTCTATGAAGAACTCATCCAATTCGGCACGCATTTCGACATCCAACCCGATGAACGGATTGTCGAAAATAATCAGCTGAGGGCGGTCTGCCAACGCCAGCACAATCAAGAGGCGGCGCAACTCGCCCGACGAAAGCATTATTAGATGTTTCTCGTAAAGTCTGTCCACGTGCATTCTCTGGCAAAGCATCTGCACATAGTCCTTGTCCGACTCCGCGTCCACCAAGTCTTTCACCGTGGGCGAGAACTCATTCTCCGTGGAGCTGAACCGCTGTTGATAGTACATGTTTTTATAGTCGGACAGAAGGTAGGCCGACTCAAACCCCACCTTTTTAATTTCTGCCGATGGGTAGGTCTTACGAGTCGTTTTTTGAAACGCATCCGTCCAAAAAACGTAGTCAATTTTCCCCGACTTCACAGCATACTTTCCGCAAAGCAGATCCGCCAGCATAGTTTTGCCGGCACCATTCGGGCCAATCACACACCATTGTTCGCCCTTCCGCAACGTCCAATCAATGGGACGAGGAAAGTCAAAACCGTAAATCCGCGGCAAGACCTGCGTCAACCGCAATACAACATCCTCCATTCTGATTTGTTTAGGCTATCAATGTTTCATAAAACGATCCATCTGCCGCTTGTCGTCCTTCTCCTTCAAGCTTTCGCGCTTGTCGTAGGACTTTTTACCTTTGGCGACGGCGATTTCCACTTTGGCGAGTCCCTTTTCGTTCAAGTAGAGTTTCGTTGGCACGATGGTGAAACCCGTGTCTTTGGTCTGGCGGCAAATCTTCTGCAGTTCCCGTTTGTTGAGTAGCAATTTGCGGTCGCGGCGCGGCAGGTGGTTGTTGTACGTTCCGTAGAAATACTCGGAGATATTCATATTTTTCACCCACAACTCGCCGTCGTTGAAGAAGCAGAACGTGTCCACAAGACTCGCCTTTCCCAACCTTATCGACTTGATTTCCGTACCCACCAACACGATGCCCGCCTGATAGGTGTCAATCAACTCAAAATCAAACGATGCACGTTTGTTCCTGATCAGTATGTCATTTTTCAGTTTTTCCATAAAGAATTTCTCACCTCATTAAAGAATTCATAAAAGCCTCCACCGCCAATGGGCAGAGCAGCACCATCGCAAAAATGATGGCGGCAAGCCATCCAATCCTGTTCTCCTCGATCGAAGGAAACAAAATCGGCAAACCACACCATATTATATAGGCAACATATATTTTCAGCACCGGGAGGAAAAACAGCACCGGCATCAAGCCATGCCAGAGTTGCAGCACCCACATCACCGACGAGGCGTAGACCACCAACGCAAAGCGGTTGTTTAGGTCGGATAGATCCGCCTTAGTCAGGCGTGGCACTCTCTGCAGCAAAGGCAGCAAAAGCACCGTGGCATACACCCCTGCGAACAGCGATGTGAAAAGCACCAAAAGGCGAATCGCCAGGAAACGAAGGAACTCCGCAAAGAAAACCATCTCCATCCACTGAAAATCGAGAACGGCATCCAACGCCCCGACAAGCCCAACCACCAGAAGACAAGGGAAAAAGAAGCCATCGCGCACCTTGCCGATGTCCGCACCCTCGCCGACGATCTCGCCCCACGTTTTCTGGGGAAAACGCACCAAAAAATATATGCGCAGAAATACAGATTTCATTTTGATTTCGCTGGTTGGCAAAAGTACAATTATTTTCTTACTTTTGTACACATTTCCGCCAACCCAAAACAGCGGAAAGATTCTTTAAAACATTTTTTTCAAGAATGATGAAACAAGGAAAATTAAGCATAGGAGTGAAGATTCTGATCGGTCTCTGGATTGTGTTCTTCGCCGGCGTGGCTGCGGTTTACTGCATTTTCAATATGATCAGCGAAGGAAAGATCGGCTATCTGCCACCCGTCGAAGAGCTGCAGAACCCGAAAAACAAATACGCCTCAGAGATTTACTCTTGCGACATGGAAGTGTTAGGGCGATACTTCAAAAGCCAAGAGAACCGCGTGTACACGCCCTACAAAGACTTGTCGCCCTACCTCATAGACGCACTCATTTCGACCGAAGACTCCCGCTACATGGAACACTCCGGCATCGACGGTCGCGCACTGCTTCGCGTGGGCTTCAAAACCATCATCCTTGGGAAAAACAAGGGAGGAGGAAGTACCATCTCACAGCAGTTAGCGAAACTGCTCTTCACCGAGAAGATGGCCCAAAGCAAGTGGGAACGTGCGAAGCAGAAACTTACCGAGTGGGTCATCGCCGTGAAGTTAGAGAAATACTACACCAAGGAGGAAATCATCACAATGTACTTCAACAAGTTCGACTTCCTCAACAACGCCGTCGGCATCAAGTCGGCAGCGCAGATTTACTTCAACAAGACACCGAAAGAACTCACCATCGAGGAGGCTGCTATGCTTGTGGGTATGCTGCAAAACCCTACCCAATACAACCCCGTGCGCGAACGCACCAAAAAGGCCTGCTTGGAAAGACGCAACGTCGTACTCTCGCAAATGTCCGTGTATGACAAAATCACGGAGGCACAACGCGACTCGCTTTCCGCTTTGGAGATTACACTCAACTACCACAAGGTTGACCACAAATTGGGACTCGCCCCATACTTCCGCGAGCGACTCAGAATCATTATGACCGCCAACAAGCCCATCCCATCCAAATACCCGAAATGGATGCACCAAAAATACTATGAGGACTCGTTAGCGTGGGAGACAGACCCTCTCTACGGCTGGTGCAACAAAAACCTAAAGCCAGACGGAACGCCGTACAACCTCTACACCGACGGACTTAAAATCTACACCACCATCGACTCGCGCATGCAACAATACGCCGAGGAGGCTGTGGAAGAGTACCTTGGCGGTTATCTGCAACCTCTCTTCTTCAAAGAGAAAAGCGGACAGAAACACAAGAAAGCACCTTTCTCCAACCAATCGACACAGGCTCAGGTAGACTCCATCTTGATTCGCTCTGTGCGCCAAAGCGACCGCTACCGCGGATTGAAAGCCAAAGGCATGAGCGAGAAAGAAATTATGGAAGTGTTCAACACACCGGTTCCTACCACTGTGTTCGACTGGAAGACGGGCAGCAAAGACACAACCATCAGCCCATATGACTCCATCCGATACCAAAAATCATTCCTCCGCTCGGGCTTGGTGTCCATCAACCCTTTCAACGGACACGTGAAGGCATACGTGGGCGGACCGAATTTCAACTACTTCCAATATGACATGGCAAGCGTGGGCCGCCGCCAAGTGGGGTCAACCATCAAACCATTCCTCTACGCATTAGCAATGGAAGACGGAATGTCGCCTTGCGACGAAGTGCCAAACGTGCAACCTCAGATCCTCCTCCCATCCGGCGAGGTATGGGAGCCACGCAACGCACCTTACGGAGAAGCCGGCAAGGAGGAAGTAGGAAAGATGATCACCATCAAACGAGGCTTGCAGACCTCCAACAACTGGATCTCTGCCTACCTCATCAAACAACTCGGTCCAGAACGATTCGTCAACCTGCTCCACTCTTTCGGGTTGAAAAACCAAATTGACCCAGTACCTTCGCTCTGCTTGGGAATCGCCGACGTTTCCGTCAGCGAAATGACAGCCGCCTACACGGCTTTCGCCAACAAAGGCATCCAAACGGAGCCTCTCTACGTTACACGCATCGAAGACAATAAAGGCAACGTAATCGCCAACTTCGTGCCACGCATGAACGAGATATTCAGCGCGGAAACCGCCTCTAAGATGATTTCTCTGCTGCAAAGCGTCATCAACGGCGGAACAGGCGTGCGCCTCCGCACCAAACGCTACTCCTACAGTTTTGGGTGGGAAACCCCAATCGCCGGCAAAACAGGAACCACGCAAAACAACTCCGACGGATGGTTTATGGGCTTCGTGCCAAACCTCATCACTGGCGTGTGGGTGGGAGGAGAAGACCGCGACATCCACTTCGATATCCAACGGAACGGACAAGGCTCTGCCACCGCCCTTCCGATCTGGGGAACTTATATGAACAAGGTGATGAACGACACCACCCTCGGTTACTCGCGCACCGAACCGTTCGTGGTTACCCAAAAATACGACTGCTCGAAGAAAGACGACAGCCAACCCGTATCGGAGGAAGGCGACACCTCCGCCGATACTGAAATGATTCTGTTTTGATAAGAAAAACCTCCGCCAGACAACCACGGCTGGCAGAGGCTGACAGTATAAACTTTAAAAGTTTGGACAGGTCAGACGAAAGGCAAGCCAGACGTCAGTCTGCGTAAAACCTTGAATCACAACGGTCTGTTCGCATAGAGAAAATGAAAATCAAAGAACGTGTGCTGGGCAACCTTGGCGTGTTAGGCCAATGGAGCAAACTTGCCCACGGTTACTTTATGTTCCCGAAGTTGGAGGGCGAAATAGGGCCGAGAATGAAATTCCGCGGCAAGGACATCCTCAACTGGAGCATCAACAACTATTACGGATTGGCGAACAACCCCGAAATCAAGGAGAAAGAAACCGAGTTGGCAGCCCAATACGGATTCTCCACCCCGATGGGTTCGCGCCTTATGACGGGACAGACTACCCTACACGAGGAATTGGAGGCTAAACTCTCCGAGTTCACCCACACGGAAGACTGCTTCGTGCTGAACTCCTTCTACCAGGGGATGATCTCCGTCATCGACTCGCTTTGCTGCAAGCACGACACCGTGGTCTACAGCCACGACGTACACTCGAGCATCCAAGACGGAATCCGCCTGCACGCCAACCGCCGCTTCATCTACTATCACAACGACTTAGACGAGATAGAAGAGCAAGTGAAGCACGCCTGCGAACTGGCGCAAGAAAAAGACGGCGGCGTGCTGTTCATCACCGAAGGTGTGATTGGCGTAACGGGCGAGTTCGCACCACTGGACAAAATCGTAGCACTCAAAGAGAAATATGATTTTCTGCTGATTGTGGAAGACGCCCACGGATTCTGCACCATCGGTCCGAACAGAATCGGCGTGGCAGACCACTTCGGGGTGCAGGACAAGGTAGACCTGATGGTAGGCACCTTCGGCAAAGCAATGAGCATCACCGGCGGATTTGTAGCCGGCAGCGAGGAACTCATCAACTTCCTGCGGTACAACATGCGCTCGCAAACCTTCTCGGAGGCACTGCCTTCCGCCATCACCGCCAGCGCCATCAACCGGTTGGACTACATCATCAACCACCCCGAGCAGTTAGAAAAACTCAACTGCATAAAAGACGCATTGCAAAGCGGACTGCGCAAGGCCGGACTCGACATCGGTGGCACCACATCCGCTGTAACGCCCGTCTATATGAAAATCGGCAGTGTGCAAGAGGCCGTACAGATGATGATGGATTTAAGGGAGAACTTCGGCATTTTCTGCGTCAACATCCTCTATCCCTACATTGAGGAAGGCAAGGTGATGATACGCCTCATCCCGACGCCGCTCCACACCCTCGAAGATGTGGACTATACCATAGACGCACTCTCCAAAATCAAAAAAAACACCGACGACGGCAAATACCGCGTCAGCAATGACATAGAAAACAATGGATGATATGAACGAAAAAAATATGCGCCAAGCCATTGCACTCTCCGAGAAGAGCGTGCGCGAAGGCGGCGGACCATTCGGGGCTGTGATTGTGAAAGACGGCAAAGTGATTGCCAAAGCCCACAACCGAGTAACGCTCAACAACGACCCCACCGCCCACGCCGAGGTGGAAGCCATCCGCAAAGCATGCCGCAAACTGAAGACTTTCGACCTCAGCGGCTGCGAACTCTACGCCTCGTGCGAACCCTGCCCCATGTGCCTCTCCGCTATGTATTGGGCGCACATAGACCGATATTACTACGGCAATGACAAGACCGACGCCAAAGAAATCGGGTTCGACGACAAGTTCATCTACGACGAGATAGAAAAAGCACCCGAATACCGCTCTATGCCCCGCACACAAATGCTGAGAAACGAGGCTATCGCCGTCTTCAAACAATGGACGGAGAAAGAGGATAAAACGGAATATTGATTCTTTTGTCAGACTAAAAATTTGGAAGATGAAATTAGCAGAAGCACTCAGCCAGCGCGCGGAACTACAGACGAAAGTGTCTGAGTTGAAAGAACGAATCAAAAGCAGTTCGAAGATACAAGAGGGTGACAAGCCCACGGAAGACACCGCAGAGTTGTTCTCCGCACTCGACTCCGCACTCAAACAATTAGAAACACTGATGTTCCGCATCAACAAAACCAACCTCAGCGCAACCGCCGACGGTGAGTGCCTCACCGCAATGATAGCCAAAAAGGACACGCTGTCTATGCGTGTGAAACTACTGCAAGACGTGCTGCGCCATTGCTGCGAGAACGCCGACCGCTACAGCCGAAACGAGATAAAATACGTCTGCACCTTAGACATCCCGCAACTGCGCCGACAGACAGACGAATACGCCAAGCAACTGCGCTTGCTCGACCTAAAAATCCAAAGCCTCAACTGGACAGTCGACTTATTGGATTAACCCCAAAGACAAGAGAGCCGGGGAAGACGCACAGTGGCGGCAAACCAACCCCCAAATTATGTAAATCGCCCGGGAGCGACTCTCTCACAGAGCATTCCCAGCATTCCGCACACGGGCATAGCGCATCCAGCGTATTGGAAAATCATTTCTCATCACCATTGCCGACTGTGTCGGACCCTCCGGTTCTCTTCCTCACAGGAAACAACACGAACGCAACCCATCAATCTCTACCCACCAACAATTTTTTTGTGGCGAATTTATTGTCATTACGCGCATAAAGGATGTAGAAGCCCGGCGGCAGATTCAACTCCTGCCACACGAAATCGGGGAAGTAGCGCAAGGTGCGCCCCGAGGCATCCAAAACTTGCAAAGTGGTGGGTTGCGAATAGTCCGCTCCAATCAAGAAAAGTCTAAACGACCCCTCGTCAACCCTTGCGATATCAATATAAAGCGCATTCGTCGGCTCCATTGTATTGATGGCACTATCTAACCACGCAATGCGCGATGAGAACCACTCATCCGCAATACTTAATTCTTCCTCATAGTCCCCCCTGTCCACACAATTTTTTTTATTATTGTATGCGTTACTCCGATTAAAATCATCACTCAAATCGTCATACACTTCTTGCATAACAGAAACGACATCAAAAATTTTAGACCTGACACTTTCATACTCAGCCTTATATGCCTCAATAAAAGGATCATATAGATTTAATTTGTCGACAAAATAGAAACAAGTGTTTTTATGAATCAAAGCCCAACTATCTTTGGTTAGATAATTGCCGTCAAAGTCCCAAACTGGACCCATTTTCAACATTCCCTCTTCTAATCCATCTTTGTACAAAAACATATTCGACCCCCAAGGATCGCCTGTCCCAATTAAATCATGCACAAGTTCCCATTTTGCAAAAGATGTTACATCAATATAATCGTCGATTCTATCTTTTTGGTTGCTCAACACGTTTTCAACCTCGTTCATATACCTTTCCACATTAAGTAGGAAAGTGTCCGCCATACTGTCAATTTCGGGATACTTGAACGTGTAGCCCAAATCTTGCGTACGCCCGTTGCACACGGTTCTGAAATAGGCATCCTCATTCCACCAATAAGCATCATTTTCTATGATAAAACCTTCTTTGGGAATATCGCAACGGTGCTTGGCTCTTTTCACACTCTCCGTCAGCAAGTAGAATCCTTTGTAGTCGCCATTCATCACCACGTTCACCATTCGGCAATCGGGCGTCCACTCCATACCAACCATCTCGCTGACCTTGAAGCCAACCAGCGTTTTCAAACTCGCAACTAACAGCAACCATTCCTTGTCCTTCCCTGCCTCTGTGCTGTCAATGCAGCGCACCAAATCCTCCTTCTTCGACAATTTGATTTTGTATGGTTTCTGAGGCAAGTTCATAGCCGACGTGTTTCCGCGCACCTTCACTTTCATCGTTCCTATCGTGTCGCCGCTGTTGTACAAAATGGAATCGGCGAGCCGCATAACCATACGACCCTGCACATAGTTATTGTTCGTCAGCCCCTTTGGCGTGGTACCCGAAAACGGAGAATCCACAATTTCGTACGTGGGTTCCAAACTATCCGCCGTGGTAATCTCGATGACAGGAATATTCATATCGTAGATGCCCATATAGACGCTATCTTTCAAGCCTAACGGAAACAACGCATCATTCTCCTCCGCCCTCGCCATCATCGGAAGAAAAAACAAACACGCAAAAAACAACACATACCTCGTCATGAAAACGTAGAAATCACGCACAAAAACCATAAAATCCAAATTTCAACTGAACAAGCGCCCATCCATTATCCACAGACACGACGCAACATAATAAACCACTGCAAAGATAAGGGGAAAACGCTTCGCCACAAAACACAAAACTTGTAAATTCGCGCCAGGAATGAAATCTATGGAAAAGTTCAATTGGAAAGGACACGGCTCTATGCTGGCGGCGAATGTGATGTGGGGGGTGATGTCTCCCGTCTCGAAGTTCGTCATGTTGGGGGGCATACTCTCGCCCTTGGCGGTGACAGACCTCCGCATTGGCGGTGCGATGATCCTTTTCTGGATCGCCTCCCTCTTCCAGAAACCCGAGCATGTAGACCATAAAGATATGGGGCGGCTCTTCGTGGCAGCTCTCTTGGGCATAGTCTTCAACCAAGGGCTTTTCATCTTTGGCGTGAGCCTCAGCACACCTGGCGACGCCTCTATCATCACCACCAGTATGCCACTGTGGGCAATGTTGCTGGCAGCCCTCATCCTGAAAGAACCCATCACAAGCAAGAAAGTGTTAGGCATCGCTGCCGGGGCTTGTGGCGCACTGCTCCTCATCTTGGGCGGACACAATGCCGGGAGCGGCGGCGAAGGAAAAGACTACGCCATCGTAGGCGACCTCTTAGTGCTGACGGCAGAACTATGCTATGCCCTCTACCTCGTGCTTTTTAAGAATTTCGTGGCAAAATACTCGCTCATCACCATTATGAAGTGGATGTTCACCTACTCGTTCATCTGCCTGCTGCCGTTCTCTGCCAACACGTTGCGCAACACCGATTGGGCGGCACTCAGCACCAACGAAATAGCGGGGACGGCCTACACGGTGATTTGCGGGACATTCATCTGCTACATGCTGGTGGTGGTGGGGCAGAAAGCTCTGCGACCAACGGTGGCAGGTATGTACAACTACATCCAGCCCATTGTGGCGTGTTGCCTCGCTATCTGGTGGGGAATGGACTCGTTCAGCTGGGCGAAAGGACTCGCCATACTGCTCATCTTCGGCGGTGTCTACTTAGTGTCCGCCAGTCCAAGCCGTGAAGAGATGGAACGGCAAGACGGAGAAGAAACGCACGCAAATGCCGCCGGCTAAACACCTTTCCGGGAATGACCGACGGACGAAAGAATTTTTCACTTGATCCTTTTTGTGTTATAACTAATAAACAATGAAACTGCAAACTAAAAATTTGACACAAAAAGAAAAAATGAGACTCAAAAGAAACTCACTTCTGGCAATAGCTGCCATAACGCTGCTGCCCGCACACGCACAAAACAACAACGCGCAAGAGAGCGACTCCATCAGTATGTACGAGATGCTCGACGATGTGCAGGTAACCGCCCAACGGCCCACCACCACCCGAATGGACGTGGCGACCAACTCCGTCAGCCTCGAACGCGGCGAACTCTTCAAGGCAGCGTGCTGCAACCTTGGCGAGAGTTTCACCACCAACCCATCCGTCGACGTCAACTACAACGACGCCACCACCGGCGCCAAGCAAATCAAACTGCTCGGACTATCCGGAACATACGTGCAGATGCTCACAGAGAACATTCCGAACTTCGCCGGACTCGCCTCGCCCTACTCTCTCGGCTACGTGCCAGGCGCTTGGATGAAAAGCATACAAGTGTCTAAGGGAAGCGCATCGGTGAAAAACGGATACGAATCCATCACCGGGCAAATCAACATCGAATACAAAAAGCCCGAAGACGAGCAAGGCGCGGAAATCAGCCTGCACGGCGACTCGAAGACAAAGATCGAAGCCAACGCCGACGCCAACATCCACATCAACCCCAAACTCAGCACCGAACTGCTGATACACTACGAAAACAACATCATGAACCACGATGAAAACGACGACGGTTTCGTAGACAAACCCAAAAACGTGCAGTACAACCTGCAAAACCGCTGGGTGTACAAGTCGAACAACTACATCTTCCACGGGGGCATCGCCGCACTGAAAGAAGACAAAAACGGCGGAACGACCGACTCGCACCCACTCGCCAACACATCGCCCTACCACATCAACATCGGGGCAGACCGCTACGAGGCATACGCCAAGAACGCCTTCATATTAGACCGAACGCAAGGCACGAACATCGCCTTCATCGTCTCGGGTGCGATGCACAAAATGGACGCCGAGTTCGGGCATAAAACCTACACAGCAGACGAGCAAGACCTCTACGGGTCGCTGATGTTCGAAACCGACCTCAGCGAGAGCCACAACCTCTCCGTCGGACTGAGCGTCAACCACACGAACATCGGGCAGGAACTCAACACCGACATAACATCTGCCACCCCTTCCACCGAAACAGACGAAACAGAAACCGTTCCCGGCGCATACGCCCAATACACCTTCAAACCCTCGAAGAAATTCACCGCCATGGCAGGCGTGCGCGGCGACTACAGCACGCAGCACGGATTTTTCGTTACGCCACGCTTCCACCTGAAATACGCACCATCCTACACCGCCAACTTCCGCCTATCGGCAGGCAAAGGCTACCGCACAACGCACGCATTGGCAGAAAACAACTATCTGCTGACAAGCGGCAGAACACTCATCACCAACAAATTAAAACAAGAAGAGGCGTGGAACCTCGGGTTTGCGTCCACCTTCAACATACCTATCGCACAAAAAACAATCAAACTATCCGCAGAATACTACTACACCACCTTCATCCAACAATCGGTGATAGACTACGACAGCGACCCAAACCAGATACGAATCACCAACCTCGACGGCGACTCCTACTCGCACACCGTGCAAGTGGAAGCCTCCATCCCTCTCTTCAAAGGCTTCACCCTGTCGGGAGCATATAGGCTGAACGACGTGAAATGCACCTACAACGGCAAACTCAAACAACGCCCCATGACCAACCGCTACAAAGTGTTAGCATCCGTTTCGTACAAGACACCGCTCGAACTATGGCAGTTTGACGCGACACTGCAAATCAACGGCGGCGGACGTATGCCACAAGCCTACCTACTGGCAGACGGCACGCCCTCTTGGGACGAACGATTCCACGCCTACGAGCAACTCAGCGCACAAGTAACCCGGTGGTTCAGACACTGGGCGATATACATCGGTGCAGAAAACCTTACCAACTTCACGCAAAAAAAATCTATCTTAGGAGCCGAAAATCCATACGGAAAAGATTTTGAGCCGACCTTGGTGTGGGGACCCGTACACGGACGTATGTTCTACCTCGGCGTGAGGTTCCTCATCAAGCGGACAAGTTTTGAATAAAATAACATCAACCTAAAAACAAAAAACAATAAGATCATGAAAAGGAAAATCATCCTGATGGCGGCACTCCTCGGAGCGGCAACGCTATTCGCCAAAGAGCCAAAGACACTCGTCGTAACCCCAACCCCACAGATGCACTGCGAGGGCTGCGAGAACAAAATCAAAAACAACCTCCGTTTCGAAAAAGGCGTGCGGTCTATCGAAACCGACCTTGCCAACCAAACCGTAACCGTGGGCTACGATGCAGAAAAAACCACCGCAGAGCAACTCATCAAGAGTTTCTCCAAAATCGGCTACACCGTCAAAGTGATTGAGCCTGCAAAGAGCAAAACGGCAGACAAGGCGGCAAAATAAATCCGACAACCGCCACCCGACAAAAATAGGTTGCTTCACCCCGAGGCAACCTATTTCATTTTTCCGCCCAGCAGATTCCGCCCAAAACATTTTTCCACCATAGATATTTTTCTATATTTGCGATGCAAACAATACTTGAAACATTATGAAGAGAACCATTATAATCATCGCCTGCGCGGCGATACTCACTTCTTGCACGGGGAAGACAGAAAAAACAAACAACCCGTGCGAAGACATGCGCGACACAGCGGCAGTCGCAACCGCCCCCTACTCCAAGAACGACCGTTCGCTGTTCGAGGTGAAAGGCAATGTGAAACAAGTGCAAACCATTGCCACACGCATCGTGGCAGACGGTCAGGAATACGAATTCGACACCACCTCCGTCCAATTCTTCGAGGATGGCGTGGTAAGCTGCATCAACCAAGCGGAGAACATCTCGTTCGACCACGACGGGAACGCAACCAAACCCCTCTACGAACTGACGCGCAACCAAAGCGGACGCATCAACTCCTACACAAAAAAAATCATGGCAACGCCGGAATCCTTCGCACGCGTGGGCTACGAATACCTTTACAATGAAGAGGGGCAACTCATCAAAATGATCACACACGGCATTGAGAGCCGCTCTGAATACACCTACACCTACGACGGAAACGGGCGCATCGCACGAATGCTGCTCAACGGACAGGGAGAAGGCACACGCTGGGAGTACGCCTACTCCTACGACTACCTCGCATCGGACGAAGAAGGCAACTGGATCGTCGCCATCGAGAAAGCTACCTACAAAACCTACGGAGCAGACGAGAACCCGAACAACGCAACCGCCAAATACACCTTCAACCCACAATTCAGAAACATAGAGTACTACGACTCCAACAAGACACCGCAATCGGAAACCATCACCAACGAAATCGAAAAACGGGTAAAAGAGATAACTTTCCTGAGGGGAGACAGGAATAAAACACTATCCTCCAAATTGAAAGAAGCGTTGGAAGCGCAGAACAAGTATGAAAACGCGACAAACCAGGAGTGGCTCAGCAAGTGGAAAAAAGACGCAAAATTCCCCAAAGAGGCAAACGTGAAAGTGTCGAATGTGCTGATGTCCGCCTGCGGCGAAGTGTATGCAACAATACTCATTGACCTGCCACAAACCGCCAACCACCCTGCCAACATCATCCTCCTGAAATTCGTGAAAGAAAACGGGAAATGGATGGTGGAAGACTATTATGACGACATAACCTCGTTCACACCGCACTTAGACCTGACCTACAAATTCGGCATACGCGACGGAGGCTACCTGAAAACCCTCTACGGCAACTTCAACGGCGACGGCTGCATTGAGCAAATCTGGCTGCACAATCCTCAGAAAGACGGGAAAGACGCAGGCACATTCTCCATCATCAGTGCCAAAGACGACACAAAGCCGTTCAAGAGCGACAGCGGACAAATCATCAGTAGCAGCGTCGGACAAGAATTCATCAACACAATCAATGCGATGAATATGGGCGACATCAACCACGATGGGAAAGACGAACTGGGCGTGTTGTACCACAACCCAGACCGCACAGAGAGCCATTACACCGTGCTCGCCGTCAACAACAAAGGCGAGTGGCAGTATATGATTCCGCCATTCCCTGTAAAGGAGAGTCTGCTGAAAGAAACCGACAAGTTGGTAGAGAAAATCCAATGTACACCCGATGTGCTGAAAATTCTCACCCACGCCAAAAACGCAGACGGGACATTCTCCAAAACCTACAAAGAAATCACCTTAGAACAGAAATAAACAGTTTCTTTCGTGAGATACGAATCGCCCACCAAGCACACCTTGGCTGGGCGGTTTCTTTTTTAAAAATCCGCTTTCAAAAATGGGAAAGCAGACTGAAAAACCGACATCCTCGAAATAAAATCAAAAAAACAGACTTTCCAGATTTGTTTTTTCAGTGTAAATACTTACCTTTGCACCCGAAAAGCAAGCCCAGGTGGTGAAATGGTAGACACGCTAGTTTCAGGTACTAGTGACCGCAAGGTTGTGTGAGTTCGAGTCTCACCCTGGGTACTTACTTTTTCCCCACCTTAATACATTAGATTCGGCGCGTGAGACGAATTACGATAATCCCAATCCTTATCTTCTTGTTCTGCCTGACAGGGGATTGCACTTACAACGCCGTTTTTGCCAAAAACTTAGGAGACTCATTATGCAGCTTGTTGTGCGACTATTTGCCGCACGAAGCAGAGATTCTTCGCCTCAACCACGTACAGGCCGACAGCATAGACATCGACAAATCCCACAAAATCATCCGAGTATACGCCAACAAGTGCGTGGAAAGCATTCCTTTCAGGGAAAAAACAATCAAAAACATACAAGACACGCTCCGCAACGCACTCCCAAAGAGTTACAAAAACTATGACGTGCAACTCTACGTCAACGGTTACGAAATGTCGGACCTCGTCCCGAACATCTTCCGTCAAGAGTTGAAAGTCGACAAGAAAAGAATCGGAAAATACGAGGAAGAAACGAACTTCGTGCGCAATACAAGCACACCCAACAACATCGTTAGCGGTCTGCAAAACAACACCCTGGCACTATGGTCAAGCCACGGATGGTATTTCGAAAAAAAAGAAGACAGCTGGCAATGGCAACGCCCCCGCCTATTTCAAGTGTGCGAAGACACCTACACGCTGGGCTATGTGCTGCCTTACCTCGCACCTATGCTTGAAAACGCCGGCGCATACGTTATGATGCCCAAAGAACGAGACACCCAAACAAACGAGGTGATCGTAGACAACGACACTCCATACTCCCAATCCTACAACGAGGAAAATGACACGGAGAACGAGTGGACAAGGGGAGACACCACCGGCTTCGCCATCTCCGAAACGCCCTACTCAGACGGTCAAAACCCTTTCTGCTACGGTTCCTACCGACAAATCAAAGCACATAAAAACGGAACAGGACACGCCAACTGGACACCCGACATCCCCGAAGATGGCGACTACGCAGTCTACATCTCCTACAAAACACTTGATAACAGCTCGCCCGAGGCACACTACACCGTCTACCACAGCGGCGGAAGCACCGAGTTTATCGTGAACCAAAACAGGGGCGGAAGCACCTGGATCTACCTCGGCACATTCTCCTTCAAAAAGGGACTACACCCCGACAAAGGAAGAGTGGAACTCTCCAACAAAGGGAAAAACGGAACAATCATCACAGCCGACGCCACCCGATTCGGCGGCGGAATGGGAGTAATCGCTAAACAAAACGGAGCGGACTCCACCTTTACCAGCACGAAACCAAAATACTTAGAGGGCGCGCGATACTGGCTGCAATGGGCGGGATTCCCTGACTCCGTCTACTCGCGCACCAACTTCACAGACGACTATAAAGACGACTATATGAGCCGCGGACACTGGGTGAACCACCTCATCGGCGGCTCTTCAAAATCGCCACACACGCAAGGAATGAACATCCCCGTGCAGTTAGCCTTCGGGTTCCACACCGACGCCGGACAAGTACTCAACGACTCCATCATCGGCACTATGGCAATCTATATGTCGGAAAGCGACAACTCACAACTCTACGCCAACGGACAAAGGAGAATTGCGGCAAGAGACCTTGCCGACATCGTGCAGAGCGAAATCGTGTCGGACATCCGCAAAACCTTCCGCAAAGACTGGACTCGGCGGAGACTCACCGATGCCTCCTACTACGAGGCGCGCGTGCCTCAAGTACCCTCTATGCTACTCGAGTTGCTATCGCACCAAAACTTCACAGATATGCGCTATGGACTCGACCCAAAATTCCGATTTCTCGTCAGCCGCGCTATCTACAAGGGAATATTGAAATTCCTTTGCTTCCAACAAGAACGGGAATATGTGGTACAACCCCTACCCGTACGGAATTTCAGCGCAGAATTCATCAACCTAAGCAACAACGTGGTGAGGCTCAACTGGACACCAACAGCCGACAGTTTGGAGCCGACAGCCGTTACAAAGCAATACATCCTCTACACCGCAACCGACGACAACGGGTGGGATAACGGCACACTGCTCAACACACCATCCACGCAAATCGCATTAGAGCCTTACAAAATATACCGCTTCAAAGTGGCAGCATGCAACGAGGGCGGGCAGAGCTTCCCATCCGAAGTCCTCGCCGTGGGATACGTTCCGCAATCCACAACCACCGCACTGATTATCAACGGATTTCACCGAACATCCGCCCCTGAGTGGTTCGAAACCCCCTACTACTCCGGATTCCTCGACAACGTAGACCGCGGCGTACCAGACCGATACGACCTAAGTTACACCGGCAGCCAGTACGCATTCCGCAAGACAAGCCGGTATAAAAGCAACGCCACACCCGGACACGGAGCGAGCCAAGCCATCTTCGAGAACGAAAAAATAGCCGGCAACACATTCGACTTCACTTATTTGCACGGCAAAGCAATAATGGCGGCAGGTTGCTCGTTTGTATCATGTAGCGACGAGGTAGTCAGCGAAGGCGGCTTCGGATTGGGAAGCTACAATTTTGTAGACCTGATTTTGGGAGAAGAGAAAAGCACGAAGGTGGGCGACCGCATCATGCACAGGCTCTACCCCGAACCACTCCGCTTAGCCATACAAAGATACCTCGACCGGCAACACGGCAACATCTTCGTGAGTGGTGCCTACATCGCATCGGATGTCTACGAAAGAGACTCCTGCGAGAAGAGCGTCATACGGTTTGCCGAAAGAACTTTGAAATACACGTTGGGCGATCGAACTGAGAGCCGACGGAATGTCATCTCCAACTTCTTCTCTCCTTGGGACGAATTCAAACAGCAATACTTCAAGTTTGAGATTGTACCCAACAAACAGCAATACGCTGTGGAGAACCCCGACGTGATTGATGCCGTAAACGGTGCGAAGGTGATTCACTCGTTCGAAGGAAGCAACCAGCCTGCCACAATCGGCTACAGAGGGCGATACCGAACCATCGTCTCGTCCGTTCCCTTCGAGAGTATCGAAGGCGAGGAGAACCGAAAAGAGTTGATGAAAGAAATCGTCAAATTCTTTGCTCCGACGCAATGAGTTGCGCAAAACTCCGAAAAAAACTTACAACTAAATATTTGTAAATAAATAACTTAACCAGTATTAATTATTCAATTATGATTGACTGTTTTATTCCGTATTTCAATGACGAGACAACATTGGAAACCATCAATGTCCTGAGAAATGAAAGATGTGTAGGTGAAATTGTCCTACTTGTTTCCGAGTCAAAAGAGATTCCCCAACACCTGGGGTACAAGACCATCGTGACGAACAATCTGCAAAGTTCGCGCACTATGCGTTTCATCTCACTGATGGCTCAGAACGACTACATTATGTATTGTCCGAATACTCTCCCCTTCAGCTTCGGTCAGACAGGAATTGAGCGACTACACCAAGTAGCCTCCATCACACAAGCCGGCATCATCTACTCCGACTACTACGAGGAGGTTGACGGCATCAAGAAACCACACCCGACACTCGACTACCAATTGGGAAGTCTGCGCGACTCCTTCGACTTCGGTTCTGTCATCCTACTCAACCGACGCTCGTTCCTAATGGAGGTCAACAGTATCAAAGAGTCATACACCACAGCAGGATGGTACCGCATCCGCCTCGGTATGTCTTCCAAACGCCCGATTTTCCACCTCAATGAGTTCCTCTACACCACGAAAGGGAAAATTTCGGAGAGCCAATTCAGCTACGTTGACCCAAACAACCGCGAAGAGCAGATGGAAAAAGAGATGGCCTGCACAAGACACCTCAAAGAAACCGGAGGGTTTTTGGAGCCCAACTTCAAACCCATTGATTTCAGTTACCACGTGTTCAACTTAGAGGCGAGCGTCATCATCCCTGTGAAGAACCGCGTGCGCACCATCGGCGACGCCATCGAGTCGGCACTGAAACAGGAAACGAAGTTCGAATACAACGTCATCGTCGTAGACAACCACTCCACCGACGGCACAAGCGCAGTCATCGACCAATACGCACAAAAAGACCCGAGGGTCATCCACATCATCCCCGAACGCACAGACCTGCAAATCGGCGGTTGCTGGAACTTGGCAGTAGACCACCCTCAGTGCGGCCGCTTCTCCGTACAATTGGACAGCGACGACGTTTACCAAACGGAGGAAACGCTGCAAACCATCGTCAACACATTCTACAAAATGCAATGCGCCATGGTTATCGGCAGCTACACCGTTACCGATTTCAACTTCAACCCTATCGAGCCTGGACTCGTCGACCACAGAGAGTGGACGACCCAAAACGGACGCAACAACGCACTCCGTATCAACGGATTAGGTGCGCCAAGAGCATTCTACACGCCTCTTATCAGAAGAATCCACATGCCCGACACCAGTTATGGCGAAGACTACGCAATCGAGCTGACCATCTCGCACGAGTACCAAATCGGTCGCATTTTCAACTCCATCTACCTCTGCCGCCGCTGGGAGGGCAACACCGACGCCAACTTAGACGTGTACCAACAGAACGAAAACGACCGGTACAAAGACAAGCTCCGCACCCTTGCCCTACTCAGAAGGCATAAACAAAACAGACGCAGACCACAGTAATGACGGTACAAGAATTATACGACAGCCAGCTTGCGGAATGGGAAGAGTTCCACAAGCGGGTGGACGACTTGGAACGGATGGAACTGCACGAATTCAAATTCGGCAGTTTCTCCGTCTTCGCTCAATATAACCCTGCCCGCGAGTGTTCGACCAATGCGAAGCTCGATGCAAAATCCATTTCACAACGCAAATGTTTCCTTTGCGAAGAAAACCGTCCTGCCATTCAGAAAGGAATTCTGCTTAACGACGCAGAGGGAAAGCCAAGCGGATTCTCCGCATTCGTCAACCCCTTCCCAATATTGAAGGGACACTTGACTATCATCAACGAGCGGCACCAACCTCAAGCGATTCTTCCTCATATTCAAAATTTCATCACATTCTGCAAAGAATTGCCCGATTTTGTGGTATTCTATAACGGTCCGGCTTGCGGTGCCTCAGCACCAGACCATCTTCACTTCCAAGCGGTATTCAAAAAGCAACTGCCTTTTGAGAAGGATTGGAAATGTGCGACGAAAAGGAATTTGTCGGAAACGGACGGAAGCACTATGGAGCAGTGGACGAACTACGGCAGAAATGTCATCCACATTCACGGGAAAAACGCCAACGCCGTTGAGTCCCATTTTTCCCAAATCTACAAGCAATACCAAATGTTTGGGAACGATGATAACACGGAGCCGAAAATGAATCTCTTCGGATTCTTTGAAGATGAAACATACCACCTTTTAGTATTTCCACGCAAGACGCACCGCCCGTCACAATTCTATGCTGAAGGGGAAAAGCAAATGATGATCAGTCCCGGCGCCATCGACATAGCCGGAATCATTGTGTTGCCGCGCAAAAAAGACTTCGACGCGATGTCCAAGAAAATCATTGAAGATGTTTTCGCTCAGGTTTCTTTGTAAAATGTTTCAAAGTCCCCTGAGTCTGTAACCCATAACCATATAGGCGGAAGGAGTTAGGTGGAATCCGTCGCCATTGTCGTAGTCGCTCCTCAAGCACCCATCACCCGACTTGAAACTTTCGTAAAGGTCGATGTAAGTGAAGCCTTTCTCTATCAGATAGACTTTCATCAGCAAGTTATAGGCGAGGAGATTTTCCGCAGATACCTTTCCACTTCCATACCTAAGATTCTGCCCGACCGGCAATTGCGACACGAAAAGCATCTCCGTCTGTGGGAAAAGCGCAACAATCGTATCAGCCAATGCTGTGAAATCTTCGTACACATCATTCACGGGGCGACCGCAATCCAAATCTGAATACCCCAGCATCAGCACCATCTTCGAGGGTTGCACATCACCAAGAGTCTTTATCTTTTGCCGCACATCGGCAATTGTCGCATTTTCCTCCGATAGATTCGCAATCCTCGCATCGGGCCACAACGCCTGCCAATTACAGCAACGCATCCGTTCATCTCCCAACATCACCACATCACCATCCAGAAACGCAGAGGCAAAACAAACCTGCTCATCAGCCACGTCAACCCTATCGTCCGTCTTGCCAACCGACAAAACCAAACAGACAATGAACAACAACACATTAAAACAAAGGGAAATCTTCAATGCCATACCAGATTCAGTTAGAACTTTCGGATGTTTGTCCGTCCCCACCCACATTCCGCTGGAAAGCACGCTTCACAATATCGTCAGGTGCGGATTCCTCACGCATAACGTAACGCTCTGGGTGGCGGTCATACTCATACAATTTATATTTCTCAATCACATCAATCAGCAACTGCGGATAGTTGGGATTAGTGGCATAACCCGCCTTTTTCAGCCCGATAGCCCACGCCTTGTAATCACGAATCCAATAATTGAAAAGGAATGCGTAACGGCTTCGGTAGACCAAGAAAAGCGAATGGTCGCGGTAGGAAGACTCGGCATCCACATATACGCGGAAGCAATCGTCCTTCTTATCATCATCCTTCAAGAAGGTGTCGCCCACATAGTCGCTCGTGCATTTAATGCCGAAATGGTTGTTGGCGACCGTCGCCAAGTCGCTGCTACCGCTGCCCGACTCCAAAATACCCTGCGCCAAGGTAATACTGGCGGGAATGCGGTATTGGTACATCTCTCGGATGGCAGTTTTGCAGAACTTGTCGATATAAGCAAGCGTCTCATTGTCCGTTCCCGCCTTCTGTCCGCGCGCTAACGTTGGAAAGAGGAAGGAAAGGGCAATGAGACCCACATATAAGTCTGTCTTCGATGGGACGAACGACAGTTTCATTCTTAGCAAGAGAGTGTCTTTAACACCTCCATCAAGCGCACGTCAACCGGTTTGTCGTCCTTGATGGCTTTGGTGAACGGAACGTACACCACCTCATCGTCGTCTATACCGATCATCACGTTGCGCTGCTCCTCCAAGAGGGCATCGATCGCAGCGGCGCCCAAGCGACTTGCCAAGATACGATCTTGTGCGGATGGCGAACCACCGCGTTGCAAGTGTCCCAAGATAGTGATACGGGAATCGTACTCTGGGTGTGCCTCCTTCAAACGGTTGGCAACGCCGATAGCACCACCCGTAACATCACTCTCGGCGACAATCACGATACTGCTATTCTTCGTTTTTCTGAAACCACGTTGGATAAGTGCCTCCAACTGGTCTTCGCACGTTTCAATTTCCGGGATGATGGCAGCCTCGGCCCCCGAAGCGATGGCTGAGTTCAATGCGAGGAACCCGGCATCGCGCCCCATCACCTCCACGAAGAAGAGTCGCTCGTGCGAGGTAGCCGTGTCTCTGATTTTATCCACCGCCTCTGTGATGGTGTTCAACGCCGTGTCGTAGCCGATGGTAAAGTCTGTTCCGCAGACGTCATTGTCGATGGTGCAAGGCACTCCGACGATTGGGATGTTATACTCCTGGGCGAAGATTCTCGCACCGGTGAAAGTTCCGTCGCCGCCCAGCACAACCAAGGCGTCAATCTCCTCCTTCACCATATTCTCGTAGGCGATTTTTCTACCCTCCTCGGTTTTGAACTCTGCGGAACGGGCAGTCCGCAATATTGTTCCTCCCTGCTGGATGATGTTACTAACGCTTTGCGTTTGGAACTCCGTGATTTCGCCCGCTATCAGTCCTTTGTATCCACGGTAAATACCCTTCACCCTTATTCCATGGGATATTGCGGCACGTGTTACCGACCTGATGGCTGCATTCATGCCCGGAGCATCTCCTCCTGAGGTAAGAATTCCGATACAATTAATCTGATACTTCATCTTTCTTGCATATTATAAGGTACAACATTCAGTTTTCTAATTTAATGGCGATTAGTAACCTCGCTCAATTTTTCGTTTCAGTTCCTCCATCAGCCACTTGGGCGTGGAAGTGGCACCGCAGATTCCGACAGAAGAAACGCCGTCAAAAATCGTATAGTCCAACTCGTCGAGGTCGGAAATCATATAGATGTTCTTGTTCACCTTGCGGCACTCGTCAAACAGCACCTTTCCGTTGGAACTTTCCTTACCGCTCACAAATAGCACCAATTCGTGCTTCGATGCGAAATCCACGATTTTAGGGATACGGTTCGCCACCTGGCGGCAAATCGTATCATTATACTCAAAACGGCGACCTGGCGACATTCTGCTCCGAATCTCCTCCACAATCTGATTAAAGCCTTCAATGGATTTTGTGGTTTGAGAAAATAGGCAGATGTCTTTCGTGAAATCCAGCTTAGCGAGGTCTTCCACCCGTCCAACCACAATGGCGTGTCCGTCTGTCTGCCCCACCAGGCCGTTCACTTCGGCGTGCGCCTCTTTCCCGTAAATCACGATTTGCATCTCCTCGTGATTTGATTCCTCGTATGCTTTTCTGATTCTTTTTTGAAGGTTCAGCACCACGGGGCAGGTAGCGTCAATCACCGTAATGTGGTTTTCCTTGGCGCGAAGGTAGGTGGCTGGTGGCTCGCCGTGGGCGCGGAACAACACGCGGTCGTTTTTCAGTTGGTCGAATGTTTCCCTGTCTATCGTCGTCAGTCCCTTTCCTTCTAAACGCCCCACCTCCATACTATTATGCACAATCGCACCCAAGCAGTAGAGTCGGCCGTTGCGCGACAACTCCTCCTCTGCCTTGGTTATCGCCGTAACGACACCAAAACAAAATCCAGAGTTTTCATCTATCTCCACCTTCATCATCAGGAACAACAAATATTTCCGTTCATCAGTTTATAAAAGCCAGACAAGTGGACTACTGCAAAATCGTTTGCAAATAAAGTCAGCCGTTCACCCGTTCGCGGAACAGTTTCAGCACCCACTCGTTCTGCTCTGGGATTGTAAGGTTTCCATTGTCTAACACAATGGCATCATCGGCCTTGCGTAGCGGACTCTCCTTGCGCGTCTGGTCCAAGTAGTCGCGTTGCTTCACATTCTCAAGGATTTCCTCCAACGACACTTTCTCACCCTTAGCGGTCAACTCGTCGTAGCGGCGTTTCGCACGCACGGCGGGGTCTGCCGTCAGGAAGATCTTCAGTTCCGCATCTGGGAAGACCACCGTACCGATGTCGCGGCCGTCCATCACCAAGCCCTTTCCAGCACTGTATGATTGTTGCTGGCGCACCATCTCCTTCCTCACGAAACCGATGGAACTGACAAGACTCACGTTGTTAGAAACATTCATCGTACGGATTTCATCCTCCACGTTCTCGCCGTTCAGATAAGTCTCGTTTCTATTCTTTTCAGCACTGAAACCAAACGAAATGTGGATTTCGGACATTCTATCGCGAAGTCCGTCCTCGTCCACCACACCGCCCGTCAGCAAGCCGTTTCGCAAGCAAAACAGCGTTACAGCCCTGTACATTGCGCCGGTGTCGACATACGCATACCCGACAGCCTTGGCAAGGTCTTTCGCCAACGTGCTTTTTCCACAGGAGGAAAAACCATCAATCGCAACAATTATCTTTTTCATCACTTTTTGAATGAGTCTATGTTAGAGGATAAAGTCAACGTGAACGTTCCGCCCGATGGCGCATACTGCGCATACGCCGCATCGAGGTTGAACTTGTACACCGCAAAGCCTGCGCCGAATGAGAATCCGTTGATGGCCCGTGCGTTGGCGAGCGCATACTCGCGGTTGCGGCGGTGGTTGTAGCCCACATCAATGTGGAAATATTTTGAGAACAGTATCTCCACGCCAAACACAAAATGGCGGAACAGCATATCCGCAAACAGCACATCCTCCGCTTCTCCGGAAAGGGAGGCGGCTTTTGTGTATTTCAGATTCCAATCGTTCAAATGATCGTAGGTGATGGAGAAGCGGAACGGCGCATGCGCCAACTTCTTCGACACGCCTATCTGCATATTCCACGGCAACCGCTCCGACGGCTGGTCGTCATAATAATCCGTGAATCGAAGTCCGAAGTTGCGGACAGCGAAGCCTGCGGAGAAGCCCCAATCTTCGCGAAGGAACGCCGCGCCCACATCGAACGCCAAGCCGAAACTGCTATATGTGTCGATGTGCGAGTAGACAGGCTTCATCGAGACGCCCAAACTCACGCCGCCGCCGAGGTAGCGTCCGTAGACTAAGTTCCAAGCGAAATCGCCCGCCGAGAAATCACCCATCGGCGTGCCGTATTTGTCATAACCCTCCAAATCTCCATACCCCATAAACATAAAGTTGAAGCCGAAATAGTTCAAACTATCCGGTGTGAAAGCATAGGAGGCCACGCCACCATTAGCGTCTGCCAAATAATTGACATACGTCAGCGACAAGGCGTTCCGCATCGACCCCCTGAACAGAGCTGGGTTATTGATTAATTGGGAGGGATTGTCAGTAAAGACGGAGATGTTCTCACCGCCTATCCCCGCGGTTTTAGCCGAATAGGGAAAGTTCAAGAACCGATAGGTTCCCTCGCCTGTCTCCGCCCACATCATACAAGGGAGGCAGCACAAGCATACGGCAAGCAAAAATCTCAGTTTTCCTAATAGCATAACAAAAAATTCGAATCCAAACATTACGCTCAGATATTCGCTTCAAATATACTAAGAAGTTATGGGATTTGACTGGATTTTAGCCAAAATCCTTTTGAACGTGACCTTAAAAAAACACAACAGCCTCGCACTTTCGCCTATCCTTTGTATATAGGAAACTTTAAGATGAATGTGGTGCCTACGCCCAATTCTGTTTCAAACCAAATATCGCCGCCCATAGAGAGCAGAATGCCTTTGACAATTGCCAAACCCAATCCCATACCGCTGGTTTTGGTGGTGAAATTCGGCTCGAACATACGCTCTCGCACCTCGTCCGAGATACCGCATCCATTGTCCTTCACACGCACGTAGGCGACGTCGCCCTCGCGGTTGAATGACACCTCCACTCTTCCGGGTCTGTCGGGCGGAATGGACTGTATGGCGTTTCGGAAAAGGTTGTTGAACACTTGCAGCACCTGTTTGTCGTCCATCCAGATATACTCGCAAGTGCAGCCGTTTAGGTTTAACGTAAACGAGACGTCCTCGGAGTTGTTGACGAACAAGTCGACGGTGGAACGCAGTTTTGCGACAATGTCCATTTGGCACGGCCTCGCCTCAGACACCTTCGCAAAGGAGGAGAACTCCGATGCGATGTTGGCTAAGTTGTCTATCTGGTCTATCAATATCTTGGCTGTGTTTTGGAAATACTCGTCGAAATGCTCTGGGTCCAATTGCTGTTTGCGCAGGCACTGCTGCACGCTCAGCCGCATAGGCGTCAGTGGGTTTTTGATTTCATGGGCGATGCGTCGCGCCATCTCGCGCCAAGCGAACTCACGCTCCGCACGCGACAGCTTGTCCGCCTGCACTTTCAGTTCTTTCGCCATCTTGTTGTATTGCTTCACAAGGTCGCCAATCTCATCCTCGTTGGCGTAGGGTATCGGGTTATTCTCGCCCGTCAACTGTATTTGCGCGAACCGTTCGGTGAGGAGTCTCAGCGGGCGTGTCGTGCTTCTGTTGAGCAACCAAATCACGAAAATGGAGAAAACCGACACGAAAAGGTAGATATCCAACACTACCGTCCACAGGTTGACAATGTCGTTCCGCACGCTTTCATACGCCTTCTGCGACTGCAAATGGATATAACCGATGTCAACATTCTGCAGGTTGAACGCACGCACATACCACGCATAACACGACACTTTGCCGACCTGTTCCAACAACACATCGTCTGACACCACCCCGAAAAACACCTTCGGCTCCATCAGGTTGGATTGACGGCGACCCACTGCCACAAACAACGGCCGCGACGACATAAGGAGTTTTCCCTCCCTGTCATATAGCAGAATGTCTGTATGAAACTGGTTGGAGAGTTTCTTAATTTCGGGGAAGAGGAGGCTCTTCACGCTTTTCATATCACTCGAAAGTTCCACCAAGTGCTGCAAACTCTGCTGCACTGACATCGATTTCTCCCTCAACTCGGCAAACTGCGCCTTGCGCATCTGCCCGATGAAAAACGGAACGGATGCCGTTGCCAAAACCACGAACGCGACAAGCAATGGACCCACAAAGATCAGCTGCATGCGATTCAAAACGGATTTCCGCTTTTTGAGGAAACCCTTCCACATCTGCTGAAAGGCGAAATATACTAACGAGTAAATGACGTACACGGCAAAAAGGTAGGTCATAAGTATCACATACGCATAACTCTGCCGCTCCGGAACGCTCACCACCGAACAACTCTTCCCCCTTTTGAATTTATGTACATAATGCTTGTACTGGTTGACGGAGACAACGTAGTCGGCCTCTACGTGCGACTCTGGCTCCAACCAAGCCATCTGTGCCGGGTAGTGGAAATCGCCGTCAAAATAGCTCAATTCGCCATCCAAGTACTTTGCCTGCGAGGGCTGATTGGCAAGCGAGCCATGCACCGACTGCTCCAAGAAGCTCACCCTGTCATACCCGACCGTCCTGTAGAATTTCAGGTAGACGGCAGAATCGCCCGGCAACGGTATTTTCCCTAAGAAAGAGACGCCCAAAGCCTCGTCTTTATTGGCATAGAAGATAGACCCATCCAATCTTCGGAATTTATTTTCGAGATACCGATGATTCGGGAAAAGCATCTGCTTGTAGTTGACCTTCCGCAGCACCAACGTGTCGAGCGGACCGCAGGTTTGGATCTCTAAATCATACTTGTCCGCAAACGGGACGAAATAGATGTCGCGCACATACGCCGTCAAATCTTCATCCGTCCTGCCCCCGACGCGCGATGTGCAACAGGAGTCGGCCAACAGCAGTTTGCTTCTGTCCACCAACACACTCTCTGCCACATCGTCCCGTATCACACAATCACGCCTACTCACATCATACGCCATACTCTTGAATGTCCTTTCATTCTTCATCTCCGAGTAATGGTAGGACAAGCCGATGATGACATTGACGAAAATGAATGCAATCGGCGTGGCATAAAGAAATGAATTGACTTCGTAATAAATGGAGTAGATATCCGCAAAAAGAATAACGGCAGTACCCACCAAAGCGCACAAAGCCTCCACCCAACAATCCTGCGCCGCATAGCCGCACACCACCGCAATGGTCAACACGAAATGAATGGCGACAATCTGCCCCACATTCCCCTTGTCCGCATAAAACTTACGGACAACGCCCAATGCAGAGAAAAACAAGTACGAAAGCACAAAGGCGAAAAGCAACAGAAACAGCGTCTCGACCGACACATCCTGCACAAACGAAACTGCCACATTCATCTCGGACGACATCACCAAATCGCGCATCATAGAGATGAACGCACACGCCAACAAAATCGGCACCGTTTTGACCCCAGCAATCGCCGCCGTGAGCCGCCACCCACTAAGCACCTCATGCAGTCTGCACACCGTGCAATGGCGCTTCACAAGTAAAATAATGCCCCAAAGGGAAAACAGATACAGATAAAGGTGTGATAAAGTGCTGCCGTTGGCAGACCGAAACGTGAAACCCACCGTCAGCGGATTGCCATACCAGAAATCCGGGAAATGGGTTACTGCCGAAACCAGCGTCAGCAACAACAATACGCCAACGCCAACCCACACAAAAACTCCCTTCTTCTTCGGATATTTCTCCTCGGCAACAGACACCGCACTGTCCACACACTGTATCAAGCAAAAAGTGGCAAGCAGCCAAAAGAAGAGGCATGACACAGTAACTGGCACCCTATCCGACTGATACTTCGTGTTGGACAAAGTAAACAACGCCCTGCCAGACTCCGACCGGATCGGGACGCCGCGCACCCCGCCGTCGCCCATCGGCAACACCACCACCGAGCCAGGAATCCCAAACGACCGCGCGAAATGGTTGTGCGGACTATTCTTCTTGTGAAAAAATCTGTCTTTAATCTTGATTAACGCCACACAGCGATACTCCCTCACAAATGTTTGCGCGACTACAACCAACGCATTATCCGCCTTGAAAAAGAATTCTTTCTCAAACTCGAAATCGTCCAAACTTCTTATCGAGACATTCCTATCAGACCAATACAGCAGTTTATTCCCTTTGTATATTTGGAATGCCACCTGACGGTTCATCGACTCACTGTAAAGGCTACGCCGCGCGGATACGCCCTCCACGCCTTTCTCCGTCAACATGGTTCTTATCTCTTCGAGTGTCTTCCACGCATATTGCTCCTTTTGGCGGAACTCCCGCTGGAAAGCCCCCACATCCACCTCCTGATATATCGTCCGATCCCTGTAAACATCAAGCACAAACGTCAGGAAAAACAAAAAAACGGCGCACCCACCGAAAGCCACAGCGGAATCCGCAGCAGACAATCCAGAGCGTATTTTTCCAACCCAGTTTCTCATTTTTCCTAATATGTACAAAAGAGACCTATTCATAAAAGAAAGAAGCAAAAGCCGTGCCAAAGCACATTACTTTGCGGTGGATTATTACGAGTGCACACATTTGGGAACTTACGAAACTACATTTTCTGGCGGTCGGATAGGATGGCATCAAAATTCTCGATAGCCCAACCAATGAGGGAATTCAGATGGGGAATAAGGCTTTCCCCTCTTACGGAGAGTTTGTACTCCACTTTCGGTGGAACTTCGGGGTAAAGTTCCCGCGTCACCAAGCCGTCTTCCACCAGCACCTTCAGCGTTGCCGTGAGCATTTTCTGGGATATGTCCGGAATGGTTCGACAGAGGTCATTGAAACGCAAAGTGCCTTTCTGGTCAAGGGTATAAAGCACAAGCAACGTCCATTTGTCGCCGATGCGGGAAAGAATATTTCTAATCGGACATTGCGGGAACGTCGCATCAAGGATTGTCTTTTTGTCCATCAGAGCGTAATTTTGGCAAATTTAGCAAATTTCCTCCAACAACTTTCCGTCCCCGCTGAAAGCGCATACATAAGGCAGACCACACAAAAACCAAACAAACATTTATTCGTGGTGATACGGCTCGCCACGCAAAATGGTCATCGCACGATACAACTGCTCAACGAAAACAAGCCGCACCATCTGGTGGGAGAAAGTCATCCGCGAGAGGGAAATCTTCCCATCCGCCCTATCGTAAACCTCCTGCGAGAACCCATACGGGCCGCCCACAACAAAAACAAGACGCTTCAGTCCCGACGTCATTTTCTTCTCCAAATACGTGGAGAACCCGACGGAGGTAAACTGCTCGCCCTTGTCGTCTAACAAAATCACCACATCGCCCTCCTGAAAACTCTTCAACAGCATTTCACCCTCTTTCTGCTTCTGCTGCACCTCGCTGAGGCTTTTCGCATTTTTCAGGTCGGGGAGTTCCTCCATCTCAAAAGTCAAGTAAAACTTCAACCGCTTTTGATAGTCGGATATTGCGTTTTTAAAGGATAAATTATTAGTTTTGCCAATGGTTGCGAGTATAACCTTCATACCTATAATCTTTTGGTACAAAGGTAATAACAAAAACCGTAGTAGACATACTCCAAGCCTGCCGAGGGTGCAAAAAATGGATTGCGAGGCCGCTCGCAGCCTTCCACAGCCGGGCAGAAGGAGAAAAACATTCAGAAAAACAAAAAAAAATAACAATTCAATGAAAAGCGAAGACGAACTGATAGAAGACCTCTTAGACCTGGCTTTCGCCGAGGACATCGGAGACGGAGACCATACGACGCTATGCTGCATCCCGGCAGACAAAATCGGCAAGGCACGGTTAATCATCAAAGAGGACGGCATCCTCGCCGGCGTGGAAATCGCCAAGAAAGTGTTCCACAAATTCGACCCAGAGATGACGGTGGAAGTGTTGCTCACCGACGGCACACCCGTGAAGAAAGGCGACATCGCCTTCATCGTAACCGGCAAAGAGCAGTCGCTACTGCAAACGGAACGCACCGTGCTGAACATTATGCAGCGCATGAGCGGCATCGCCACACAAACCAACCGATACGCAAAACGATTGGAGGGACTGCACACCCGCGTGTTAGACACCCGCAAGACGACCCCTGGTATGCGCATACTCGAAAAACAAGCAGTGAAGATCGGCGGAGGCGTGAACCACCGCATCGGGCTTTTCGATATGATTCTGCTGAAAGACAACCACGTGGACTTCGCCGGCGGCATCAAAAACGCCATCAACAAGGCTCACGAATACCTGAAAGCCAACCATAAGGATTTGAAGATTGAAATTGAAGTGCGCAACTTCGACGAGTTGGAGCAAGTGCTGCAAAACGGAGGCGTAGACCGCATTATGTTAGACAATTTCAACACTGCCGACACCAAAGAGGCGGTGAAACGTATCGGCGGACGGTATGAAACCGAATCGTCGGGCGGCATCACGTTCGACACGCTGCGCGACTATGCAGAGTGCGGCGTCGACTTCATCTCCGTGGGCGCGCTCACCCACTCCGTCAAGGGATTGGATATGAGTCTAAAAGCGGTGAAATAATGAGAAAGATACTTTGCGTCTCTCTTTGCATCGCCGCACTGCTATCGGGTTGCACATCTCTTCCGCAAAAAACGAACACGGAGGCACAGGCAGTCCGCACGGACATATATTCCGTTCCAACCTCTTCAAAAAGACAGGAGCAGAAACAGAGTTCATCGCAAGAGAAGGTTGAACCAGACGATGCGGAATTCACCCACACCTGCCTCAAAGGTGAACGGTACGAACACACCTACTACACTTTTTCCTATTCCGAAGAAGACGAGCAATCTGAATGGGTGGCCTACAAGTCGACCCGCGAGCACCTCAACGGGAACATCCCGAGGGGCAAGTTTCAGAGCGACGGAATCGTGAAAACCAAATCCGCCAACTTCTACGAGTACCGCAACAGCGGATACACGAAAGGACATTTGGTGCCGGCTGCCGATATGAAGTTCGACCAAACCGCTATGGACGAGTGTTTCTTGATGAGCAACATCTCGCCCCAGACAAGGGAGTTCAACGAGCAGATTTGGAACTCGCTCGAGAAAATGACCCGCCGTTGGACGAAGAAATTCAAATGCGTGTACATCATCACGGGCCCGATACTCACAGACAAAAGGTTGAAGAAGATGGTGTACATAAACAACCGCGACAAAGAGGTGAAAAGCAAAATCACCATCCCCGAACGCTTCTACAAAATCATCTACGACTACACCTACGAGGGGAAGGAGAAGATGATCGGGTTCATCATTCCGCAAGAGTGGGACAAGGACAAGAGCGTGATGGACTACGCCGTCACTGTGGATGAAGTGGAAAAGGCAACAGGAATAGACTTCTTCACCAACCTCCCGAAAGAGGAACAGAAAAGGTTGGAAAGTACGATAGACAAATCTGCTTGGCAACAATAAATAACCTAAATCCCCTAATTCAAAAAAACAAAAGTATGAAAGCATTTGTTTTCCCTGGTCAGGGCTCCCAATTCCCGGGAATGGCCAAAGACCTATACGAGAAAGACCCATTGGCAAAAGACTTGTTAGAGAAAGCCAATGACATACTCGGATTCCGCATCACCGACGTGATGTTCAACGGAACACCAGACGACCTCAAACAGACCAAGGTGACGCAGCCTGCCGTGTTCCTACACTCCGTTTTGTTAGCGAAAGCCATGGGCGACGCCTTTCAGCCCGATATGGTGGCTGGACACTCCTTAGGCGAACTCTCCGCCCTGACCGCAAGCGGTGCCATCAATTTCGAGGACGGCCTCGTATTGGTGTCGAAACGTGCTATGGCAATGCAAAAAGCATGCGAGATGCAACCATCCATTATGGCTGCCATCTTGGGCTTGCCAGACGCAAAAGTGGAAGAGATCTGCGCCTCCATCACAGACGACACCGTCGTACCAGCCAACTACAACTGTCCTGGGCAACTGGTGATTTCTGGCACAATCAGTGCCATCGACCGTGCTTGCGAACTCATGACCGAGGCAGGTGCTAAACGCGCCATCAAACTCGTTGTAGGCGGTGCGTTCCACTCTCCGCTAATGAAGCCAGCGCAAGAAGAACTGGAAACAGCCATCCAAGCCACTCAATTCCACAAACCGCAATGCCCTGTCTACCAAAACGTCAGCACGAAGGGAGAAACAGACCCTGAGGTGATTAAAAAGAACCTCATCAAGCAACTCACTGCCCCTGTTAAGTGGACGCAGTCTGTACTGAATATGGTGGAAGCGGGCGCAGACTCATTCACCGAGGTGGGTCCAGGCAACGTGCTTCAAGGTATGATTAAGAAAATCGTGAAAGAAACTGGCAAGGAAATCACCATTGCCGGAGTCTAAAACAAAAAGATAATGCAAAAAACGTACAAAAGAGTGCTTTCCATCGCAGGGAGCGACTCTGGCGGAGGTGCAGGCATACAGGCGGATATAAAAACCATATCCGCCTGTGGTTGTTTTGCAACGACTGCCATCACGGCTGTAACCGTGCAGAACTCCATCGGCGTGAAAGATGTGTTTGGCGTGCCAGCGGATGTGCTTGAAGCGCAGATAACCGCCGTGCTTGAAGATATAGGAACGGACAGTATCAAAATCGGAATGTTACACTCCAAAGAGATTGTCAGGAGCGTGGCGAAGATGATACGCCAATTCAATGTCGAGAATGTTGTTTTAGACCCCGTGATGGTTTCCACCTCCGGACACAAACTAATCACCGACGACGCCATCGGCGAACTGAAAGACACCTTAGCCCCTTTGGCAAAAATCATCACTCCCAACATTCCCGAAGCGGAGATCCTCTACGGCAGAAAGATTGAAAGCCAAGCGGAACTACCCGAAGTGGCAAGGGAACTGTCAGAAAAATTACACACCTCCGTCTACCTGAAAGCCGGCCATCTGACCGATGCCGAGGTTACAGACATCTTCTACGACATAGAAAAGAAGGAACTGACAACGCTCTCCGCACCACGGCTCAACACCGCCAACACGCACGGCACGGGTTGCACGCTCTCGTCCGCTCTCGCCTCGGCGTTGGCATTAGGCAAAAGTTTATCTGAGTCGGCGGAATACGCCCACCACTACATCTCAGAAGCCATAAAAGTGGGTGCTGGCTACCAAATCGGACACGGACACGGCCCTGTCTGCCATTTCTGGAAATGGTGGGGCAACGAGTAAATCGTTGAGAATCAAGTAGTAGATTTTTTCAACCATTGTTCAACCGCCTGTTGGAGATCGGACAAAGAGAGTCCTTGCGCTCGATACTTCTCCACAAGACGCACAGCCTGCCATTGCTCATCGGTAGGCTTCTGCTCTTGCTCCGACGGACGGATTCCTAAGAAAAGAAGGACGTCTGCCGACTCTTTGTCATACATATCCGCAAGTTGCGAACTCTCGTGCAAATCCTCTGCGGTATGCCATTGTTGATCCTTTCCGTAAATCCAGTGTGTCTTGTATATCAGTTGCTTAGCCGTCGTCCAATAAATCGATGTTTCCGTATAGTGCCGTTTCCCTTTCTCCACATAGCGGTAAACGCCTTCAAGCGCAGTGCGGAACACGAAAGCCGTCTGCCGCTCCACTTCCTTACGCAACAAACGGAAGAACGCCACAGACCGCTCCACCGTCCACGCACCGCTTCCACCGTCCAACTCTCTGTCTAAAATCTGTTGCGCTCCATTGTCCGATTGCCGCAACGATGCCGGGTGCAAATCCAAACTCCTTTGTATAAACGCTGACGGAGTGCGCTCCACCGTCTTAATATTCAACCCGAAGTGCAGACCCGCCGCAGAAAGGAACGCATAGAAATCTCTCCGCTTTTCGGGTGCGACCATACGCTCCACTTCATCGTTCCCAAAGAATAAGGCATCGCCGGTGGTAGCCAAGAAAGCCTCCAATTCGGGCGATCGGAAATAAGCCTCGTGGATTTTTGACAATGCTTTTCTACCAGAACAAGAGCGCGTCGGAAGAATCTCCACATCCGAAAGTTGCTTCAACAACAACGCACGCTCATCTGAAAAAGCGGGTAGCGCATTATAGTAATCAAAGATGAAATTTAAATGACGGGCAATCATATCCTCATCCGTAATCCTCACAGAACCACAGCGATAGAGCGGCAAAATCGACGCTGATATCTCCGCCATCCGTCCAGGCTCTGCCAAACCGATGAACTTGAAAAAAGCCAAACTTGCCGCATCGCCCAACAACGACGGATGCACGCAACAGTATTTCCCATCAACACCACCCGTAAGGTAGACATTCCGCTTTCCATCAACAAAAGCGGCACGGCAAACACCATCTTTACAAAGGCAAACCGGCGCACATTTCAATTTCCGTTTGAAATCATCCCCCAATTGTTTCCCTTTCCTATTCAAATAGCCGTAAAATTCTGAGAACCAATGTTCTTCTTCAATGTGAGAAGACGCAATGCCGCAATTTTCAATGACATCACTTGCCGTCAAACACATAGCAGACGAACACAACTGCAAGAAAGACAATAGTTTACTTCTCTCAGAAGTCTGCAACTCGTAGAATCTGGGCAATCCCCACATTCGTCCCCGACAATTGGGCAAAAAACCTGACAGCTCCACCGGCGAGAACAAATCCATCAACTCACCGTCTTCAGCAAGAAGAAGAGAATCAGCTGCAATGAAGCATCCACTGCCCACAGGGAAAATCTTTTCCGAGGAGAAATTCTCGCAAAACCCTTTCAAGATGTTTTGAAAGAATGGCTGCCGCAACGGCAACGCCACATCCGACAATATCAAGAAAAGTTTTTCATTCACAATGTCCTCACCATTATCGTTCCTAATGCCCGTCAAGAGTTTCACAGCACGCACAACACATTGCCCCAAAGCATAAGCGATCTCTTCATTTTCAGCGCAATCCTTCAAATTTTCGCGATTGTCGGTGAGCATAAACGGAGCGTTCAGCGCAAAATGGAAGGGCGAGGAAACCAACGTCGGGAAAAAGGCATAAAGCGGCTGACAATCCCACTGCGGGTCTATCGAGCCACTGGCCAGCGCACGAAACGCACACGAGATTCTCCGTTTCGCAACCTTCCCTCCATCAAAAGAGAAAACATAAAAAAACTCATCACTCTTAAAAGAAGAAGAGAATTTGACAAACTGGGCCTCCGCCCCATTCTCCTGCCACGTACGCAGGGTTTCTTTCTTATAAAATGTTTCCTGATTATCTTTCTGAATCCGAATTTCTTTCACGAATGAAAGGAAGAGCAACGGATTATCCAAGGAGATGAAACGATTGAAAATCAGCGGGATATTCTCTTCTTGTTGAACAATCGGGAAGAGGAAGGCGGTGTTGCCCCTCTGGCGATTCGCACATCGCCTCTCCGTCCGTACGGGGACGATAAAGTCCTCTATATCAAACGAAAAACAATCGTCCTCCACGTGGGGTTTCGCCGTATACTGGAAAACCGATTTGAATCCCAAACCGAAAGTGCCGATATGCTCGCCGCCCACCTTGTTGCTCGACCCGACAGAAGTGAGCGAATTGATATGTCCCCACTCACTTTTCTCGGTTTCCGACTCTTTTTCAGGGTCAGAAACAGAAAAATGGATTGTTCCATTATGCTGATATTCAAGCATATCCGCAAAGAAACGGACGTTCACCTCCGTGGCGTGGGCGTCATCGGAATTTTGCAGCAGTTCGTAGACAAAATGCGCCTTATCCGAATACTTGTCCACCACCCCCCTCCACAAACCAGCGGCGGCGGGAGTCTTCAAGTAGGCAGCCAACCGACGGCGATTCTCAGCCAAACGGTCAAACCAAATGGATTTTTCGTTTTCGTCCATTCCTTAAACTTTGATTCTCAAATGGCAGCAAAACTGCGAGGGTCGTCGCTCCACTTCGGAGCGTTCAGAATAGCAGGCAGAGCATCGTCCACCTTATCCACCACAATCCAAATGTCGCGATGCTCCTTCCGCATAAAATTCTCACTGACGGCGTGGTCCAACATCCGCAGCAAGTCATCGTAAAAGTGGTTGATGTTGACTACCACGATGGGACCGTGGAAAAGTCCGAGTTGCTTCCAGGTGATAATCTCCAAAAGCTCCTCCATGGTGCCACAACCGCCGGGAAGGGCGATGGCAGCGTCTGCACGGTCGGCCATCAACTTCTTCCGCTCATGCATAGAGTGCGTAACAATCTGCTGCACTAAACCGTTTCCCCACCCCTCGTCTATCATAAACTGCGGAATGACACCGACGATTTTACCCTTCTCCTGCAACACACCCTTTGCCAACTCGCCCATCAGGCCGACGCTGCCCGACCCGAACAACACCTCAACACCGGCTTTCGCCAACAAATTTCCCAAAAGGAACGCTTGTTGCTTGTAGGCTTCATCCACCTTGGAACTGGATGCGCAATAAACGCTTATACTCTTGATATTCATACAATTAAACTCAAAAGAGAGGATCGTGAACCACTTCGCGTCCTCTCTTTCCAAATTTATAAAAAATTCCGACCTAAACCGTCCTTTCGACGGGCATAGATTGATTTATTCGAAATTCACCTCAACTGGTTTCTCTGCGCCATCGTTAGCCTCAAAATAAGAGCGGCTCGACAATCCAGCGATAGAAGCGATGATGTTGTTCGGGATTCTGCGGATGGCAGCGTTAAACTCCTTTGTTTTATCGTTGTAATTCTTGCGGGCAACAGCGATGCGGTTTTCCGTTCCCTCCAACTGTGCTTGGAGTTCGATAAAGTTCTGGCTTGCCTTCAAATCAGGATAAGCCTCGGCAACAGCCAAGAGTTTGCCCAACGCACCCGACACGCCGTTCTGCGCCTCTTGGTATTTTGCGAACTGCTCTGGTGTTACCTTGCTTGGGTCGATCGTGATGGAAGTAGCCTTAGCCCGTGCTTCTACCACCTCCTGCAATGTTTCCGACTCGTGCTTTGCATACCCCTTCACGGTATTCACAAGGTTGGGGATCAAGTCCGCCCTACGTTGGTAGGTCGTCTCAACATTCTGCCACTCTGCCGTTACAGCCTCGTCCTTCGACACCAACGAGTTGTAGGCGAAGAAGAACCAACCAAAAATCACAATTGCGACTGTGATCAATGCAATACTTGTTTTACTCATAATCAAATGTATAAAAATTAATATTATTAACTCACCACGTCAGAAACTTGAGCCAGAGCCCCCGCCGCTGAAACTACCGCCGCCGTAACTGCTGCCGCCGCCACCGCCACCGCCGAAACTACTACCGAAACTGCCCGCATACGCGCCATACTTACGCTTTACTTCGCTCTCGTAGTAGTAGGTGTGTCCGCAATTGGCGCAGATGCAGCGGTATTCTGTTTTAGAATCGTCCGTCTTTCTGAACCAATACTTATCTTTCTTAAGCTTCCACTTCTTGCACTCCGAACATTTTCTTCTCTTAACGAAACCGTAGAGAAACGCACCTACGGATGCGGCTATGCACAATCCCAAGCCGCCAATGAACGAAAGCCAGCCCTCATCGTCTTCAAGATGCGCCGAGCCATCGATGTCGATATTGCCCAAAAGGTAGTCGGCAGTGGCACGCACGCCCTCCGTAAGCCCTTCATTCCACTCGTCGTCGGCAAAGTGGCCGTTCATATACTTCACTTGGATGCGTTTGCAGATGGCATCGGGCATATCGCCCTCCAACCCCGAGCCTGTCGCCGTGAATACGCAACGGTCTTCCGTGGAAAGGACAATCACCAAACCGTTGTTTTTGTCCTTTTGGCCCACTCCGTGCATATTGCCCAAATCTTGCGCGAACTGGAAGCAGTCGCCGCCTTCAATCTCCTCCACTACCACAACAAGCGTTTGCACACCGGTTGTCCGCTCCAACACGCCGAGGATGGAATCCATTGTGTGGATGGATTCGCTTTTCAGCACCCCGTCAGGGTCGCTCACATATCGTGTGGCATCCTGCAGACGGGGGATCGGCACGTCCTTGGGAGAATAGACACCACCCCAGGCGAACATCTGCGCCACCAAGAAAAGAAATATCGTATAAATGAACCGCATACTTAGTTATCTATAGGGAACCACATTGGATTAAAATTTCGAACCTGCTCCACCGCCGCCGAAAATGCCGCCGCCGAAGCTATCGCCCAAAGAGTCGCTATCCGAGAATCCGCCATGAAATATCGTGCCAGAGTCTCCCGAATACTGTTCCGAATCATCATCGTTGCCTTTATTGCGGTCAACAACGCAACCACACTTCGGACATTTGTACTGGCCCTTGTCATACTTCTTCATCGGCCACTTTTTGCATTTCGGGCATTTAGGTGGAATTAAATTGCGAATCATACTGAAGAACGAAAGCAGCAAGATTCCCGCAACGACAAGCAGTGATTGCCAATCGAACGAATCAGAAGGCATATCGTCCGCAGTGATTTCCCCTTCCAAGAAACTGCAAGTGGCACGCACGCCGGCGGTGAGACCCTCCGTCCACTCATCGCCAGAGAAGTGTTCGTTCATATACCCCTCCTGAATGCGTTTGCAGATGGCGTCGGGCAAATCGGCTTCAAGTCCTGTTCCTGTAGCCATAAACACGCAACGGTCTTCCGTGGAGAGTACAATCACTAATCCGTTGTTTTTATCCTTCTGCCCCACTCCGTGCATACCGCCCAAATCTTGCGCAAACTGGTAGCAGTCTCCGTCTTCTATAGCCTCCACAACCACCACGAGTGTCTGTACGCCCGTCTGCTGTTCCAAATGCAGCAGCAGAGAGTCCATCACCGCAACAGAGTCTGCGGCAATCAGCGCATCGGGGTCGCACACATAGTGCGAGGCATCTTGGTAGCGTGCAATCGGCACATCCTTGGGCGCATACACCCCCGCCCAAATCGCAATTTGGGAAACAACGAGGAGTATGGCTGACAATGCAAATCTCATTTCTTAATCAACGTATAAAGGATATACACAAAACCGAGTGCTCCGCCTATCACTGCCCAGCAGAAAAGTATGCAGAAATAGTAGAACAAGAAGTTATCAAAGAAAGACTCCCACCAGCCGTACAGCTCCGGCTCTGAGTCTGACTCCGACTCCACCTCTGGCATCTGTTTTATGACGATATCGCAAACCTCACGCACACCCTTTGTCAGTCCACCGCTCCAGTCGCCACGGGCGAAATATCCATTCTTATCCGTTTTCACACGCATAAGGGTCGACGATTTAAGAACCGACTCCAAATCACCACTTCGTTGGATGTACAGATGTTGGTTGCCCGTTACAAGCACAAAGAGTAGCGAGTTGTCCGCGCCATTCAACAATGCAAATATGTTTTCAAGGAAATTTGACACCTGTTCTCCGCAAATCGTGTCTACCACTACAACCGCCGCCAACACCTCTTTGGCCTGCCACAGCCCATCAAGCATTGAGTCGATCGCAACGACGGAATCCCCGTCAATGCACCCTACCTCATCAAGGACGTAACGCTCCGACGTGTCGTTGATGAAACTCAAATCGACATCATCCGCCGTGTAACAACCTGCGAAGACCGCCTGCGTGGAGATCAAAAGAATGAGGAATGACAACAAAGACAGAAAATGCTTCATAACGAACGTAATGCTAAATTTTGTCGACCAGCCGACCGATTTGGGTTAAGACAAAATCCCTCCCTTTCCGCAAATATAAAAGAAAAAATTCAAACAAGGAACAAGAAAAAGGGAAGTCAGACAAATCCGACTTCCCTTGACTTTACGACTCAAAAATTACTCCTGGGCGTTCTCGGAAGGGAGCATCTGCTCCACTTGCCCTTTCAACTGTGAATCAACCCCTGCGGTTTCTCTTGGGTAGAACGCAGCACTTGCAATACTCAACACCACTACCACAGAAACCAACACCCATGTCGCTTTCTCAACGAAATCAGTTGTTTTCTTCACTCCCATAATCTGATTTTGAGATTGGAAAGAAGATGCCAAACCTCCACCTTTAGAGTTCTGTACCAAAACGATACCTACCAATAGGATAGAAGCCAACACAACGATAATCGTAATCAATGTATAAACCATGACTGAAAAAAATTGGTTATAAATTCTCTATAAGTCTTTCAAAGAATCTTATTTGGTCTGCAAAGTAAACACTTTTTCCTGGATTTTTCTGCACCAATTTCTGAAATATTTTAACCGCCTGCTCGTATTTTTTTTGTTTGATGTAGATTTTTGCCAATGTCTCTGTGTAGAACTGGTCGCTACCCTGCCCTTTCGTTTTATCTTCAATTTCCTGATTGTCTGAATGTTGATCTTCCGTTACACGAATTGGCTTATGGTCATCCTCCTTCAAAAAATTGTCGATGATGCTGTCGTGTTTTTTATTCGTTTTTTTTGTCGGAGCAGACTTGGCCGGCGCTAATTGTTCCAATTCTGCCACGATATCCAAGATAGGCGAACCGCCATTCGCCGTGTTCTTCTCTGCTTTTTCTTCGTACTTTTCCTGATTGGAAAGTGTATTTTTCACTTCTTTTTCCGAAGGGACTGGTTGGTGGACGGCCGGCGTCGGCACACTCACCGCAACTGGTTCTTTCCGCATCAGTTCCGCCAATGCCACGCGGTCTGCCGCATAGAGGGACGTGAGCGGCAACTCCGCATCGTAGCGGAAATCGCTCGCATTGCGCAACGCCCGCAAGTAGAGCATACGGAACGACTGCGCGTATGGGAACTCCCGCAGGAACTCGTGCAACTCGGGAATCATCCGCGGCGCAATCTGCTCGGGCGACCGTAACATCTCCTCTATATCCTGCTGCGTCATCTTCCTCTTCTACCAATTAGCCACGGTGGCGTTAAAAATCTGGTTGATGATGTCGTCCATCAACTGCTCGTTGAGTTCGGCTTGCACCTGATCTATCGTGTACTCGTTAGAGAACATCTGATATGCGGAGAATGTCTTGTCGAAACTCTCGGTGGTGTTCACCTTATTGACGAATTTCACCCTGACGGTCATCTGCAACCTCGACTCCGCCGCCTGTCCGGCAGAGTTGACACCCGAGGATATCACGTTATAGCCTGAAATCTCGCCAGACAACTGCAAATCGCCATCCATCTCCACCATCTTCAACGAGGTTTTTGACGAGAACTCGTCTTTCAACCCCTCCGAAAAGTCGGACGATAACGTGGCGTAGACTAACGGCGCGTGGTTCGGGAAATCCTCAATGGAGATGGTTTTTATCTTCGTGTAGTCGATAGACGACCCATTGAACTTGTACGATATGCGGCACGACGCCACACACAGCAACAAACACAACACGAGGAGGGAATAGAACCCCTTCGCCCTGCGTCTGCCATCTGCCTGCATCAATTTATCAATCCAAACCATACTCCTTTATCTTCCTGTATAGTGTGCGCTCGGAGATGTTCAGCTCCTGCGCCGCGTTTTTCCTCTTGTTATTATTGCGCTCCAACGCCTTTCGTATCATCTCCTTCTCCGCCTCCTCCAACGACAGTGGCTCCTTGACCTCCGCCGCAGCCTCGATGACATCCTCTCTGTTGGCAGGCATCGGCGCACTACTGTATGCATCATCTATCGTATCGACTTGCTTGCCGAACGAATCGTTCACTATCTCCGCATAATCCTTTTGAAAGACAGATTGCAGTTCCGCCGTCGGGAGGTGAGACACGTCCACCTTTCCGCTGCGGATCATATCGTTCACCAACTTCTTGAGGTCGTTCACATCCTTCTTCATATCGAACAGCACTTGATAGAGAATCTCCCGCTCGTTGTTAAACGACTTGTCTGCAGACGCCGCCGACGAGGCCAGCACGGGCAGGCTCGACTCGCTGCGCGAAGGCAGGTAGTTGAGCAGCACATCCTTAGTAACTTCACGAGTGGTTTCCAACACGGAGATCTGCTCCGTCACGTTCTTCAATTGACGCACGTTGCCGGGCCAAGGGTAGCGCATCAGGAGTTGGCGCGCCTCGTCCGTCAAACTAACGGGAGGCATTTTGTATTTCTCCGAAAAATCTACCGCGAACTTGCGGAACAGCAGGTAGATGTCCGTTCCGCGGTTTCGCAATGGCGGGACGGCGATAGGGACGGAGCAAAGGCGATAGTAGAGGTCTTCGCGGAAACGCCCCTCGGCAATGGCCTTCTGCATATCAAGGTTGGTGGCAGCCACCACCCGGACATCGCACTTCTGCACCTTCGACGAACCCACTTTGATGAACTCGCCCGTCTCAAGCACACGGAGCAAGCGCACCTGCGTGGTCAGCGGCAGCTCGCCCACCTCGTCTAAGAAGATGGTGCCTTTGTCTGCCTCCTCAAAATAGCCCTTCCGCTCGGCGATGGCGCCTGTGAACGAACCCTTCTCGTGGCCGAAAAGCTCGGAGTCGATCGTTCCCTCGGGGATGGCGCCACAGTTCACCGCAATGCACGGGAAATGCTTCCGTGCGCTATACTCGTGTATAATCTGCGGGAAACGCTCCTTACCGACACCACTCTCGCCCGTAACAAGCACAGACAAGTCGGTACCAGCCACCTGCACTGCCACGTTTATGGCGTGGTCCAACGCCGGGTCTGACCCAATAATGCCGAAACGCTGCTTGACGCCCATTATGTTTTTGTCCGCCATAATTATTCATTCCTTTATAACTCACTGCCAATCAACATAATGGCAGACGGACTGAGAAACGCGAGCAACAAACCAGCAACAAAGACGCACGGAACTGCCGTCCCAAGTCCGACTTTGCAAAGGTAGTAAAAATCCGTGATTGCGCATACTTTTCGCATCAACATAAGGGAAACTACACTTGCAGACACCACGCGCCGCCCACCGCCACGAGCCGCACGCACTTCCCCGTCTGCACCGTCACGCTTCCGTAAAATGACTCTCCCACGCCCAAATGGTAGCGGACGGTTAGTTTGTTTGCGGTCGCGTCTCTGACGAAGCAGACGATGTCGTTTCCCTCACCGATTGCATTTGCGAGCGTGTTAGTTAGCGTGAGCGTGCAGGTTGCAGTTCCTTGGTACATTGTAACGGACGCGTCGGTTGGCGTGGTGTCGGCGGCGACCGCTGCGGTTGTCCGCGTGTTGCTTTTCCACGTCGGCGCGCCGCTTCCGTTGGATTGGAGCAGGTAGCCAGCCGTCCCGGCGGTGGTGGGTGCGTATAAAGATGCGGTGCTCGCCCCCTTGCCCGTTCCGTTAAGCGTCACCGCGGTGCCGCCAATGTAGGTGGAGCAGGCGGCGATGCTTCCGCCGCTCGTGTACACGGGTTTTGTCGCAGAGCCTGTCGTTCCCACCAGCGATGCGAGCGATATTCTTGAAGCCAGACGTGGCAGACAGAACTGCTTTCTAATTTTTTCATTTATATTGAAAGTGCGTCACCGTGAGGCGGCGCACTTTTTTTATGCCACAACCAGACAGGGGCGGACGGGGGCGGAACGCTCACTCGTCCCGAATCTCGGCATCCGCTATCTCCCTTTCCTCCAAGTCGCGCCAAACCATCAGCTGCGTTTCAAGTTGCGCCATCGTGTTGAAACGGAACGGCACCCCTCGGTACGAAACAAGGGCGACGAACTGACGCGCCTCCTCCGCACGGAAGAAGTCCAGGGGGTCAATTCCTATCGCGTCCGCGACCCTCTCAATGCCAGCGAAAGTCGGCTTGCCCTGCAACAGGGCGTGCAGCGCGGGATAGGAAATACCCAACCTTGCCGCGACGTCTTTCAGCCGCAGCCCTTTCCTCTTCGCCTCGCTTCTGGCGATGCCGATAAAGTCAATTTGAATCTCTTTCATTTTACCTTCCCAATGTTAGACAGGCAAATATAGGAATAAAGGCGGAAAAACAAAAAAAGTCCTCGGGCATTCCCCAAGGACTCCCCCCGACCGCCTTTCACAAGGAGGAACGGAGAAATGTTTGTATTAACTTTTAAAACTTCGCCGCAAATATAAGGCAAAGAAACGATAAAGACCAAGCGAAAAGGCGGGGAATTTTCCCCGACCTTTCACGCGGTCCACGCCACCTCCTCGGTTTTATCCCAGAAGCCAGCCTTTTCCGCCAACGTGTCAGCGCAGTCCCTCAGTGTGTATTTCAGATTCCACCCCTCGTCCTCGGCGTTGCTTTCGTTGTCGGTGTAATTTTCCGTGAATATGGCACTGAACGCCGACTCTATGGATAAGTAAAAGGTGACCATAAAGTTTCCACCCCCTGCATCCCGTACCGATGTCTCCGCCTGTTCCTCTTCCCCGAACACGACCTCACCCTCGTACTCGTAGACCAAATCACCGTCCGCCGCGACTCCCCCCCAGTCATCCTCTTCGTAGACTCGCTCCACCTCTTTGAGCTGGTATTCTTTTCCAACATACCTGCCGCGGATTATCCTGTTAGCCTCAGCGACCCTCTCGTCCTCGGTAGCCGCCGTTAAACGCATCACCTCGTTCACTTTGTAGGTGTGCAAAGCATCGAAATCATTCATAAAAATGGAATTTTAAAAGTTAAAAAAATGTGGGGCGAGCTACCGCCTTTTTTAAGGTTTCGCCCGTTGCCCACTGGTTCGTTTCTTTTATTTCAGAAAACCGATAAAAGAAAATTTTTCTCTACCTCTCATCACCACGTCCGTCGTACAACCGAAACCATTTGCAATTGTAACGACGAAACCATCAAAAGTGCCAGAGAATAAATTACCTGACTTTGGCAAAGATTCACCCAAATCAAAAATCGATTCCCAGTTCCTTGAA